>DVHE01000013.1 GCA_018712245.1 Candidatus Avoscillospira avicola | reverse complement strand
GTATCATCATTTCTGTTTGAAGTGCAATTACCAGTTGACCATTCCGCTCATATACGGTACACTGGTCTTGCGTATGGTTTTTGCTCACAAATTAACCTTAACGCAAAAAGGCAGACTGGGCAACCCTTTTGGGGCTACCCAGTCTGTTTTTTGCAATTTGGTATTTTTTGTTTTTGCAACGGGCCCCTTTTCGCGGCGCCTGGCGGGAGAATCCTGCCGCCGGGCCTTGTATCCCGTCAGCTTTTGCGTTATAATGATAAAAGAAAAATTATGCGCACGACAAGGAGGCCAATTATGGTACAGGCAATCATCGGCGCCAACTGGGGCGACGAGGGCAAGGGCAAGATCACTGATATGATGGCGGAGCATTCCGACATCGTCGTCCGGTTCCAGGGCGGCGCCAACGCGGGACACACCATCATCAACGACTACGGGCGCTTCGCGCTCCATCTGCTGCCCTCTGGCGTTTGCTACCCCCATATCACCAATATCATCGGCAACGGCGTGGCATTCCACGTCCCCTCCTTCCTCAAGGAACTCCAGTCTCTGAAGGACGGCGGCGTCCCCACCCCGAAGATTCTGGTTTCGGACCGGGTGCAGCTCCTGATGCCCTATCACGTCCTGCAAGATACCTACGAGGAAGAGCGCCTGGCGGGCCGCGCCTTTGGCTCCACCCGCTCCGGCATCGCCCCCTTCTATTCCGATAAGTACGCCAAGATCGGCATCCAGCTCAACGAGCTGTTCGACGAAGCACTGCTCAAAGAGCGGCTGGAGAAGATCTGCACGCTGAAGAACGTCCTCTTCACCCACCTCTACCACAAGCCGGAGCTGAAAGTGGACGAGCTCTTCCGGCAGCTGATGGAGTGGCGGGAGCAGATCGCGCCTTATATGGCCGACACCCAGCGCTTTGTCACCAACGCCCTGAAGGAGGGCAAGACCATCCTGCTGGAGGGCCAGCTGGGCTCCATGCGCGACCCCGACTTCGGCATTTATCCCTTCACCACCTCTTCCCACACCCTGGCTGGCTTCGGCTGCGTGGGCGTGGGCGTGCCGCCCACGGCTGTGGAGCGGATCACCGCCGTCACCAAGGCCTACTCCAGCGCCGTGGGCGCGGGCGCCTTTGTGGTGCGGCTGGACGGCGACGAGGCCGACGAGCTGCGCCGCCGCGGCGGTGACAAGGGCGAGTTCGGCGCTACCACGGGCCGTCCCCGGGATGTGGGCTGGTTCGACGCCGTGGCCACCCGCTACGGCTGCCGCGTCCAGGGTGCCACCGATGTGGCTCTGACCTGTCTGGACGTGCTGGGCTACCTGGACGAGATCAAGGTCTGCACCGGCTATGAGATCGACGGTCAAGTCACCCGGGACTTCCCGGTGACGCCGCTGCTGAACAAGGCCAAGCCGGTCTACACCACGCTTCCCGGCTGGAAGTGCGACGTCCGCGGCATTACCGACTGGAACAAGCTCCCCAAGGAAGCCCAGGACTACGTCCTCTTCCTGGAGCAGGAGATCGGCGTGCCGATCCGCACCGTCTCCACCGGCCCCAGCCGCCACGAGAACATCTTCCGCTGAGTATCAACATTGGGACCCGCCGCAGAATCAGGAAAAATTCTGCGGCGGGTCCTTTGTCTGCCGCAAGCCGGCATTCTGGGCACACAGCAGCGGCCTTTCTTGGAGGGTACAGTCGTTGCAGAAGGCCGGTAATACTGCCGCATCCAAGGCCCCCTTGTGTAAAGGGCCCGCAAGGGAGCGCTGCCAGCGGCAGATGCAGCGACCGCAGCGGTTGGGCAGCCACTTGCCTTGCCGGACCGCAACGCAGGCCGGGAAGGCTTAGTGGCAACCCGGAGCTGTCAGCCGCAAGGCTGACTGGGGGATTGCAACCCCTCCGTCAGGCCTGCGGCCTGCCACCTCCCCTAAAGCCCTGCGGGCGTTAGGGGAGGCTTTGGCGGGTGTTTTGCGCATTCGTAGGGGCCGATGCCCACATCGGCCCGAACCCACCGCAGGTGGGTCTCATCACCGCCAGCGCTTGGAAATAGCGGCCTGGCGGGCGGCTGATAGCCGCCCCTACGGACCCGGCTGGAATTTTATCGTAGGGGCGACTATCAGTCGCCCGAAACCAGGGCGCGACCTTTGCGGCAGCGGCGTTTGTCGCATAAGGCCGCTGTCTCCGCACGCGCCGTAGGAGCTGATTGTATATCCGCCCAGAGCCCGGGTACAATGCGGGATTGCAGCCTCTTTCGGGCGGCCATATAGGCCGCCCCTACAGGGAAAACGTACCTCAGTGCGGTGACGCCTGCGCTCAGAAATCGCGATCTGGCGGGCGGCTATCTGCCGCCCACCCAACCGCGTTGTTGGAGCACCTGCGGCAGCATATTTCCGCCGTAGGAATGCGCATCGCGCGTCCGAACACCTGTTGCATCACCGCTGTTCCTCCAGCAGCGCCCAGAAGCGCCTGGCCGCCTGGGGCAGCGTCCGCGGATCCCGGCAGACCGCCACAATTTCCGTGGACAGCTGGGGCGCGTCGATGACCCGGGCCTCCAGCCCCTGGGCCGCCGGGTCCGGCAGGGCAGAGGCCGGGACGATGCCCGTCCCCAGCCCACAGGCCGCCAGGGCAAGGGTAGTCTGGGCGTCGTCACTGCGGCAGTGGACGCGCATCTCCAGCCCCGCCGCCTCAAACTGCATCCGCAGCACTTGCTCCCAGCGGCGGTAGATCAAAAGCCGCCGCTTTGCCAGCGCCTCCAGCGGCACAGCCGGCGGCAGCTGCCCCGGCAGAGCCACGGCCAGCATCCGCTCCGCCGCCAGCTGGAGCTGAGCCAGCTCCGGGGCGGAGAAAGGCGTGCGCACCAGCGCCACGTCGATCTGCCCGGTGCGAATCAGCTCCAGCTGCTGGTAGGTGTCGGCGTTGTGGAGGTCCAGCCGCACCTCAGGGTAGCGCCGGGCGTAGGCCTCCAGCCACCGGAGCAGCATCGCGCCGTGGACCGAAGAGATGGCCCCCAGCCGCAGCGTCCCCATGCGCCCGGCACTGTGGTCGGCCATCTCCGCCGCCGCCGCGCCGCACAGCCCCAGGATGGTCTTGGCCCGCTGGTAAAAGGCCCGGCCCGCCTCCGTCAGCCGCAGCCGCCGCCCCTCCCGCTCAAAGAGCGCACAGCCCAGCTCCTCCTCCAGGCTGTGCAGCTGCATGGTCAGCGGCGGCTGAGACAGGCGCAGCCGCCGGGCCGCTCCGGTCACGGTGCCCTCCTCCACCACTGCCACAAAATACCGAAGCTGCCGCAGTTCCACTTTCAGGCCCTCCCTAAATCATATTTGTTCCATATGATTATACGATAAAATATATATTTTTACTATCCATTTATTTGTGGTATGCTAAAGACTAAGAAAAAAACCGCGGCCCGGGCCGCGGGGAGAGAGGGGAAATTGCCTTGCACGACTTACTCCGCCACCTGAAGGGCTACCGGCTGGTGAGCGTTTTGGCGCCGCTGTTCAAAATGCTCGAGGCCCTCTTCGACCTTTTTGTGCCGCTGGTGGTGGCCGACCTCATTGACACCGGCATCCGCAACCAGGATACCGGCTACATTCTCAGCCGCTGCGGCATCCTGGTCATGTTGGCCCTGGTGGGTCTCGGGTGCAGCGTGGTGGCCCAGTACTTTGCCGCCAGGGCCTCGGTCAGCTGCGCCTCCAGCCTGCGCCGGGCGCTCTTCGCCCACATCCAGTCCCTGGGCTTTTCGGAGGTGGATACCATCGGCGGCTCCACGCTCATCACCCGAATGACCAGCGACATCAACCAGGTACAAAACGGTATCAATATGTTTCTGCGGCTCTTTCTCCGCAGCCCGTTCATCGTCTTCGGCGCGGCCATCATGGCCTTCTCCCTGAACCGCACCGTTGCGACAGTGTTCCTCCTGGCCATTCCGGTGCTGTTTGTCATCGTCTTCGGGCTGATGGCCATCACCGCGCCCCTCTACCGGCGGGTGCAGACCGGGCTGGACCGGGTGCTGGGCGCCACCCGTGAAAATCTCTCCGGCGTCCGGGTGGTCCGGGCCTTTGCCCGGGAGCAGGAGGAGACGGCCCGCTTTGAAGCCTTCCACCACGCCCTGACCAGGATGCAGCTCTTCGTGGGCCGCATTTCCGCGCTGATGAACCCCCTGACCTATGTGGTGGTCAACCTGGCCATCATCGCCATCCTCACCCTGGGCGCCCGGCAGGTGGAGGGCGGCATGCTCCTCAGCGGCGATGTCGTGGCCCTGGTCAACTACATGAGCCAGATCCTGGTGGAGCTGGTGAAGCTGGCCAACACCGTCATTCTCATCAGCCGGGCCCTGGCCAGTCTGAGCCGGGTGACGACGGTGCTGCATACGCCGGTCTCCATGGCCTACCCGGCGGAGACCGGCCCGGAGACCGCCGACGCCGCCGTGGCCTTCGACCAGGTGGGCCTCACCTACGCCGGCGCGGGAGACGAGAGCCTCAGCGGCATCACCTTTGCCGCCCGGCCCGGCGAGACTGTGGGCGTCATCGGCGGCACCGGCAGCGGCAAGAGCAGCCTGGTCCACCTGATTCCCCGGTTTTACGACGCCACCGCCGGCCATGTGACGCTTCTGGGCCGCCCCATCGACCAGTGGAGCCGGGAGGACCTCCACCGGGCCGTGGCCATCGTGCTGCAAAAGGCCCAGCTCTTCTCCGGCACCATCCGCTCCAACCTGCTCTGGGGCAATGCCGACGCCGACGATGCCACCCTCTGGGCCGCGCTGGAGGCCGCCCAGGCCGCGGAGTTCGTCCGGCAAAAGCCCCTGGGTCTCGACGAGCCGGTGGAGCAGGGGGGACGCAACTTCTCCGGCGGCCAGCGTCAGCGGCTGACCATCGCCAGAGCCCTGGTGGGGCAGCCCCAGGTGCTGATCCTGGACGACAGCGCCAGCGCCCTGGACTTCGCCACCGACGCCGCCCTGCGCAAATCCCTCCGGGCACTGCCCTGGAAGCCCACGGTGTTCATCGTCTCCCAGCGGACCTCGTCCCTGCGCCACGCCGACCAAATCCTGGTGCTGGACGACGGCCGTCTGGTGGGCCACGGCACCCATCAGGGGCTGCTGGAGACCTGCCCGGTCTACCGGGAAATCTATGAAAGCCAGTTTGAGAAAGGGGGCGCCGCCCAATGAGCAACCGGAAACAGTCCTTCCAGCCGGTCCTGGTGCGGCGGGTGCTGCGCCTGGTGCGCCCCTACTGGTTCTTTGTGGCGGCCAGCCTGGTCTGCGCCGCCGTCAGCGTCGCGGCCCAGCTCCTGGTGCCCATCCTCTGCGGCGACGCCATCGACGCCATGATCGGCCTCCACCGGGTGGACTTTGCCATCGTGGCCCGGGTGGCCCTGGCCATCGCCGTCTCCACGGCCATCACCGCCGCGGCCCAGTGGGTGCTGGCAGCCTGCAACAACCGCATCGCCTTCCGGGTCTCCCAGGACCTCCGGCGCAAGGCCATGGAGAAGCTCCAGCATCTGCCCCTCTCGTACCTGGACGCCCATCCCTCCGGCGACCTGGTCAGCCGGATGATCGCCGACGTGGACACCTTCTCCGACGGCCTGCTGCTGGGCTTCACCCAATTCTTCTCCGGCGTTTTGACCATCGCCGGAACGCTGATCCTGATGGCCGTCCTCCACCTGGGCGTCACCGCGGTGGTGGTGCTTCTCACGCCTCTGAGTCTCTTTGCCGCCGGGTTTATCACCCGCCGCACTTACCGCTACTTCCGGGATCAAACCGCCATCCGCGGCCAGCAGACCGCTCTGGTGGAGGAGCAAATCCAGGGCCAGCGGGTGGTGCAGGCCTTCGGCCACGAGGCAGAAAGCCTCCGGGCCTTCGACGACGTCAATGACCGCCTGCGGGACGCCTCGATCAAAGCGGTGTTCTTCTCCAGCCTCACCAATCCGGTGACGCGGTTCGTCAACAGCGTGGTCTATGCCGCGGTAGGGCTGACCGGCGCGCTGCTGGCCATGGGCGGCGGCATCACCGTGGGACAGCTGAGCGTGTTTTTGAGCTACGCCAACCAGTACGCCAAGCCCTTCAACGAGATTTCCGGCGTGGTGACGGAGCTGCAAAACGCCATGGCCTGCATCCAGCGGGTGTTCGACCTGCTGGACGAGCCGGACCAGGCGCCGGACGCCCCCGACGCGGCAGAACTCCAGCCTGACGGCCGCGTTTCCCTCAGCCATGTGGCCTTCTCCTACACGCCGGAGCGGCCCCTGATCGAGAACTTCAATCTGGACGTCGCCCCCGGCCAGCGCATCGCCATCGTCGGCCCCACCGGCTGCGGCAAGACGACGCTCATCAATCTGCTGCTGCGGTTTTACGACGTGGACGCCGGGTCCATCGCCGCGGCGGGGCGGGACATCCGCACCGTCACCCGGGCGTCGCTCCGCCGGAGCTACGGCATGGTTCTCCAGGACACCTGGCTCCGGACCGGCACCATCCGGGAGAACATCGCCTACGGCAAGCCCTCGGCCAGCGACGAAGAGATCGTCGCCGCCGCCCGGGCCGCCCACGCCCACAGCTTCATTCGCCGTCTGCCCCAGGGGTACGACACCGTCATCGCCGAGGACGGCGGCAATCTGAGCCAGGGGCAAAAGCAGCTTCTGTGCATCGCCCGTGTGATGCTGTGTCTGCCGCCAATGCTGATTCTCGACGAGGCCACCTCCTCCATCGACACCCGCACCGAGGTGAAGATTCAAAAGGCCTTCGCCACCATGATGGAAGGCCGTACCAGCTTCATCGTGGCCCACCGGCTCTCCACCATCCGGGAGGCCGACGTGATCTTGGTGATGCGCGACGGCAAGATCGTCGAGCAGGGCAACCACCAGAGCCTGCTGCAAAAAGGCGGGTTCTACGCCACGCTCTACAACAGCCAGTTTGACACAGCAGGGTAAGGGCATTTAATAGAAAAAAAGCGCCGGTGGGCGCCGCCGCCGGCCGGCGAACCATTTTTATCAAAGGACTGAAACCAGTCCGGAATGAGGCTGCCATGGAGGAACAGAAGATCAAGCAGGACGCCATCTGCATAGGAGCGAATATCCGTCGGCTGCGGCTGGAGAAGCACATGGGCCAAACGGAGCTGGTACGGCTTTTACAGCTGGAGGGCGTTCCCATGACGCGGGAGTGCCTCGTCAAAATCGAGCGGGGCGCCCAGCATATCCAGGCCACCCAGCTCCGGGCCATCCGCGACGCCCTGGGCGTCACCTACGAAGACCTGCTCGCGCCCGCCGAAGGCGGTTGACCGCCGCGCCCAAGCAGAGGCGCTTGCAGAAACGCACCAATCTACTTTCCCGCCCGCATGGCCCCACTGCCGGAGCGCTTTCGCCGAACGCAGCGGGGTCGCGATCCCGCCGTAGGGGCGCGCATCGCGCGTCCGCCTGGTTGCGGCGCCTGAGCACTACCACCGAAGCCCAAGCCTCCCCTGGAGGGGAGGCTTGGGGTGCAGCGGTAGAAACGGCCTTCCGCAACCACTGCACCCGCCACGAGAGGCCGCTGACGCAGCACGGGCCGATGTGGGCATCGGCCCCTACGCCCTGCCGGGCCACCCATCCCCACCGTAGGGGCGGCTATCAGCCGCTTGCCTTGGCGGGCCGCAACGCGGGCCGGGAAGGCTTAGCGGCAACCCGGACCATCGGCCCCTACAGCGCATCAGCGGCAAACGCGCTAACCTCCCCGCCAGCCCGCCGGCGGAATCAAAAAGCCCGCCGCAGAATCGGAACGTTCTGCGGCGGGCTTTTTTGCTCCGCTTTTAGCCGCCGAGGTAGGCTTTTTTGATGGCGTCGGAGGCGGCCAGCTCCTTGCCGGTGCCGGAGAGCTTGATGGCGCCGGACTCCAGGACGTAGGCCCGGTCCGCGATGCGCAGGGCCATTTCGGCGTTCTGCTCCACCAGCAAAATGGTCGTGCCGGCCTTGTGCAGCTCCCGGATGATGTCGAAGATCTGCTCCACCAGGATCGGCGCCAGACCCATGGAGGGCTCGTCCAGCATCAGGAGCTTGGGGTGGCTGATGAGGGCGCGGCCCATGGCCAGCATTTGCTGCTCGCCGCCGGAGAGGGTTCCGGCGATCTGATTCTTCCGCTCCAGCAGCCGGGGGAAGCGATCAAAGATATCGTCCAGCTCGGCCTTGGTGGGGTTCTTATGAATATAAGCGCCCATCTCCAGGTTTTCAAGCACCGTCATCTGGAGGAAGATCCGCCGTCCCTCGGGTACGTGGGCCAGGCCCTTATAGATCAGCTTGTGGCTCTCGGTGTGGGTGATGTTCTCGCCCAGGAACTCGATGGAACCGGTGCGGGTGCGCTGCATCCCCGAGATGGTCTTCAGCGTGGTGGACTTGCCGGCGCCGTTGGCGCCGATCAGCGCCACCACCTCGCCGTCCTGGACCTCGAAGGAGACATCCTTCAGGGCGTGAATCTTGCCGTAATAGACGTTGATATGATTAACCTTCAGCATCGCCCTTGCCTCCCTTCTTGCCGAGATACGCTTCGATGACCACGGGGTTGGACTTGATGTCGTCGGGGGTGCCCTTGGCGATGACCTTGCCGTAGTTGAGGACGCAGATGCCCTCGCAGATGCCCATGACCAGGCTCATGTCGTGCTCGATGAGCATGATGGCGATGTGGAAGGTGTCGCGGATGCGGCGGATATTCTCCATCAGCTCCTGGGTCTCGGAGGGGTTCATGCCGGCGGCGGGCTCGTCCAGCAGCAAAATCCGCGGGCTGGAGGCCAGCGCCCGGACGATCTCCAGACGGCGCTGGGCGCCGTAGGGGAGGCTGCCGGCGGGGGCAGTAGCCAGATCAGCCAGGCCGAAGAAGTCCAGCAGCTCCAGGGACGTCTCGGTGGCCTGGCGCTCCGCCTTGCGGTAGCCGAAGCCGTGGGTGATGGCGGAGAAGAGGTTCTCGTGCATCATATTGTGCATACCGACTTTGACGTTGTCAATGACCGACAGGTTGTTATAAAGCCGGATGTTCTGGAAGGTTCGGGCGATACCCATGCGGCTGACCTGGTGGGTGGACTTCCCCACGGTGGAGAAGCCGTTGACCATGATGTTGCCCCGGGTGGGCTGATAGACATTGGTCAGCAGGTTGAAGACCGTGGTCTTGCCGGCGCCGTTGGGGCCGATGAGGCCGGCGATCTCCGTGGCGCCGACGGTGATGGTGAAGTCGTCCACGGCGGTGAGGCCGCCGAAGTCGATGCCCAGGTGCTGCGCCTCCAGCACGGGCATGGTGTCGATATCCCGCTCCGGCACCAGGGACCGGCTGGGGTAGGGGACCAGGGGCGAATCGGGAATGCGCTTGGCAGGCTGCTTGAGATCAATCACGGCTGGCGGCCTCCTTTTTCTTTTTCTGGTTGCCCAGGACATAGATGAGATTGCCGATGGACCACCGGCCCTTGAGTTCGGCAAACTTGGGCGAGGCGTTCAGGAGCATGATGAGAATCAGCAGCACGGAGTAGGCCAGCATCCGGTAATCGCTGACCCAGTCCACCCGCAGTACTTCGGGCAGCGCCCGGAGGATGATCGTCGCGATGATGGAGCCGCGGATCGAGCCCATGCCGCCCAGAACCACCAGAACCAGGATTTCGATGGACATATTGTAGTCGAAGGTGGCGGCCTTGTTGTTGGAGAGGCTGTGGCCGTAGAGGGTACCGGCCATACCGGCGAAGAAGGCGGCCAGGATGAAGACCATCAGCTTATAGTAGGTGACGTCCACGCCGTTGGATTCGGCGGCGATGCGGTTGTCGCGGATGGCCATGATGGCGCGGCCGTGGCGGGAGTTCTTGAGGTTCATCATCACGATGATGACCAGGAACACCAGCACAATGCCGTAGGGGAGGAGCGTCTTGGCGTTGCCATAGATGGGTGTGGTATTGAGGCCCTTGGCGCCGCCGGTGACGTCCAGGTTGGTGATGACGGTTTTGATGATCTCGCCGCAGCCCAGGGTGACGATAGCCAGATAGTCGCCCTTGAGGCGCAGGGCCGGCAGACCGACGATAAAGCCCACCACCGCGGCGCTGAGGCCGCCGATAATCATGGAAAGGGGCATCCGGACCGGCAGCGGCAGTACGTCCACCGTGGCCAGGGAGACCAGGCAGCCGGTGAAGAGGCCCACGGACATAAAGCCTGCGTGGCCCAGGGACAGCTCGCCCAGCAGGCCGACCACCAGGTTGAGGGACACGGCCAAGACGATGTAGCAGGAGATGGATACGAGCATATTGCTCATCTGGCGGCTGGCGTTGCCGGAGTAAAGGAGGTAGCAGACCACCGCGTAGATGACAACCACCATGAGCAGGGTGACGGCGTTGCCGGAGAGGCCACGACGCTTAGGCCGCAGCAGCGGCGAGTGCACGGTTTCGTTTTTCTTCATCTTCATCACACCTTCTCACTGATCTTTTTGCCCAGAAGGCCCGTGGGCTTCACCACCAGCACCAGCACCAGCACGCCGAAGACAATGGCGTCGGACCAGAGGGTGGAGATATAGGTTTTGGACAGCTGCTCGATGATGCCCATCAAGATACCGCCCAGCATAGCGCCGGGGATGGAGCCGATGCCGCCGAAGACGGCGGCGGTAAAGGCCTTGATGCCGGGCATGGAGCCGGTGGTGGGACGGATATAGATGTAGGACATCCCGTAGAACAGCGCGGCCACGGCGGCCAGCGCGGAGCCGATGGCGAAGGTGATGGTGATGGTACGGTTGACGCTGATGCCCATCAGCTCCGCAGCGCCCTTGTCCTCGGAGACGGCGCGCATGGCCTTGCCCATGCGGGTCTTGCCGATGAAGAGCGTCAGGCAGATCATAATGATGGCCGTGACCACCAGCGTGATGAGGGTGATGCCATCGATGTACACGCCGCCCAGCTCAATGGTGGGCAGCTTGAAGATGGTGGGGGTGGCCTTCTGCTCGGAGCCGAAGATCAGCAGGGCCAGGTTTTGCAGCAGGTAGCTGACGCCGATGGCCGTGATCAGCACCGAGAGGGGCGGCGCCTGGCGCAGCGGCCGGTAGGCCAGAAACTCAATGGTGACGCCCAGCACCACGCACACCAGAATGCTCACCAGGATCGCCACCGCCGGCGGCAGATTCAGCGTGAGAACGGAAGTGATGACCGCATAGGCGCCCACCATGATGATGTCGCCGTGGGCGAAGTTGAGCATTTTGGCGATGCCGTAGACCATGGTATAGCCCAGGGCGATCAACGCGTAGATGCTGCCCAGGCTCAAACCGCTGATGAGCGTTTGAATCAATTTAACCATAGGGCTTTCTCCTTTTCTTTCTCCTTTTCTTTCTCCTTGGATCGTTGCAATGATGCGGGGGAATAAGACGGCACAAAAGCGCCGCTAAGACGACGCCCTGGCGGCACTGTTCTGCCGTCTTGCGAGAGCAGGCCATCTGCCAGACGGCCCTGACCGTCTGGCAGATGGCTGCTGGATACAGCTTTGTAAAGCTTACTCGGCAAAGAGCTTTGCCACGCCGTCCTCGAAGACCATGGCCTTGGCAGGCTTGTTGGGCTCGTTGTTCTCATCCCAGGTCATGGTACCGGTCAGGCCCTCGACGGTGATCTCGTACATGGCAGCGACCATGGCCTCGTTGAAGTCGGCATCCTCGGGAGTCTTGCCGCACTGCTCCATGGCAGCCTTGACGATGTACACGGCGTCGTAGCCGTCGGCGGCAAACTGGTCGGGGGCAATGTTGTCATGGATGGGCAGATACTTTTCCACAAAGCTCTGCGTAGCTTCGTCCTGGGCGTCAGCGGCGAAGGGAGTCAGCATCATCAGGCCCTCGATCAGGCTAGTATCGGAGACCTTGGTCTGGATGCCGTCCAGGCCGTCCACGCCGAAGTAGAGGACGTCGTCCAGCTTGCCCTGGGCCTGGGTCAGGAAGGTAGAGGCCTCGGCGGCATAGATGGGCAGGAACACCACGTCGCAGCCGGAGTCGCGGATGGCGTTGATCTGGGTGGAGAAGTCGGTGGCGGAGCCGGCGGTGAAGGTCTGCTCCTCGACAATCTCCAGGCCGCGGGCGGCGGCTTCGGTCTGGAAGGTCTCATAGAGGCCGGCGGAATAGTCGATGTCGGACTGGTAGAACACGGCGATCTTGGTGCCCAGGTTGTTGTCGGCGATATAGTCGGCGGCAGCGGTACCCTGCGCGGCGTCATTGAAGCAAACGCGGAAGGCGTTGGGGTTGCCCTGGATGCAGGCTACGGCTGAGGAGGTGGGCGTGACGATCAGGATGCCGTCCTCCACGGCGGCGGTGATGACGCTCTGGGCCTCACCGGAGAGGACGCAGCCCAGGGACACGTCCATGCCGCTGTCCATCAGCTTGCCGTAAGCGGAAACGGCGCTGTCGGGGTCGCCCTGGGAGTCCTGGGCGTCCAGAACGAAGGTGTAACCGTTGACGCCGCCGGCCTCGTTGATCTCGTCCACGGCGATCTGGGCGCCGTCGCGGGTGGAGGTGCCGTAGTTGGCGTAGTCACCGGTCATGGGGCCGATCAGGCCCAGGTAGACGGTCTTGTCGCCGTCGGTGCCGGCGTCGGCGCTGTCATCAGCGGCGGCGCTGTCGTCGGCAGCATCGGTGCTGGTGTCGGCGCTGGTGTCGGCGCTGGTGTCCTCGGAGGTGGTCTGCTCGTTGGAGGCGCAGGCGGCCAGGCTGAAGAGCATAGCCAGGCACAGAACCAGGCACAGGAGCTTGGTCATTTTTTTCATTTTCATTACCTCGTTTTCTCGATATTTCTATTTTCAGCCTTGCGGCTCAAAATACATAGAAAAAATCGGCTCTGCCGGAGCGGCAAAGCCGGTATCTGATCACCCCGCCACGATTGCAGCAGGTGCAGATCACGCCTTTGCCAAAAGCGGCAGAATAATTCGTACCCACAGGCTGTGCAGGAACAAAAAAGACACTGCCAGAGCGGCAGCGTCGGCAAAGCACACATGGGCAGCGCGCATCTGGGCAGCAGAAGCCGCCGATGCCGCAGAAGCACCGGTGGACATGGAGGGATTGCACCAATACCGCTTCGCCATTTCCACCGCTCCTTCCTTTTGTCTAGCAAGGTACTAAAGTAAATTGCGTTGGAAATAGTCTACCTTTTTCCCCGGCAAAAGTCAATCAGCAGGTTTGCAAAAATGCGTAGCCTCTTCGCATCGATTTTGTGCATAATATACAAATTTTACCCATTTTCTGTCGAGAAACGTCCGCGCCAAAAAATCTCTTGTCATCGTGCGCTGGATTCGTTACAATTAGTTAAGCACCTTGCCCCAGGCCGGTGAACTCTTTTTCCCAGGAGGGCCACGCTTTGACAATCCTTCACACAGCGGTTTTCACGTTTTTAATCTCCATGGTGCCCGTGTTGGAGCTGCGGGGCGCCATTCCCTTCGGCGTGGCGGGCGGGCTGACGCCCCTGGCAGCCCTGGCCATCGCCGTGGTGGGGAATTTGGTGCCGGTGCCGTTTCTCATTCTCTTCACCCGGCCCATCTTCCAGTGGCTCAAAAAGCGGGGCCGTGTCCGCCGGCTCATTGAAAAGCTGGAGCGCCGCGCCTTCCGCAAGGGCGAAGCGGTGCGGAAATACGCCTGGCTGGGGCTTTTCATCCTGGTGGCCATTCCGCTGCCCGGCACCGGCGCCTGGACCGGCGCGCTGGTGGCGTCCATGCTGGATATGCGCCTAAAATACGCCTTCCCGGCCATTTCCCTGGGCGTCGTGGCCGCTGGCCTGATTATGACGCTGATCTCCTTCGGCGCCAGCCATCTGCTGGGCTGACCCTGCCGCATACACAAGACCCCTCGGCCTTCCATGGCCGAGGGGTCTTGCCAGACTGTCAAAAAAGCTACGCTTTTTTGACAAAGGGGACTGCACCCCAAAAGGTTTTCGGTTTTCTTCGAAAAGCTGTCGAACCTTTTGGGGTGTAAAGTGCGATTTCCGATGCGCATGTCCCCGGAAATCGCGATTTAATTTTATTTCGCCGCTGCGGCGGCGAAACTCTGCGAGGCTTGTTTTCTGCTTCCGGAGGTTTTTCGACACGCTGACAAGACCCCTCGGCCTTCCATGGCCGAGGGGTCTTGCGATTGAATCAATATTCGCGGTACAGCGCCTTCACCTTGCCCAGAATCTGGGCTTCCCGTCCGTCAATGGGCTGGTACGCCGGATTTTCCGGCAGCAGCCAGACGCCGCTGTCGTCCCGGTGGAAGCGCTTGACCGTGGCCTCATCGCCCAGCAGCGCCACGACGATCTCGCCATTGACGGCGTCGGACTGGGGACGCACCACCACCAGGTCGCCGCTCAAAATCCCGGCGCCCACCATGGAATCGCCCCGGACCCGCAGGGCAAAGCAGTTGGGCTCGCCCTCCCAGGGGATGGTACCCTCCCAATTCTCCTGGGCCAAAATCGGCAGGCCGGCCGTCACCAGGCCGACGATGGGAATTTGATTGCCCCGGGGCGGCGGCGAAGCCAGGGAAATGGTGCGGCTCTTGCCGCTCTCGGTCTGAATCCGGCCCTGGCGCTTCAGCTCGCCCAGGTGGTAAGACACCGTGGCCGTGGATTTGAGGCCCACCGCGGCGCAGATCTCCCGCACCGCCGGGGGATAGCCGTTTTCTTCAATATATCGATTGAGGAACTCCAGAATCTTCTCCTGTTTGTCGCTGGTTCTGGCCATAGGGATCCCCTCCTGCTTGGAGTATACCACAGGTTTCGCCAATTTGCAAACATTTGTTTGGAATTTTTGAAGATTTTACAGGCCAGTTAAATCCCAATCTGGGATGTACTCCGCCGACGCCGCCTGAAAATCCTGGGTATAGCCGTCCTGGATGCCGCAGAGCCAGAGGTAGCTCAAAACGGCGTCATACTCTTCCCGGGTGATGGGCCGGGCCAGGTCGCCCTGGGCGCCTGGCATGGGCGTGTACTGGGCCATCAGGCTGAAGAGGATGTCGCCGGGATGGAACCGGCGGGAAACGGCGTCCAGCACCCCCAGGGAGTTGTCGATCTCCCCGGGCAAAATCAGGTGCCGCACCAAAACGCCCCGGGTGAGGATGCCGTCCTCCAGCCGCGCCGGGCCGGTCTGGCGGAACATCTCCGCGATGGCCGCTTCGGCCACCGCCGGGTAATCCGGCGCGCTGGAGAGCCGGGCGGCCAATTCCGCGTCGGCATACTTGAAATCCGGAAGATACACATCGATCAGGCCCTCCAGCTCCCGCAGCGTCTCCACCGACTCGTAGCCGCCGCAGTTGTAGACCACCGGCACCGGCAGCTTGGGCGTCAGCGCCGGAATGATGGATGGGAGAAAATGAGTCGGCGTCACCAGATCGATGCACTGGACGCCCTCGTCGATGAGCCGCAGGAAGATCTCCCGCAGCTGGGCAGGGGAGAGGTCCTTTCCAAAGCCGCCGTGGCTGATGGTCTCGTTCTGGCAGTAGGTGCAGCCCAGGGTGCAGCCGGAGAAAAACACCGCCCCGGCGCCGTAGCTCCCGGCGATGGCCGGTTCCTCCCAGTAGTGGACGGCGGCCCGGGCCAATCTGGGCGTCGGTCCCATGGCGCAGAAGCCCCGCTGACCGGCGGCGCGGTTGACGCCGCAGCGGCGGGGGCAGAGGGTGCAGTGGGTATAATCCATGCCGCGGCTCCTTTCATGGTTGTTTCCTCTATTATGCGGCTGCCCTCTGCCATTGTCAACGGTTTGGTTTTATGGTAAGATAGGGCCACGGCAAGGCCGTTGATTCTATCTATAAAGGAGATTCCTATGAAGAAATTCTATGTATTTTTGCCCTGTGTGGCGCTGACCCTGGCGCTTCTCACGGGCTGCGGCCAGGCACAGGCCCCCGCTGCTGCGGACAACCAGTCCGAGACCCAAGCCGAAACCCAGACCACCCCGACGCAGCCGGCGGAAACGGCCCCTGCGGAAAACCAGGAGCAGGAGGTGGTGGATATGGAGACCGACGTCGTCTCCGGCCAGACGCTGGAGGCCGCGCCGGCGGAGCTGGTCTGCACCTCCAATCCGCAGGACGGCCTGGTGGAGGACGCCGTGGGGTATTCCTTTGACCTGCCGGTGTTCAGCGGCCTGGATTGCGCGGAGACCATCAACGGCTTTTATGAAGGACTGCTCCCGGAGCTGACCCTCTACGCCCAGGAGACGGTGTATAACACCGCCATGGAGCAGCACACCGTGGCCAGCGTCTTCGGCAGCTACACCGTGGACGGCCAGACCGAGGGCCAGCTGGTGGTATCCTACCAGGTCAGCGCCCAGTACGGCGAAGAGGAGCCGGTCGTCAGCAGCCGCACCGACTACTTTGACCTGGAGAGCGGCGAACATCTGAAAATGGAGTGATGTTTCACGTGAAACAGCGAGACTATCCCGTCCGCCTGGGCCAAGTGGTGGATCTGGAGATCACCGGCTACACCAGCGAGGGCCAGGGCGTAGCCCGGGTGGAGGGCCTGGCGGTGGTTGTGGCCGGTGCCATCCGGGGGGAGACCGTCCGGGCCAAGATTGAGCACCTGGGACACACCGCCGCCTACGGGCGCCTGCTGGAGGTGCTGCGGCCCAGCCCCCACCGGGTGGCGCCGGGTTGCCCCCACGCCGGGCGCTGCGGCGGCTGCGCCTTCTGGCATATGGACTATGCCGAGGAGCTCCATGCCAAGGCTCAGCGGGTGGAGGACGCCCTGCGCCGCATCGGCGGCCTGGAGGTGGGGCCGGTGGAGATCGTCCCCAGCCCCCAAAGCACCGGCTACCGCAACAAGGCCCAGTACCCGGTGGCCCTGGTCAACGGCAAGGCCACGGCGGGCTTCTTCCGTCCCCGCACCCACCAGGTGCTGGACGTGGGCCGCTGCCGCATCCAGGGCAGCGCCGCGGATCGGGCCAAGGAGACCGTCGTCCGCTGGATGCGCGCCTGCGGCGTGTCCGCCTACGACGAGAAGACCCGCCAGGGACTGGTGCGCCACATCTACGTCCGCACCGCCGCCGTCACCGGTCAGGTGCTGGTGTGCCTGGTGGTCCACGGCGACCAGATTCCCCAAGAAAATACACTTGTTGAAAACCTGTTGACAAGTGTGGACAACTTGGGGACAGTTCTGCTCAGCATTCACAAGAAGCCGGGCAACGCCGTGCTGGGGGACAGCTTCCGCACGCTCTACGGCCCGGGCTATATTGAAGACCAGCTCTGCGGCCTGAGCTTCCGCCTCTCGCCCCGGTCCTTCTATCAGGTGAACCACGACCAGGCCCAGCAGCTCTACGAAGCCGCCGTGGCGCTGGCCGGACTGACCGGGAAGGAGACCGCCATGGACCTCTACTGCGGCACCGGCACCATCTCCCTGGTGCTGGCCCGGCGGGCCGCGCGGGTCATCGGCGTGGAGATCATCGACCAGGCCGTGGCCGACGCAAAGGAAAACGCCCTGCGCAATGGCCTAACAAACGCCGAGTTCCGCTGCGCTGACGCCTCCCAGGCCGCCGCGCAGCTGGCCGCCGAGGGCATCCGCCCCGACGTCATCGTAGTGGACCCGCCCCGGAAGGGCCTGGACGAAGCCGGCATGGACGCCATGGTGCAGATGGCCCCGGAAAAGATCGTCTACATCTCCTGCGACCCGGCCACCCTGGCCCGGGACTTGAAGTATCTCACCGCCCGGGGCTACCGCCTGACCACCGCCCGGGCCTACGATATGTTCCCCCGCTGCGCCCATGTGGAAACCATCGCCCGCCTGGTCAGAGCCGACGCGTAGTGCCTGCCACCAGAGGAGGATATTCCCATGCAGAAAACACCCCTGCGGCAGCTGCCGGAGGACCTCCCGGACCAGTTTCGGCCCCTGGTCCAGGCCGCCGCCGTCTATGACAGCTCCTGTTCACCCCAGGCCTTGGTGCTGTATCTGGACCGGGACGGCGGGTATTATCTGAAACGCGCCGGCCGGGGCCAGCTGGCGCTGGAGGCACGGATGGCCCGATTTTACCACGCCAAGGGCCTGGGGCCCGAGGTCCTGGACTATGTCTCTTCGGACCGGGACTGGCTGCTGACCGCCGCCGTCCCCGGAGAGGACTGTATCGCGCCCCGGTATCTGGAGGACCCGAAACGGCTCTGCGACACCATTGCCCTGGAGCTGCGGAAGCTCCATGAGACCGACTATACCGGCTGCCCGGTGCCGGACCGGACCGGCGACTATGTGGCCGCCGTGGAGCAAAACCGGGCCACGGGCCAGTTCGAGGGCGATCTACCCCCGGACAGCTTCGGCTTTCGCACAGCGGACGAGGCCTACGCCCTGTTCTCGGCGGGGAAGGACGCCCTGCGGAGCAAGGTCCTGCTCCACGGCGACTACTGCCTTCCCAATATCCTGCTCCGGGACTGGGCGCTGTCGGGCTTTATCGACGTGGGCTGCGGCGGCGTCGGAGGCCGGCACATCGACCTCTTCTGGGGGGCCTGGACCCTCTGGTGGAATTTGAAAACCGACCAGTACCGCAGTCGTTTTTTCGACGCCTACGGCCGAGACGCGCTGAACGAGCCGCTGCTGGAGGTCATCGCCGCCGCCGAAGTCTTCGGCTGAATTGAATCAAGGAGGATACCATGCAAAAAGCGCTCGTCATCGGCTGCCCCGGCAGCGGGAAGAGTACCTTCGCCCGGCGGCTCCAGGCCGCCACCGGCCTGCCGCTGATCTATCTCGACCAGCTTAACTGGAACGCCGACAAGACCTGGGTCTCCCCAGAAACGCTGGATGCCCGGATCGAAGCCGCCCTGGCCGGGGATCAGTGGATCATCGACGGCAACTATGCCCGGACGCTGGAAGTCCGGCTCCAGGCCTGCGACACGGTATTTTTCCTGGACTACCCGCTGGAGCTGTGCCTTAAGAGCGTAGAACAGCGGATCGGCACCGTGCGCCCCGATATGCCATGGGTGGAAGAGGAGCTGGACCCGGAATTCGCGGACTTTATCCGCGCCTTTCCCCAGATCACCCGGCCGAAAATTCTCACGCTGCTGGAGCGGTACCAGGACCGCGCCATCCACATCTTCCACAGCCGGGCCGAGGCCGACGTGTTTCTCGACCGGTTTTCCACAGGGAGGGAATAAATCTGTGCTCTTTCTCAAAACAGACCGGCTCCAGCTGACCAATCTCCGCCGCGGCGACACCGCCGCCCTGGTCGCCATCCGCCAAAACCCGGACTGCGCCCGGTATCAGCGCTGGAGCGACACCACCCCCGACGCCATCGACGCCTACATTGCCCGCCACACCCTGGACCAATTTCTCTCCAGGGCCGAGGAGCAGCACTACGCCCTTCGAACGCCGGACGGGACGCTGGCAGGGGAGCTTTCTTACTTCGACAATCCCAAGGACTGCTGCATCACTCTGGGCATCACCGTGGCTCCGGCGTATCAGCGGCAGGGGTACGCCCATGAAATGCTCTCCGCCGTGGTGGAGGCCGCCCGGGCGCGGCATCCCCAGCTGGAGATCGTGGCCCTGATCGACCGGGAAAACGAGCCCAGCCTCCGCCTGTTTCAGAAGCTGGGCTTCACCGAGGAGTGCTACGCCGACTCCATCGGCTCCTATATCTATGTGATCCCGGCAGCGCAATAACAAACGTAACAGGAGGTATATTCCATGACCGCAGAGGAACTCTGGGCCCGCTTTGCCGCGGCCCATCATATCGAGCAGGATAGCTATGAGGCCTGGGCCTTCGGGGGAGACCCCGACGAGCTGGCCCGGCTGGTGCTGGCAGGGGAGAAGACCGCCACCTCGTCCGCCTATGATCTCTACAGCCTGGAGGGCGAACCGCTGCCCCAGGCTGGGCGATATGACGTTCTGCTGAACGCCCGGGAAGAGGCCGTGTGCGTCCTGCGCACCACCCGGGTCTATGTCACAGCCTTCGACGCCGTCACCCCCGACCACGCCCGGCGGGAAGGGGAGGGGGACAAGTCCCTGGCCTACTGGCGGCAGGTCCACGAAGCGTTTTTCTCCGACTGCCTCCGGGAAGCGGGGCTGCCCTTCGGCCCCGAGACCCAGGTGGTCTGTGAGGAATTTGAAGTGGCGTTCCGGCCCTAATGGCGGACCTGCATCAAACTGCAGCTGCCCCTACAGACGCGCCCGCTGCCGTTTTCCGTCGTAGGGGCGGCTATCAGCCGCCCGTGCCGCACCGCCGCAACCACCAAGGCCCCCGGTCATCGCAGCATGGCCATGGCGGCATGAGGGCATACCGCCCTGCAAGGTTCAGCGGAAGTACAGCGCGAATCGCGGGCCTGTTCGGGCGGCTGATAGCCGCCCCTACGGCGTTCGGCGGGGGTGCGGTGAGAATTAGAATCCTGCCTGGGCGGCCATGAAGGCCGCCCCTACGACGCACCATCGACCTGGTCCGTAGGCCCACACCCCGCCAAACCGGGCCCGCAATAATCGCGATACGCCGCCGCGTCCTCGCGCCCGTAATCAGCACCCATGCCGCAATATTCCCAGGATTTTTGGCCGAAACCGCCGGGTTTCGGTCATTTTTCATCCCCCGGGGGGGCTTCCGCCGGAGATATCAATTCAGTATAATAAAGGCGCAAAATGCCCCGGGACTGCTGGCACAATCCCGGGGCGCGCCGACCGCCGTCGCAAAAACATAGGCAGGCGTACTATCATTATATATGCTCCTGCCGAAAAAGGAAAGGAAAATTCATATGAAACGGAAAACCCTTACAGCGCTGCTGCTGTATCTCCCGGTGCTGCTGACCGGCTGCGCCGCGGGACAGGCCGCCCAAACCCAGGAACAGGCGCGGCCCGAGGCCAGAGACAGCGTCGTTATCGCCATCGGCTCCGAGCCGGAGACGCTGGACCCCACCCAGGGCTGGGGCCACGGCAATGCCCCCATCGTCCAGAGTACCCTGGTGCAGTACACCGCCGACCTGACCTTTGAAAACGATCTGGCCACCGGCTATACCCTCTCCGACGACGGGCTGGTCTGGACCTTCACCCTGCGGGACGACGCCTGCTTCACCGACGGGGAACAGGTCACGGCCCAGGACGTGGCCTTCACGCTGGAGACGGCCAAGGCGGCCCAGGGCAGCGTGGACCTCACCTATATGGAGAAGGCCGAGGCCGTCGATGAGACCACCGTGGCCATCACCCTGACAAAGCCCACCTCCATCTTCCTCAACACCCTGGCCTCGGTGGGCATCGTGCCGGAACACGCCTACTCCGACGACTATGGCCGCAATCCCATCGGCTCCGGCCCCTACAAGCTGGTGGAGTGGCGGCCCCAGGAGCAGCTGATCTTCACCGCCAATGAAGACTACTACGGCGAGGCCCCCGCCATCCGGAACGTCACCGTGGTCTTCATGTCCGAGGACGCGGCCCTGGCGGCGGTGCAGGCCGGACAGGTGGACGTGGCCTATTCCACCGCCACCCTGGGCACGACGGAGGTGCCCGGCTACCACGTGGAGGCCATCACCTCGGCGGACAACCGGGGCTTCACCCTGCCGATGCTGCCGGACACCGGGGAAACCGCCGAGAACGGCGCGCCCATCGGCAACAACGTCACTTGCAACCTGGAGGTTCGCCAGGCCATTGCCTACGCCATTGACCGGGCCGCCATCGTGGACACCGTCCTCAACGGCTTCGGACGCCCGGCCTACTCGGAAAATGACGGAATGCCCTGGAACAACCCCGCCGTGGTGCTGGAGACCGACGTGGACTACGCCAAGCAGCTGCTGGCAGACGGCGGCTGGGCCGACACCGACGGCGACGGCATCGTGGAAAAAGACGGCCTCAAGGCGGAGTTTGACTGCGTCTACCCCACCGGCGACTCGGTGCGCCAGGCCGTGGGCATGGCGGCTGCCCAGCAGCTCCAGGCCATCGGCATCCAGGTCAACGTCAAGGGTCTGAGCTGGGACGAGATCTCTCAGGTGATGTTCTCCCAGGCCGTGCTGATGGGCTGGGGTTCCGCCAGCCCCAACGAGACATACTACCTCTACCGCAGCGAAGGCGCGCTGCTGGAGGACTACTATAACCCCGAGGGCTATCAGAGCGAGATCACCGACGGCTATCTCCAGGCCGCCATGGAGGCCCTGACCCCCGAGGAGGCCAACGAATACTGGCAGCTGGCCCAGTGGGACGGCGAGACCGGCACCGCCATGCAGGGGGCCTGCCCCTGGGTCTGGATCGTCAATCTGGACCACGTCACCTACGTCCGGGACGGCCTGTCCATCGGGGATCAGCCCATCCATGGCCATGGCCACGGGCTGCCGCTGATCCAAAATCTCAGCCAGTGGGCCTGGACGGAGGGCTGAGCCATTTTCCTTGGAAAGGAGCTTCACCATGCGGAAATTCTGGAGGCGCCTGGGGCGTCCGCTGCTGGGCTACGGCGTCAAAGTCATCGCGCTGCTGCTGGCAGTGAGCCTTGTCGCCTTTCTGCTGGTCTGCCTGTCGCCGGTGGACCCGGTACAGCAGTACATTCTCGGGCTGGGTACAGCCATCTCGCCGGAGCAGCGGGCGGAGATCGAGGACTACTGGGGCGTCAATGAGCCGCCGGTGGAGCGCTATGTCCACTGGCTCTCAGAGCTGCTCCGGGGCAACTGGGGCGAGTCCGCCCTCTACCGCCGCCCGGTGCTGGACATCATCGGCGAGCGGTTTGTCAACTCCCTGGCGCTGATGCTCTGCGCCTGGGTGCTCTCTGGCATCCTCGGCTTCGTGCTGGGCTGCGTCATGGGCATCTGCCAGGGAAAATGGCCGGATCGGCTCCTGAAGCGCATTTCCTACCTGATTTCCTCCATCCCCACCTTCTGGCTGGGCCTGGTGCTGCTCTTGATCTTCGCGGTGTGGCTCCAGTGGTTCCCCACGGGCTTCTCCGCGCCCATCGGCGTCACCCAGGAAAATGTCACCCTGGGCCAGCGGCTGCACCATCTGGCGCTGCCGGCCATCACCCTGAGCCTGATGTCCTTCGCCAATATCGCGCTCCACACCCGGCAAAAGCTCATCGACGTGCTGAACTCGGAATACGTCCTCTTTGCCCGGGCCAGAGGCGAGAGCACCTGGACGCTGCTGCGGCGCCACGGCCTTCGGAATATCCTCCTGCCCGCCCTGACGCTCCAGTTCGCCTCCTTTGCGGAGCTGTTCGGCGGCTCGGTGCTGGCGGAGAACGTATTCAGCTACCCCGGCCTGGGCAGCGCGGCGGCGGCAGCCGGTCTCAACGCCGACGTGCCGCTGCTGCTGGGCATCACCCTGATCTCGGCCATATTCGTCTGCGTGGGCAACACCGCCGCCAACCTGCTCTACGGCGTCATTGACCCCAAGATTCGGGAGGTGGCCCCATGAGACGCTGCAACCGCCGGACCCAGTTGGTCCTGCTGACCGCCGGCCTTTCCCTGCTGCTGCTGGCCATCTACCTGGTCGGGGCGCTGATCCCGGAGTCGGCCTACGCCTCCGACTATCTGGCGGCCAAGCTGCCGCCCTCCTGGGAGCACCCCTTCGGCACCGACTCCCTGGGTCGGGACCTGCTGATGCGGACGCTCAAGGGCCTCTCCATCAGCATGACCGTGGGCATTGCCGCCTCGGCCATCAGCGCCGTGATCGCCGTACTGGTGGGAATCGCCGCCGCCACCGGCGCCCAGTGGGTGGACGCGGCCATCAACTGGGTTATCGACCTGGTGATGGGCGTGCCGCACACCATTCTGGTGATCCTCATTTCCTTCGCCCTGGGCCGCGGCCTCAAGGGCCTGCTCATCGGCATCGCCGCCACCCACTGGTGCAGCCTCGCCCGGCTGATCCGCGGCGAAGTGCTGCAGCTCCGGTCCGAGACCTACATCGCCGTCTCCCGCCGGCTGGGAAAGGGGAGCGGCTGGATTTTGGTCCACCACCTGCTGCCCCACCTGGTGCCGCAGTTCTTCGTGGGACTGATTTTGACCTTCCCCCACGCCATCCTCCACGAGGCGTCCATCTCGTTTTTGGGCTTCGGCCTGCCGCCGGAGCAGCCCGCCATCGGCATCATTCTCTCCGAGAGTATGAAGTACCTCAGCACGGGAATGTGGTGGTCGGCGGTGTTTCCGGGATTGCTGCTGGTGGCCATCGTGCTGCTGGTGGATCGGCTGGGCGACCAGCTGCGGCGCATTCTGGACCCCTCCAGCGCCCAGGAATGAGATAGGAGGCCTCCATGGAACAAAAACAAGAAACGCTGCTGGAGATCCACGACCTGTCGGTCTCCTTCCGCATGTACAACAGCCGCCTGGGGCAGAAGGACCTCCAGGTGATCTCGAACCTCCACCTGCGCATCCGCCCCGGGGAGATCGTGGCCGTGGCCGGGTCCTCCGGCTCCGGAAAAAGCCTGCTGGCCTCGGCTATTTTGGGCATTCTCCCGGCCAACGCCACGGTCAAGGGCCATGTCCACTACCGGGGCCAGGAGCTGACGCCCCAGATGCAGCGGGAGCTGCGGGGCAAGGAGATCGCCCTGGTGCCCCAGAGCGTGGCCTATCTCGACCCGCTGATGCGGGTGGGCCGCCAGGTGGACGGCCACCGCCGGCCCAAGCCCACCGCGCAGCGGCGGAAGCTCTTCCGGCGGCTGGAGCTGCCGGAACGCACCGAGACGCTCTATCCCTTCCAGCTCTCCGGCGGCATGGCCCGGCGGGTGCTGGTGTCCACGGCGCTCCTCACCGGGGCCAGCCTGGTCATCGCCGACGAGCCGACGCCGGGCATGAGCCTGGAGCAGGCGCTGGAGGCGTTGAAGATGTTCCGGGAGATGGCCGACGCCGGAAAATCCGTGCTGCTCATCACCCACGACATCGACCTGGCCTTCGAGTTTGCCGACCGCGTGGCGGTTTTTTACGCCGGCACCACCGTGGAAATCGCGCCGGCGGCGGACTTTCGCACCGGCCCCGCAGCGCTGCGCCACCCCTACAGCAAGGCCCTCTGGCGGGCCCTGCCGCAGAACGGCTTTGAACCCATCGGCGGCTTTCAGCCCTACGCCGGCAGCCTGCCCCAGGGCTGCCTGTTCGCGCCCCGCTGCCCCTGTGCCACGGACCGCTGCCGCCGGGAGACGCCCCCCATCCAAGAGGTGCGGGGCGGGGAAGTGAGGTGCTTCCATGCCACTTGAAGCAAAAAAAGTCGCCTTCCGCTACAGCCGGAAGGAGCCCTGGGTGCTGCAAAATTGCAGCCTCCGTGTGGAGCGCGGGGAGCGGCTGGCCCTCTTCGCCCCCAGCGGCTACGGCAAAACCACCCTGGCCCGGCTCCTGGCCGGTTACCTTCCGCCCACCGAGGGTGAGGTCCTGCTGGATGGCGCGCCGCTGCCCAAGGCCGGCGTCTGCCCGGTGCAGCTGATCTTTCAGCACCCGGAAAAGGCCATCAACCCCCGCTGGCGGCTGCGGCAGGTGCTGGAGGAGGGCGGTATCCTCCGGGACGATATTCTCGACGCCTTCGGCATCGAACGCCCCTGGCTGGACCGGTTCCCGCGGGAGCTGTCCGGCGGCGAATTGCAGCGGTTCTGCGTGGCCCGGGCGCTGATGAGCGGCGCAGACTATCTCATCTGCGACGAGATCAGCACCATGCTGGACGTCATCACCCAGGCGCAGATCTGGAACGTGATCCTGGGCGAGGCGAAGCGGCGGAATATGGGCCTCATCGCCGTGACCCACAACCGCCACCTGGCCCGGCGTATTGCCGACAGGGTCTACGATTTGAGCGAATAGCGGCGGTTTTTTTTGATGCGCTCCGCTTCTCAGGGGCCGCGATGGCAGTGAATGGCCGTTTGTATCGCCGCGCGCCGCCTCTCCTCGAGGAGCGCAGGCGCCTGGCAGGTAGGACCATGCGGATCAGAAGGCTGCCCATGCGTGTATGCAACAATAGCGTGCTATCGTGCGGCATGGACGATTAGTGCGAACAGCGCGAACAGCGTGCGAACAGCGCAATTTTAGGGGGTGAAAACCCGCAAGTCCAGTATTTCCAAGGGTTTGCGGGACTGCGAACAGCGCGAACAGCATAATTGTAAAAAAACCAGAAAATCTGATTTTCGGTATTTACCCTTTTTAAGACCGCAAAAGTGCTGTTCGCACTGTTCGCACTGTTCGCACCCCAGCCGCGGCGGTAGGAGAGGCGCACGCCCTTCGTAGGGGCCGATGGTCCGGGTTGCCGCTAAGCCTTCCCGGCCCGCGCCTGCGATATCGGAACGCCCCCGCCGAACGTGCGAACCTCTGCCCTCACCGCAGATTACGCGCGTCGCGCGTCCGCTGGGCTGCGGTGTCTGCGCGGTTCCCTGACCGCGCCGGAGGGGTCAATTTTCTTGTAGGGGCCTCAACAGAAGCTCGGCAGTACAACTTAATTTGCGCAGCTGCCATGCCGTCCGCAAAAGGCCGCCGCATTTGACGCGAAAATTCGCCCGTTGCAGAATGGAGACATCTGCAACGGGCGAATTTTCCCGTTTATTTCTTCTCGATGACTTCCAGGCCGCCCAGGTACTTGCGCAGCACCTCGGGGACGACGATGGAGCCGTCGGCGCGCTGGTTCTGCTCCACCATGGCCGGGAAAATCCGGGAGGTGGCCAGGCCGGAGCCGTTGAGGGTGTGGACGAACTCCACCTTGCCGGTGGCCTCCCGCTTGAAGCGGATGTTGCCCCGGCGGGCCTGGTAATCCCGGGCGTTGGACACCGAGGAGACCTCCTTGTAGCCGTTCATGGAGAGGATCTGGATCTCAATGTCGTAGGTCCGGGCCATGGAGGCCGAGCAGTCGCCGGCGGCCAGCTTCACGGTGCGGAAATGGAAGCCCAGGCCCTTGACCAGGTTTTCTGCCTTCGTCACCAGCTCTTCAAAGGCCTCGTCGGACTTCTCCGGCAGGGTGTACTGGAACATTTCGATCTTGTTGAACTGATGGCCCCGGACCATGCCCCGCTCGTCGGCCCGGTGGGAACCGGCCTCCCGGCGGAAGCAGGGGGTGTAGGCGAAGAATTTTTTCGGCAGGTCGGCCTCGCTGAGGATTTCGTCCCGGTAGATGCTGGCCAGGGCCGTCTCGGCGGTGGGCAGCATAAAGTGCATCCGGTCGTCGGTGGGGTTCTCGATCTTGTAGACCTCATCGGCAAACTTGGGGAACTGACCGGCGGTCTCGCCGCACTTGTACTCCAGCATATGGGGAAGGATCACCATTTCATAGCCGTCCTTCAGGTGGCACTCCATGAAGTAGTTGAGGAGGGCCCACTCCAGCTGAGCGCCCAGGCCCTTGTAGATCCAGAAGCCCGTGCCGGCCAGCTTGGCGCCGCGCTCATAGTCGATGAGACCTAAGTCGGTGCAGAGGTCCACATGGTGCTTGGGAGCAAAGTCAAACTTGTGGGGCTCGCCGTAGTAGCGCAGGGGCTCGTTGTTCTCCTTGCCGCCGGGCTTCAGATCGGGGTCCGGCAGGTTGGGGAGGGACAGCATCTTCACGCGGTACTCGGCCTCCACCGTCCGCAGCGTCTCGTCCGCCGCGGCGATCTGGGCCTTCAGCTCGGCCATCCGGGCGAAGATCGGCGCAACATCCTCGCCGGCCTTCTTCTTCATGGGGATCTCCTTGGAGACCTTGTTCTGCTCGGCCTTCCGGGCCTCGTTCTCCGCGATGATGCTCCGGCGCTGCTGATCCAGCTCCAAAATCCGGTCGATCAGCTCGTCGCAGTCCACTTCCTTGGCTTTGAGACCGGCCTTGACCCCATCGGGGTTCTCTTTCATTCTCTTAATATCCAGCATAATTTATTCTCCCTTACTTTGGTTCGCTGCGCGTTCCTGCTTTGTTGCTTCCTCAGCGCTGCCCTTTTCCAGGTATTTTTCTTTGGAATCCCATTGATTTAAAACTGCCTCCACTTGAGAAATCAACTGTTCTTTATCCGGCATATACAGGACGTATCTGGAGGCAAAAATGGTATTTTCCAATCCACCTAGCGCATATTCAGCTGTAATCGCGTCTTTTTCTGTGCAGAGGATAATTCCGATGGGTGCATGATCGTCCGGGTCGTTCACTTCCGCGGCGTAGTAGTTCAAATACAAATTGATCTGACCCACAGCCTCCGGCGTCAGCTTTGTAGTTTTCAGCTCGATCAGCACATAGGCGCGGAGGATTTTATTATAAAACACCATATCCACATAATAATGTGTGTTATTCACAGTAATCCTCTGCTGCGTTCCCACAAACATGAAGCCCCGTCCCAGCTCCAGAAGGAATTTTTCAAGCTGCAAGACCAGCGCTTTTTCTAAATCACTTTCCATCACAGGCTTATCTTCCGGCAGTCCCAGAAATTCAAATACATACGGGTCCCGGATCATATCAGCCGGAACAGTCAATTCATTTCCCTTGTCCGCCAGGCTTCGAACGACCTCTTGATTCATGCTCCCCTTTGAAAGGAGCAGGCGTTCAAACAGAGAGCTGTCCACTTGGCGCTTTAACTCGCGCACGGACCATCCCGTCTGAATTGCTTCCCGTTCGTAAAAACTGCGTTTTTTCTGATCTGATATGCTCAATAGCTCACAGTAATGAGACCAGCTCAATTTTCCAGACACCGTCTGGATTTTTTCATAGGTCAGATAAAATTGCCGCATATTGTAGAGATTTGCCCGGGAAAAGCCCTTTCCCAGCTCTCTTGTCAAGGTCTGCGATAATAGTTTCAGCGTCTGTTTTCCATAGTCCGCACGGTCAGGAAACGTTTGCTCATACTCGCAGATCATTTTCCCGATGTTCCAATATGCCTGCAGCAGCTCCTGATTGACTTGTTTTGCTGCAGCATTTCTGGCCGCCTCCAGTACCGATTTTACCCGCTCCACCAGAGGAAACAGCGCAGATGCCGTGGGAAATTGCTCCTGTGCCATCCAGTGTCATTCTCCCTCAATCAGGCTTTGATAGATTTCCTGTCCCTTGGCGCCCAGGTATTCCTGGAGCAGCGCCAGGTTTTCCAGCACCTTACTGGCGGCTACATTGCCCTCCTGGCTGCCGGGCGTTACGATCTCCATGGCCTCCAGCAGATACTCATAGGCCTGGCGGATCTTGGCCTGGGTCTGCTGGGCCGTGCGGATTTCCGCCTCCAGCGCGGCGTCGCCATGGGCGGCTTCCGCCTCCTCCAGCGCCTGCTCCAGCTGTTCCTTCTCCTCCTGCAGCACCTCCAGCTGCTCATTGAGCTGGGCGTTCTCGGTGCGCAGCGCCTCATTGTCGCTCTGGAGCTTTTCCGCGTTCTTCAAGGCGCTGGCGCTGGCGGCGTTCAGCTCCGAGATGGTGGCGCGGGAGTCGCGCATCTGCATCATCAGCGACAGCAGCACAAAGAGAAACGCCACGGCAAAGAGAATGGCAATATATCGGAGCAGCGCGTTCTTTCGCCCTTCTTCCATGGGGGATTTCCCCGGCGCCGCCTGTTCCGGCGGCTGCGCCTGGCTCTGCTCCGCAGGGTTCTTGTTTTCTTCGTTCATATCCTAACCTCGCTTCCGGACTATAGCCCGATCTTTTGCAGGGCTTCATAGAGCCGCTGTAAATCCTCGTCTCCGTAAAACTCCAGCTCAAACCGCCCCTTCCGGCGGCCCCGGACGATTTTGACGCCGCGGCCCAGGGCCTTGGAGAGCGTTTTCTCGCACTCGGCCACATAGTCCACCTCCAGCGGCGGCTTTTCCGGCTTGGCCTCCTTCTCGGCCGCCTTGGCCATGTTCTTGCACATGGTCTCGGCCTGGCGCACCGAGAGGCTCAGCGCCACGATCTTTCCGGCGGCCTTCTCCTGGAGGCTCTCGCTCTCCAGCGTCAAAAGCGCCCGGCCGTGGCCGGCGGAGATGGCGCCGCTCGTCACCATCTGGGCAATAGAAGGGGGCAGGGACAGGAGCCGCAGGCTGTTGGCCACGGCGGGGCGGGACTTAGCCACCCGTTCGGCCACCTGCTCCTGGGTCATGCCGTACTCCTCCATCAGCTGCTTATAGCCCATGGCCTCTTCCATGGGGTTTAAGTCCTGGCGCTGGAGGTTTTCGATCAGGGCCAGCTCCATGGCCGTCTTATCGTCGGCCTCGATGACCACCACCGGCACGGTGCGAAGGCCCGCCAGCCGGGCCGCCCGCCAGCGGCGCTCGCCGGCAATGATCTGATAGTAGCCGTTTTCTCCGGCGCGCACCGTCAGCGGCTGGATCACGCCGTGCTGGGAGATGGAGTCGGCCAGGTCCTGCAGCTCCGCTTCCTCAAAGAGCTTTCGGGGCTGGAGGGGATTGGGTTCCAGCTTCTGCACCGGCAGCGACGTCACCGGTTCTGCCTGGGCGGCGTCGCCCAACAGGGCATCCAGGCCGCGGCCCAGCCCCTTGGAGATTTTTCCCGCCATCAAAAGGCCTCCTTTTCCATGATCTCGCCGGCCAGGGCCTCATAGGCCGCTGCCCCGCGGCTGTACTTATCGTAGGCCCGCACCGGCAGCCCATGGCTGGGCGCCTCGGAGAGCCGGACGTTTCTGGGAATCGCCGTGGCAAACACCTTGCCGGGGAAGTGGCGGCGCACCTCCTCGGCCACCTGGGCTGAGAAATTGGTGCGGCTGTCAAACATGGTCAGGAGGACGCCGAAGAGATAGAGCGTCGGGTTGAGGCTGCGCTTCACCGCCCGGAGGGTGGCCATTAGATCGGAGAGGCCCTCCAGGGCATAGTATTCGCACTGCACCGGGACAAAGATCCCGTCCGCCGCGCACAGGGCGTTGAGGGTCAAAAGCTCCAGGGACGGCGGACAGTCAATCAAGATCAAGTCGTAGCTGTCCCGCACCGGCTCCAATACCCGGGAGAGGGCAAACTCCCGGTTGGCGCTGCCCACCAGCTCCACGCCCGCGCCGGAAAGAGCGGGGGAGGAGGGGATCACGTCGCCGAACTCTGTGTGGACGACGGCCTCCTCCGCTTTGCGGTCATTGATAACCAAATCATAAGAAGTCACGCCTTTGCCCTTGTCCACGCCCATGCCGGAGGTGGCATTGGCCTGGGGGTCGAAGTCGCAAAGCAGCACTTTCTTTCCGAGGGCCGTCAAGGCCGCCGTCAGATTGACCGCGGTGGTGGTTTTCCCCACGCCGCCTTTTTGGTTGACCATGGCCAAAATCAAGGCCACAGGCGTCACCTCCTATACTGTACAGACGAAAAACCGGTCTGCGCCGGCATCAAGGCATCACCGCACAATTGTGTCTGCGGCCTTCGCCCAATCTTTCGCCCCATCCGTGCAGTTATAAAAGAGGGAAATACATACAGTATTCCCGCTCTTTTATAACTTTCGTATGAGACAAAATCTTTGGCCGAATCCACTTGCCAAATCGTGCTGTGCTGCCTGAAATATTATACCCCCAGCTGCGGGAAAAGGCAATATGTTTCACGTGAAACATTGGAATTTACCGCCGCCTGACTGCCGGGGCGCCTACGCTCCGAAGCCATCGCCCTGGGCGGCCTTGCGAAGGTACGGCAAAAACAGCCGCAGTGCCGGGTTCAAAAGGCTCTTCTTCCACACCGCGGCGTAAACCGTCAGCCCCTCGGTATCCGGGATGGGGACGCCGGCGGCCCCCGCCTGGGAGACCGGCAGAATGCTCACGCCCAGCCCCGACGCCACCGACAGCCGCACCGCTTCCACATCGTCGGACCGGCTGACCACATGGGGCTGGAACCGGTGCGCCCGGCACAGGTCCAAAATCTGCATATAGAGGATGGGGTTTTCCGCCTCGGCCACCAGGATAAACCGCTCCTTGCTCAAAGCGCTCAGCTCCACCGGCCCCTGGGCCAGCGGGTGCCCCGGCGGCAGCAGCAGGCTGAGGCCTTCTTCGCCCAGCGTCAGCGACTCCAGCCCCTCCGCCTCCGGCAGCATCTCCTTGGGGAGAAACTGGAGGTCAAAGGGCGCCTGATCCTCGTCCATCAGGCAGCGGCCGCAGCTGACGCGGGTCAGCTCCACCACAATCTCGGGATATTCCCGGGCAAAATCGCCCAGGCTCCGCTCCAGCAACCCACGGGGCGCAGCGGAGACCGCCAAAGAGAGGCGGCCCCGGGCGCCGTCGCGCAGCTGCCGGAGGGCATAGGCGCCCTTTCGGGCCGCCTCCAGGATCTCCCCGGCGTAGGGGAGAAACGTCTGCCCCTCCTGGGTCAGCTGCACGTCCCGCTTGGTGCGAAAGAAAAGCCGCACGCCCAACTGCGTCTCCAGATCGTTGATCTGGCGGCTGACCGTGGACTGCGGTATCCCCAGCCGCCGGGCCGCGCCGGTGAAGCTGAGAGTCTGCGCCACCGATTCAAAGCTGGTCAGTTGATTGAGATCCATCCGCGCCTCCCGCCGTCTTCGTTGACAGTCCCCGGCTCCCCTGATATAATGATGGAGACAGTTTGGCCTGTCATGCAGAAATCGGCATTTTTCAGTAAAATAATCCGTATTCGCTATTATATAATGCAAATGTCCCCTTGTAAAGGGGCAAGACGCCAGGGAGGGAGAAAAACATGGGCGAGGCTATCGTCGTCACCGCCATGGGCGCCGTCACCCCCATGGGGCTGGGCGTGCAGGCCTTCTGGAACGGTCTGCTGGAAGAGCGCTGCGCCGTGGGCCCCATCACCCGGTTCGACCCCGCCGGCCTGGCCGTGCGGATCGCGGCCCAGGTGCCGGATGTGGAGCTGGGGCTCTCGGGAAAGCAGCTGCGGGAGAGCGACGCCTTCACGCAATACGCCCTTGCCGCGGCGGCGGAAGCCCTGCAGGGCGGCCTGCCCGCCGACGCGGACCGGGTGGGCATTGTCATGGGCACGGCCATGGCCGGCATCGCCACCACCGCCGCTACGCAAGAAAGCCTCACCACCGCCGTCCACAAAAACGTGGGGCCCCGGTTCGTGCCCAGGATCCTGGGCAATATCGCCGCCGCGCAGATCGCCATTGCCCATGGCCTCCACGGCCCCAGCCTCACCCTCTCCACGGCCTGTGCCTCGGGGGGCGACGCCGTGGCGGCGGCAGCCATGCTGCTGCTGGCCGGCGAAGCCGACGCGGTGCTGGCCGTGGGCGCCGAGTCCATCCTCTGCCCGCTGGTGATCTACTCTCTGGCCAATGCCCGGGCCCTCTCCCGCCGGAACGACGACCCCCTCCGCGCCTGCCGTCCCTTTGACCAGGACGCCAGCGGTTTTGTCATCGGCGAGGGCGGCGCGGCCCTGGTGCTGGAGACGGCCTCCCACGCCCGGGCCAGAGGCGCCGAAATCCTGGCGGAGCTGGCCGGCTGGGCCAACAATACCGACGGCTACCACGTCACGGCTCCCATTCCCGACGGCTCCAAGGCCGCCGCCTGCATGGCCCATGCCCTGCGCCGGGCCGGCATGCAGCCGGAAGACATCGGCTATATCAACGCCCACGGCACCGGTACCCCCGAGGGAGACCGAGCCGAGGCCGCCGCGCTCCAGGCGCTGTTCGGCGCGGACTGTCCGCCGGTCAGCTCCACCAAGGGGCTCACGGGCCATATGATGGGCGCCGGCGGCATCGCCGAGGCCATCGCCTGTATTCTCGCCATCCGGCAGGGAATGCTGCCCGGAAATTTCAATCTGTCCAATCCCGGCGTGGAGCTTCCCTTGCTCCATGGCCCGGAACAACGCACCATTGACACCGCCATGACCAATGCCTTCGGCTTTGGCGGTCAAAATTCCAGCCTGGTATTCCGTCGGTTCGGCTGAATAGAAAGCATTTACCACAAGAAAAGGAGAAACACAGAAGACATGAAGCGAGAGAATTTTGGGTCCCGCCTGGGGTTCCTGCTGGTCAGCGCCGGCTGCGCCGTTGGGATCGGAAACGTATGGAAGTTTCCGTATGTCACCGGTGAGAACGGCGGCGGCGTATTTGTGCTGTTCTACGTCATCGCCCTGCTGATTATGGGCCTGCCGGTGCTGACCATGGAGCTGGCCGTGGGCCGCGCCAGCCGCCAGAGCGCCTACCGGGCCTATAAAACCCTGGAGAAGCCCGGCAGCAAGTGGCATATCCACGGCTGGTTCTGCCTGATCGGCTGCTATATTCTGATGATGTTCTATACCACCGTGTCCGGCTGGATGCTGGATTACTTCTTCAAATTTGCCGCCGGCACCTTTGACGGCCTCAATACCGCCGGCGTGGCCGACGTCTACAGCGCCATGCTGGCAAACCCCGTGGAGCTGACCATCTGGATGGTGGTGACGGTGGCGGCAGGCTTCGGCGTTTGCAGCTTCGGCATCCAAAAGGGTCTGGAGCGGATCAGCAAGTGGATGATGACGGGACTGCTCGTGCTGATCGTGGCGCTGGTGGCGCGCAGCGTCACCCTGCCCGGTGCGGGCGAGGGCCTCTCCTTCTATCTGCTGCCCGATTTCAGCCGCGCCGCGGAGCAGGGCATTGGCAAGGTCATTACCGCCGCCATGAACCAGGCTTTCTTCACGCTGAGCCTGGGCATCGCCGGCATGGAGATCTTCGGCAGCTTCATGTCCCGGGATCACACCCTGGGCGGAGAGGCCATCCGCATCTGCGGCCTGGATACCTTCGTAGCCATCAGCGCGGGCCTGATCATCTTCCCGACCTGCTTCAGCTTCGGCATCCAGCCGGACTCCGGCCCCAACCTGATCTTCCTCACGCTGCCCAACCTCTTTGTCACCATGCCCGGCGGACGGCTGTGGGGCGCGCTGTTCTTCCTGTTTATGACCTTCGCCAGCTTCACCACTGTCATCACCGTGTTTGAAAATATTCTCAGCAGCTGCATGGACAATTTCGGCTGGGATCGGAAAAAATCTGTCATCGTCAACTTTTTCATCATTCTGATTGCCAGCTTCCCCTGCCTGCTGGGCTTCAACCTGCTCAGCGGCGTGCAGCTCCTGCCGGGCAAGGGCATTATGGATACCGAGGACTTCCTGGTCAGCAACATTTTGCTGCCCGGCGGCTCGCTGGTCTTCCTGCTCTTCTGCGTCACCCGCTGGGGCTGGGGCTTCGACAAGTACCTGGCCGAGTGCAACCACGGCAGCGGCATGAAGCTGCCCCGGTGGCTCAAGCCGTACCTTCAATTCGTGCTGCCCATTCTGATCCTGATCATCATGGTGCAGGGGCTTATTTAACCACCGTGGGAGGAAGTTTCATGTATAAAATCCTGTTCGTCTGTCACGGTAATATCTGCCGCAGTCCCATGGCGGAGTTTGTCCTGCGAGATATGGTCAAAAAAGCCGGCCGCAGTGCGGAGTTTGAGATCGCCTCCGCCGCCACCAGCACGGAAGAGCTGGGCAATCCGGTCTATCCGCCGGCACGGCGGGAGCTGAAGGCCCACGGCATCGACTGTACCGGCAAAACGGCCCGGCAGCTCAGCTGGGCCGACTATGACCGCTACGATCTGTTCATCGGCATGGACCAGCGTAACCTCCGCGCCATGCACCGCATATTAAAGGGCGATCCCCAGAAAAAAATCCGCCTGATGATGGACTATACAGACCGCCCCGGCGACGTGGCCGACCCCTGGTACACCGGAGAATTCGGCGTCACCTGGCGGGATGAGGGCTGCCGGGGCCTGTTGGAGGCTTTGGACGCCGGCAGGGCGTAAAGTAAACGCTGTCTATTGAAGCAGCGTTTACGAAAAAGGAGGCAGTTTCATGTATCACTCCATCGAAAAAACCATCGGACATACGCCGCTGGTGGAGCTGCCGCGGCTCTCGAAAGCCGCCGGCGCCTATGCGGCCATTTTCGCCAAGCTGGAGGGACGCAACCCCGCCGGCTCGGCCAAGGATCGGGCCGCCCTCTATATGATCCGGGCGGCGGAACAGCGCGGTGACCTTCGTCCCGGCGGCACCATTTTGGAGCCCACCTCTGGCAACACCGGCATCGCCATCGCGGCCCTGGCCACGGCTCTGGGCTATCAGGCCATTCTCACCATGCCCGATACCATGAGCCTGGAGCGGCAGCAGCTGCTGGAGGCCTACGGCGCCCAGCTGGTGCTGACACCGGGGCGGCAGGGCATGGCCGGTGCCATCGAAAAGGCCCGGGCGCTGGCCCGCGAAATCCCCGGCGCCGTGATTTTGGACCAATTCAACAACCCCGCCAACGCCCAGGCCCACTACGAGACCACCGGCCCGGAGCTGTGGGAGGACAGCGAAGGGACTCTGGCCGCTTTGATCGCCGGTGTTGGCACCGGCGGCACGCTTTGCGGTTCATCCCGGTATCTCAAACAGCAAAACTCCCATGTCTATGTCCTGGCGGTGGAGCCGCAGAGTTCTCCTGTGCTGTCCGGCGGCCAGCCCGGCCCCCACGGGCTCCAGGGCATCGGCGCCGGCTTTGTGCCGGGCAATTTCCACCGGGAGGTGGTGGATGAGATCTGCCCGGTGGCCGACGACCAGGCCTTTGCCATGGTCAGCCTTCTCTCCCGAACCGAGGGCATCCTCACCGGTCCCTCCGGCGGTGCGGCCCTCTATGCCGCCGTGCAGCTCTCCCGCCGCCCGGAGTTCCAGGGAAAGCACTTGGCGGTGATCCTGCCCGACAGCGGCGAGCGGTATTTGTCCACAGGCCTCTTTGGATAACGGAACTACAGAACCCCCATCTCTGCCCCAGATAGGACAGCAGAGACGGGGGTTTTTGCAGCAACAGGGAGCGTCTCATGCAGAGGCAGCACACAGCAACCATCACGGGAAATCCGGGGGCGGGTCTGTAGGGTCGGCCTGCCCGTGCCGCACCGCAGCGGTCAGCGGACTGCCTTGCACAAGGGAAGTATACGGACGCGCGATGCGCGCCCCTACGGCTGGTGCGGGTGATGCAGGCACTCTGTAGGGGCCGATGCCTTCATCGGCCCGCGCCGCGCAGCAGCCTCTCGTGGCAGGTTGTGTGGTTGCAAAAGGCCCTTTTGTACCGCCGCACCTTAAAAGGCCCCCTTGTGTAAAGGGCCCGCAAGGGAGCGCCGCCTGTGGCGGATGCAGCGACCGCAGCGGCTGGGCAGCCGCTTGCCTTGGCGGACCGCAACGCGGGCCGGGAAGGCTTAGCGGCAACCTGGAGCTGGCACGCGAAGCGTGACTGGGGGATTGTTCACCCCTCCGGCGCTTCGCGCTACCTATTCCACGCTTCACTTTTCACGATTCACTTTTCCCGACCCCTCCGTCATGGCCACGGGCCATGACACCTCCCCTAACGCCGAACGGCGTCAGGGGAGGCTTTTGTCTGTGCGTTCGCCGCAGCCGTGCGGGAATCGCCAGCCAGCGGGCGGCTGCTAGCCGCCCCTACGAGACGGAACCATGCAGCTCCGGCGCGAATCGAAACCCGGCAGGGGCGGCCTGTATGGTCGCTCCTGCCGGGTTTTTGTACCTCGTTCCGGGCTGCCTCTATTTGAGACAACCCCTTTGCTCATTTCTGATATTTCCTGCTCTCCGCCACGGCCAGCTGGTCGCAGCGGTTGTTCTCCTCGGTCTCGGCGTGGCCCTTGATCCAGTGGTAGACCATTTCGTGCTTTTCCACCAGCGGCAGCAGACGCTCCCACAGGTCGCGGTTGAGGGCCGGTTTTTTGTCGGATTTGATCCAGCCCCGCTGCTTCCATCCCCAGACCCACCGCTTCTGGAGGGCGTCGATGACATACTTGGAGTCGGAGTAGAGCTCCACCCGGCACGGCTCCTTCAGCGCCTCCAGCGCCGAGATCACGCCCAGCAGCTCCATGCGGTTGTTGGTGGTGTCCGCCGCGCCGCCGGAGAGCACTTTCTCGGCGCCGCCATACTGGAGGATGGCCGCCCAGCCGCCGGGGCCGGGATTGCCGGAGCAGGCCCCGTCGGTGAAGACCGTCACGGTTTTCATGCCTCGGTCTCCTCTTTTTCCGCACTCTGGAGGGCGATCACCTGGTTGCCCTCGTCCACCCGCATCAAAATGACGCCCTGGGTGTCCCGGCCATAGGTGTTGATCTCCGAGGCCGCCATGCGGATGATGACGCCGCTGGACTCGATGAGCAGCACGTCGTCGCTGTCATCCACCACCAGCACGCCGGCCACCAGGCCGGTTTTTTCCGTCAGGCGGTAGTTTTTCAGACCCTTGCCGCCACGGTTCTGGGCCTCGCCGTCCCGGAGGTAGGCCGAAAGGGCCGTCCGCTTGCCAAAGCCGTTCTGGGTGACGGTCAGCAGGTCCTTGCCTTCCACCGCCACGGCGGCGCCCACCACGCAGTCGCCTTCCTCCAGGCGGATGCCCCGGACGCCGGCGGCGTCACGGCCCATGGGTCGGACGTCGTTTTCATCAAAGCAGATGGCCATGCCCTGCTCCGTGGCCAGGATCACCCGGTCGGAGCCGCTGGTCTTGAACACGGCGATCAGCGCGTCGCCCTCTTCCAGACTCAGCGCCCGGATGCCGGCGCGGCGGTTGGTGTTGAGGGACTCCAGCTTCAGCCGCTTGACGGTGCCGAACCGCGTGACCATCATCAGATAGCCGTCCTCTTCCATGCTCCGGGTGGGCAGCATGGCGGTGATGGTCTCACCCGGCTCCAGCGGCAGCACGTTGACGATGGCCGTGCCCCGGGCCGTGCGGCCCGCCTCGGGAATGCGGTAGCCCTTGCGCCGGTGGACCTTGCCGGTGTTGGAGAAGAAGAGCAAATAGTCGTGGGTCGAGGCCACAAACAGGCTCTTGACGTAGTCCTCTTCCTTCAAGGTCTGGGCCGTGACGCCTTTGCCGCCCCGCTTCTGGCTGCGGTAGGTGGAGGTGGGCAGACGCTTGATGTAACCCAAGCTGGAGAGGGTATAGCAGCACTCCTCTTCCTCGATCAGGTCCTCCACGTCAATCTCGTCCTCCACGTCCTGGATCTCGGTGAGGCGGTCATCGCCGTACTTCTCCCGGATCTCCAGCAGTTCGTCCTTGAGAACGGCTTTGACCTTGTTTTCATCGGCCAAAATTTCCTGGTAATAGGCGATTTTCCGCTCCAGCTCCTCGTATTCTGCCTGGAGCTTTTCTTTCTCCAGACCCTGGAGGCGCTTGAGCTGCATATCCAGAATGGCCTGGGCCTGGACGTCTGAGAGACCAAAGCGGGCCATCAGGTTTTCCTTGGCGTTGTCATAGCTCTCGCGGATGATGCGGATGACCTCGTCGATGTTGTCCTGGGCAATCAGCAGGCCCTCCAGCAGGTGCGCCCGTTCCTGGGCCTTTTTGAGATCATACCGGGTCCGCCGGACGATAACCTCCTCCTGGAAGTTGAGGTATTCGTCCAGAATGTGCCGCAGGCTCAAAATCCGCGGCTGCCGCTGGTTGTTGACCAGGGCCAGCATATTGATGGCGAAGGTGGTCTGGAGCTGCGTCTGGTTGAAGAGGCGGTTCAGCACCACCTGGACATTGGCATCCTTCTTCAGCTCGATCACGATGCGCATACCCTTGCGGTCACTCTCGTCCCGGAGGCCGGAAATGCCCTCCAGACGCTTGTCGTGGACCTGGTCGGCAATGGCCTCGATCAGCACTTTTTTATTGACCTGGTAGGGCAGCTCCGTGACGATGATCCGCTGCCGGTTCTGGCCAAATTCCTCCACCTCGGTGCGGGCCCGAAGGGTCAGGCGGCCCCGGCCGGTGGCGTAGGCGGCGCGGATGCCGCTGCGGCCCATGATAATTCCCTTAGTGGGGAAGTCCGGGCCGTGGATGTATTCCATCAGATCCGAAAGGGTGGCCTCGGGGTCGTCCAGCACGCAGACCGCCGCGTCGATGACCTCCCGGAGGTTGTGGGGCGGGATGTTGGTGGCCATGCCCACGGCGATGCCCGCCGAGCCGTTGACCAAGAGGTTGGGGAAGCGGCTGGGGAGGACCCGGGGCTCCTTGCGGGTCTCGTCGAAGTTGGGGTCCCAGTCCACGGTGTCCTTTTCGATCTCCCGGAGCATTTCGTTGGCCATCTTGGCCATGCGGGCCTCGGTGTAGCGGTAGGCCGCCGGGGGGTCTCCGTCCACGGAGCCGAAGTTGCCGTGGCCGTCGATCAGGGGATAGCGCATCGAAAAGTCCTGGGCCAGACGCACCAGGGCGTCATAGACCGAGGCGTCGCCATGGGGATGGTACCGGCCCAGCACGTCGCCCACGGCGGTGGCGCACTTGCGGAAGGGCTTATCCTGGGTCAGGCCGTCCTCGTACATGGCGTAGAGGATGCGCCGGTGGACGGGCTTCAAGCCATCGCGCACATCGGGCAGCGCCCGGCCCACGATGACCGACATGGCATAGTCAATGTAGGAGTTCTCCATCTCCTCCACCAGTTCGGTTTTGACGATGGTCTGGTCTGGAAATCGGAGATCCTCGGGATTGTAATCTTTTGACATAGTACCTCCAGTATATACCGATGTGAGGTGAGTAAAATCAGTGTGTAGGGGCCGATGCCCACATCGGCCCGAACCCGCCGGAGGCGGGTCTGTTCGACGTAAACGCTCTGGCATTGCCGCCAAGCGGACGCGCGATGCGCGCCCCTACGGTGGAATCGCTGCCCCCCTGCGTTCAGCGGGGGCACTCCGGCAGCGCGGCCAGGCGGACAGCTGATAGCCGCCCCTACGGTTAGGGTGGAAAATTAAGTGTGGGGTGTAGGGGCCGATGCCCACATCGGCCCGCGCCGCGATAGCGGCCATTTTTCCGTATTCCATGACCATGCGTCACGTATTACAGAATGCAGCATACGAGACCGGCCTTCGGCCGGTTCGGACTGTCAAAAAACCTCGCTGAGAACTTGTGCGACAGAGCAGCGGGGAATGTGTGCAAGGGGTTAAGACCCCTTGCGCGTTCAATAAGGTCGTTTTTGCAACTTTTTGAAGTTGCAAAAACGGGGGA
>DVHE01000062.1 GCA_018712245.1 Candidatus Avoscillospira avicola | reverse complement strand
AGCGGCCAGTCCGTCGATCCCGCGGCGCAGATCGGTGTACCCGCAGGCGACATAGTACCGGCGCACTTGACTGAGGTCTATCATACCGTTTGAATGGAACGCAAAACCGCGGCCACTGCGTCGAGATCTACAGTTCCGGGAAGCCGCAGCTCTGCGCCTCGAAAATGAATTTGGAGCACATCCTCTGCTACAGCCCCAGGAGATATGGGCACAATCTGTGGCTGTGCCGCCTCCAATGCCTGCGTGCGAAGTTTCCGAAGCCAGTAGTAGAACTTCTTCTCCGGGATCCCCCGCTGCTGGCAAAACGCCCGGTTTGTCAAACCGCTGGCTCGACACTCTTGGATTACTTGAACCCAGTTCTGCGCCCGATACTCATTTCGTACTGCCAATACCTCTCCCATGCCTCTCCCTCCTGGTGTGAAGTCTCAAAAAACTCACTGTCAGTTTTTCGAGTTTTGGGATATTGTCTCACATTTTCGAGAGAGACGAAAGGCGGGGGATTGTTGTGCGCTTACCTTATGGCGACGGCACGCGCTGCTACCCCCTGACGATCCTGGACGATCACAGCCGGTTCTGCCTTCGGATCGAGCCTAAAAGTTCTACAATCGGCGTAAAAGAGAGCTTTATTCAAGTGTTTGAGGAGTATGGATTGCCGGACGCCATTCTATCAGACAACGGCGCCCAGTTCGCCGGCTTTCGGCGAGGCATCACGCAGTTTGAGCGCTACCTCATGGATTTGGACATCCTGCCCATCCATGGCCGTGTTCGCCACCCGCAGACCCAGGGAAAAATTGAGCGCTTTCATCGCACCATGAAGCAGGAGATCCTGCGGCAGACCCCGAGAAATCTGCTGGAGGCAGACAGGCTGTTTCAGTATTGGCGCTGGAAGTACAATGAAATCCGGCCCCATGAGGCGCTGGGGCACAGGCCTCCTGCCTCTGTCTATCAGCCCAGCACCAGGCAACTGTTTGAGCCGCGGCCCTATGAGTATCCCGAGGGCGCCAGGCTTTGCAAGGTCAACAACTGGGGCTACCTGCGGTTTGGACCGTTTCGTGTTTATCTCAGCGAGACAATGGCTGACACCTATCTTGAAATCCGTGCCGGCGACGCTGATACCTTCCAGGTCTGTTACCGCAATTTTCAGATCGCCGAGATCGACGCAAACACCGGTGTTCGCCTGAATCGAAACATCAGAAAACTGTAACCCATGTTCTTTCTCTTGTGTTACCTATGTTGCTCTTGACATGCAATGCGCCCCTACAGTGGGGTGCATTTACAGCCGATCGGGCGCAGCCGCCCCTAGGAGATCTCCAGGAGCTCTGCGAGGGTTTCCGACTGGGAATCGGTGAGGATGAAGCAGCCGTCGTTACAGAAGATTGCCTGGATGGACGGGAAAAAGTCCAGCTCCAGGGAAAAGCCCTGCGCCGTGGTCAGGCGCAAAATCCGCTCGCCGGCGGTCCAAAGCGCCTGGGCTCTGTCATAGACCGAGTCCGACGGCGGCCTGCTGTTGGACACCACGATGTTGCCCGCGCCGTCGGTCTCTGTGACCGGCTCTGACGGCGTCTCGTCGGCGGCGAAGACGCAGTGGCCTTCCGCCTCGCTATACCGCACATCGTCATTGCCATAGGCCGCGTACCAGACGTCGGCAAAGCGGCGCTCCCCGGCCTCCTTGCCCTGGTTGACGGTGGTGGAGAGAATGGCGAACATCGTGTCGATTTTTTGCGAATCTTCCATCGTGTACAGGGGCGTGAAATCCTTCTCCAGCACCTCCACACTAGCCAGGGAATCCGGCAGCCCGTAGGTCTCCAGGAGTACCTCCAGGGTCTCCCCTTCCGCCGCCGAGGCATAGAGCGCCTCGCACAGGTAATAGGTATAGCCGTCCGGCGATGCCACGATGCACAGGGAATCCAGCGCGGGATAGGCTGCGACGTGGTAGACGCTGCTGCCGATGAGCGTCTCGTCTTCGCAGGATGTCACAGTGCCCATGATTGCCCCCAGGTCGTCCTCGTCGGGGGCTTCGGCAAGATTGTACTGCTCCCGCTCCTCCCTGGTCACGGGGAAATAGATGGCGTCGGGAACGGCCTCCATGGTAAAGCCGCAGGCGACTGCCTCCGTGTTCGTTGTGGAAGGCTGCCATCTGGTGGAGGCCAGCACCACCGCCAGGCACAGACAGGCCGCCAGCACGACCCACCTTCCCCAGTGGCGCTTCTGGACCTTCTCCCGCGCCTCCAGGATAAAATCCTCCTGAATTTCTCCCATGACGTCGCAGAAGTCCTCTTTTTTCACAGCTCAAACCCCCTTTCCGTGAGATTTCGGCGGAGCTTCTTCCGGATTCGGCGCAGGGTGACGGAGACATGGTTCTCGGTCATCTGAAACCGGGCGGCCAGGTCGGTCACGCTGTCAAAGTACCAGTACCGGCATACGAAGAGCTGCCGCTGCCGCTTCGGCAGGCCTTCCAGGAAGGCGTCGATGGCTCGCAGGAGTTCCCGGCGCTGCATCGCCTCCCCCACCGGGTCGGAGCTGGTGACAATCTCCCCCAGCTCCTCCACCGCCGCTGCCCCGCCCCGCTTCAAGGCGTGATGGTGCCGGACGCGGTTGAGGGAGAGGTTGCGGGTGATCTTTCCGAGAAAGGCTTTTAGCACCTGCGGGCGGCTGGGCGGCATGGCGTTCCAGGCGTGGAGATAGGTGTCGCTAACGCACTCCTCGGCGTCCTGGGGGCTTTCCAGGATATTCCCGGCGATGGCGGCGCAGTAGGTGCCGTATTTTTTCGCCGTGGCCGGGATGGCAGCTTCGTCCCGCGCCCAGTAGAGCGCCACAATGGTTTCATCCTCCATGGCTTTACTCCTCCTTTCACTTTTATAGACACCATTGCCTGCTAAATCTGACACCGACTTGACACCTTCTTCCCTGCCTGCTATAATACTTAAGGATTTTTATGGATCGAAAGGGTTTGAGAGATTTGGAGAAACAAAAACGCCGGATGGGAGACCGGAAAGACGGCTATTTGCTGCGGGATCTCGATTCCATGCACTTTATCACCCCTCTGATTTACCCCAATCGCTGCGACAACGAGGCCTATATCGCCGAGACGGTGGATCTCACCAACATCAATGCCTATTTAGCGGAGAAAAACGCCGGAGACCCGGAGTTTAAATTCACCATGTTCCATCTGGTGGTGGCTGCGCTTTTGAAGACGATCGTCCTGCGGCCTAAGCTCAACCGGTTTATCGCCAACAAGAATACATATCAGCGCAACGAAGTGACTGCTGCATTTGTAGTCAAGAAGCGCTTCTCCGACACCGGCGAAGAGGCCCTGGCCTTCCTCCACGCCAAGGAGGACAGCACGCTGGATTCCCTCCATGAGAGCCTGTTCAAGCAGATTTCCTATTGCCGGTCCGACACAGAAGTGGATGCTTCCACGGATGCGATGAACATCCTCAACAAGATGCCGCGCTTCCTCTCGAAGTTTCTGGTCTGGCTGCTGACCCGGCTGGACATCCACGGATGGATTCCCCAGAGCATCATTGCTACAGACCCCTACTATAGCTCCGTGCTGATCTCCAACGTGGGCTCGATCAAGCTCAAGTGCGGCTATCACCACCTGACCAACTGGGGTACCTGCTCCATCTTCTGCCTGATCGGCGAAAAGAGCGTCCGCCCCGTCTTCGACGCGGCGGGCAATATGGAGATGAAGGAGCTGCTGGACATCGGCCTCACCATCGATGAGCGCCTGGCCGACGGCTACTACTACTCCAAGTCCATCCGCCTCTTCAAGCACCTGTTGCAGAACCCTTCCCTGCTGGAGCTGCCGCTTTCGCAGGAAGTGGAATATTGACCCACTGGGGACCGGGAAACCGGTCCCTTTTTTGATTGTGACGCGAAATAATACTAATACGATGTGAGGCGGCGGAGCAGTGCTCTGCCGCTTCTTTTTTTTATCTCGCTGCTTGACATTGCGAAACTATTGTAGTAGTATGACTATAGAAACTATTGCAGTAGTTTGAAAGGAGTGAGCGCAGATGGCGGTCAAGCTGTTTGACTCGGAGCTGAAGGTCATGGGGGTACTCTGGCGGGAGGGCGATCAGACGGCCAAACGCATTTCAGATATCCTCAAGGAAGAGATTGGCTGGAACATGAACACGACCTATACGGTCATCAAAAAATGTATTGCCAAGGGGGCCATTGCCCGCAGTGAGCCCAATTTTCTTTGCCACGCTCTGGTCACCCGGGAGACGGTCCAGGAAGCGGAAACGGAAGAACTGCTGGGAAAGCTCTTTGACGGCGCGCCGGAGCAGCTGTTTGCCTCGCTGCTGGGAAGCCACCGCCTCACCCGGGAGCAGATCGAGCAGCTGCGCCGGATGATTGCGGCGCTGGATCAGGAGGGATAGCATGGAATTGCTCCAACAAACCCTCTGGGGCGGGACCATGGTTCTCGTGATTCTTCTGCTGCGCACGCTGGGGAAGCGATTTTTGCCCAGGACGGTATTCCGGGCTTTGTGGATTGTGGCAGCGCTGCGGCTTCTTTTGCCGCTGTCGCTTGCCCTGCCGGTGCCGATGCCGGCCCCCGCGACGCCGCTGCCGGCTGCGGACGCGGCTGCCACCGGCCAAGCCTGGACCTGGGAGAATACGCTGCCGTATTTCGGCGCGGCGCAGACGGACACTCATCAACCTGCTGCGGCGGTGACACCGTGGACGCTTCTATGGCTGGTTGGCGTTGTGCTGCTCACGGCCTATTTTGCGGTATCCTATGTCCGTTGCTTGCGGACTTTCCAGACTTCTCTGCCGGAGCATTCGCCGGAAGTGGAGGCGTGGCTGGCGGAGCATCGGCTGACGCGGCGCGTTTGCGTCCGCTGTTCCGATCAGATCACCTCGCCTCTGACCTATGGCATTTTCCGGCCTGTAATTCTCCTGCCTAAGACCCTGGACCGCCGGGATACGGCGACATTGCAGTTTGTACTGACCCACGAGTGGGTCCATGTATGGCGCTGGGACGCGCTGATCAAGCTGCTGTTTGCCGCGGCGCTGGCGCTGCACTGGTTCAATCCGCTGGTCTGGCTGCTCTACTGGCTCGGAAACCGGGACCTGGAGCTTTCCTGTGATGCCGCTGTCGTCCGGCGGGTGGGGCGGGAGTACCGGGCCGCCTATGCGCTGGCCTTGCTGGCATTGGAGGAAAAGAGAAGCGGGCTTCTCCCCTGCTTCAGCCGCTTGAGCCGCAACTTTTTGGAAGAAAGGGTGAAATCCATCATGCAATACAAGCGTGCTTCCGCTGTTGCCGTATTCTTGGCAATGCTTCTGGTCGTGGGCATCACCTCGGCCTTTGCTCTCCGGCCAGAAACCACGGCGCAAATTCAGCTGCATGAACCCACTGCGCCAGAGAACAGGGTTTCAGGCGAGGCGGCTCTTGGAGAAACGCAGGATGGCTATACAGTGGCGAGCCAATGGGCCGAGGCGCTGAAAGAGCGGGACGGCAAGGCGCGCTATGCCCTGCTGAGCGCCGACGCCAAAGCGCCCTATTACGAAGCCTTGACGGCGCAAAACGGCACGGAACATCCCTGGACCATCGGCGTATCCAGCCCGTGGGTGGTTGACTACGAGATCGCTTTGGATGGAGCGGAGGCGGTGATCACCTACTGCACGGAGACTTCAGACCGGGAGACCTACATCTACCAGGAAGCGCTGAAGCTGACGGAGGAGCATGGCCGGACGGTGATCCAAGGCTATGGCGTCACGGTGGAGTATCTGCGGGAGGATCTCTATGAAAAGGCGCTGGACATTCAGGCCCAGGTACGGGAGGGGCATCTGACCTGGCGGCTGGACCCGGAGAGCGTCACTCTGAATTTCCTCTACAACACGCTGGGCCTGGAGCGCGGTACGCTGCGCTCAGCGACGGACCAGGAGGCTGTGTTCGAAACAAAGGACGGAGAAACCATTTTCGTGCAGCTCTATCGCCCCTTGAACGTGGAGAACGGCTTTCTGGCGGTGTACGAGTACACCTTTGAAAACCACCATCAAATCGTAGACAACTTGGACTTTTATTGAGCGCGAAGAGATCAAAAATCCCCCGGTGCAAAACTGCACCGGGGGATACTGCGCAAAGGGGAAATTACTTCATGCTCTCGGCTACAGCAACAGCGCAGGCCACGGTCATACCGACCATGGGGTTGTTGCCGGCGCCCAGGAAGCCCATCATTTCCACGTGGGCGGGCACGGAGGAAGAACCGGCGAACTGGGCGTCGGAGTGCATCCGGCCCATGGTGTCGGTCATGCCGTAGGAAGCGGGGCCGGCGGCCATGTTATCGGGATGGAGCGTACGGCCCGTGCCGCCGCCGGAGGCCACGGAGAAGTACTTCTTGCCCTGCTCGATGCACTCCTTCTTGTAGGTGCCGGCCACGGGATGCTGGAACCGGGTGGGGTTGGTGGAGTTGCCGGTGATGGACACGTCCACGCCCTCCAGGTGCATGATGGCCACGCCCTCGCGGACGTCGTCAGCGCCGTAGCAGCGGACATTGGCCCGCTCACCCTCGGAGTAGCGGATCTCGCGGACGATGTTGACCTTGCCGGTGGCGTAGTCAAACTTGGTCTGCACATAGGTGAAGCCGTTGATCCGGGAGATGATCTGGGCGGCGTCCTTGCCCAGGCCGTTCAGGATGACGCGCAGGGGCTCCTTGCGGGCCTTGTTGGCATTCTTGACGATGCCGATGGCGCCTTCAGCGGCGGCGAAGGATTCGTGGCCGGCCAGGAAGGCGAAGCACTTGGACTCGTCGCTCAGCAGCATGGCGCCCAGGTTGCCGTGGCCCAGGCCGACCTTGCGGTCGTCGGCGACGGAACCGTCGATGCAGAAGGCCTGCAGGCCGATGCCGATGGCCTTGGCAGCCTCAGCAGCGGTCTT
>DVHE01000061.1 GCA_018712245.1 Candidatus Avoscillospira avicola | reverse complement strand
GTTTGTAAGCGGATTTTTCAATCTGCTTACTTTTCATGCCCTTTTTACAGAATAAGTGCATCCGTCGCCGGATGCACTCGTTCTTATCGGTCTTTGCATTAGGACAATGTCACTAACTTAATGACATTGCGCAAAATGCGGCAGTCCCGTTTCCTATCCAATCATAAGCTGTGTGCGCTGCGCTACCGGGCTTTGGGCGCCAGCAGGGGCAGCTCCACCACGAAGCGGTTGATGCCCTCCTGGCTCTCGGCCCAGATTTTTCCTCCATGGGCCTGGACGATGGCCTGGGCGATGGAGAGGCCCAGGCCGTAGCTGCCGTCGCGGCTGCGGGCCGGGTCTGCCCGGTAAAAGCGCTTGAACACGGCGGTGAGCGCCTCCGGCGAGAGAGGCTGGCCCTCGTTGGCCACCGCCAGGCGGCACTTCCCCCGTCCCTGGGGCTGGAGGCTCACCCACACGGCGCCGCCGGGGCTCGCGTACTTCCGGGCGTTGTCCAGCAGCACCTCCAGCACCTCGCCCAGCCGGTCCGCCTGCCCCCGCACCCAGATGCCCGGCGCGATGGCGGTCTCCAGCCGCAGCCCCCGCTCGAAGAAGAGCGCCTCAAAGGGCAGCGTCCCCTGCTCTGTCAGGCGGCTGAGGTCCACCTGGGTGAAGGATTTGACATCCAGCCCCTGCTCGGCCCGGGCCAGCTCCAGCAGCTGCTCCACCAGAGAACGCATCTGCCGGGACATGGCCAGCACATTCTCCAGGAAGCCGGCCTTGTCGTCCTGGGAAAAGCCCGGGGTCTGGAGCAGCTCCGCACTGGTGGTGATGACGGCCAGGGGCGTTTTCAGCTCGTGGGAGGCCGCTGCCACAAACTCCCGCTGCTGCTGCATGGCCCGCTCCACCGGTCCCACGGCCCACTTGGACAGGAGAATACTGACCCACAAAAAGGCCAGGAAGCTCAAAAGCCCCAGAATCAGGCAGGTCCGCACCAGGTTTTGCAGCGTCGCCAGCTCGCTGGAGATGTCCACGAACACCAGGCACTGACGGTAGGGTGTCTCCAGCCGGTAGTAGCGCAGATGATATTCCTCAATCACACCCAGGGGCTTGTGATTTTCAAAGACGGCGTCGATCAGGGCCCGGAGAAACTCCCGGTCCGAGAGGTCGTAATATCCGCCGCCGGTGGCGATCAGCTCTCCCCCCGGCCCTACCTGTAAGGTGAAGTATGGCAGGCGCACTTCCTCCCCCAGCTCGTTGGGCACGCCCAGCTGGAAGGGGTTGGCAGCGATGCTCTCCATCATGTCGATGCTCTTCTGCTCCAGGTTGGCCCGGGTGAAAAAGAACACCAGGCCGAAGATCACCACCAGCAGCAGCGTGACGATGGCCATATTAAAGAGAACGAATTTCAGTCGCAGTTTCCGAATCATCTTCCGTGACCTCCAGATGATAGCCCAGCCGGCGGATGGACGCAATGCGGACGTCGGAGCCGATGCTCAGGAGCTTCTTGCGCAAAAAACCGATGTAGACCTCCACGTGGTTCTCCACCGCCTCGGAGTCAAAGCCCCAGACCTTGGTGAGAATGGCCTCCTTGGAGAGGTTGCGCCGCCCGGCGGCCATCAAAAGCCGCATCACCTCAAACTCCTTGGCCGACAGGCGCACCGCGGCGTCGCCCCGCACCAGCGTGGCCGAAGAGAGGTCCAGCGCCGTATTGCCGAAGGTCAGCGCGTCCACCTGGGCGCCCTGGCGCCGCAGCAGCGCGTTGACGCAGGCCATCAGCTCCCGGGCATCGAAGGGCTTGGGCAGGTAGTAGTCCGCCCCGGCGTTGAGGCCGGTGATCCGGTCCTCCAGGCCGGACCGGGCCGTCAGCATCAGGATCGGCGTGCCCAGATGGGACGCTCGCAGCTGCCGCGCCAGGGTGAAGCCATCCAGCTTCGGCAGCATCACGTCCAAAATCAGCAGGTCATAGACCCCCAGAGCCGCGTACTGCTGCCCGGCCTCGCCGTCGTAGACCACGTCCACCGCAAAGCCCTTCTGCCGCAGCAGCGCCCCCAGCGAGTCGGCCAGCCGCCGCTCGTCCTCCACCACCAGTATCTTCATGGCCCCCGCCCCCTTCCTCGTGTGCGCCCATTATACCAAAAATTTGTCCCGGCGGCAACCGAGGGCCGGTTTTGTCGTCTGGATGAGTAAAATCCCCTGTACCGGAGGCGAAGGATATGAAAAAATCGTGGTTCGTGCTGCTGCCGGCCCTGGCGCTGACGCTGGCGCTGCTGTCCGGCCCGGCCCAAGGGGCCACCTCGGCGGAAATTCAGCAGGAGATCAACCGGCTCCAGCAGGAGGCGGACGCCATCGCCGAAGCGGGCGCGGCGCTGGAGCAGCAGCTCCAGGAAAACGCCGGCCAGACCGCCACCACCATCGGCCAGAAGGCCGCGCTGGACCAGTCCATCCACCAGACGGAGGCGGAAATACAAAATACCGACGCGCTTTTACAGCAGTATAGCCTTCTGGTGGCCCAGCGCCAGAGCGACCTGGAGGCGGCTGAGGCCGCCCAGGCCGAGATGCAAAAGACGTACCAAAAGCGGCTGCGGGCCATGGAGGAAAGCGGCGACATCTCCTACTGGGCTGTTTTGTTTCAGGCCAACAGCTTTTCCGACCTGCTGGGCCGGGTCGACATGATCCGGGAGGTGGCCGAGGCCGACCAGCGGATGCTCCAGGACCTGAAGGCCCAGGCCCGGGAGATTGAAGCCGCCCGGGAGGCGCTGCGGGCCGAGATGGAGGCCCAGCAGCAGACGCGCCGGGACCTGGAGGCGCTGCAAACCACTCTCGAGGCCCAGCGGGCCGAGGCCGACCAGCTGCTCCTGGAGCTGGCCGCGGCGGAGGAGAGCCTCTCCGCCGAGTTCCAGGCCAACCAGGCCCAGGAGGACGCCACCCGCCAGGAGATTCTCGAGGCCCAGGCAGCCTATGAGGCGGCCCTCTCCGCCGAGGAGGCGGCGCGGCTGGCCGCAAGCAACCAGAACAACCTGGCCGGAGGCGGCGGCTCCGCGGCCTCCCCCGGCGCCACCGGCCTCATCGCCCCGGTGGACGGCCCCCACGTCATCACCGACGCCTACGGCGAGCGGAACCACCCCCTCTTCGGCTACCAGGGCTTCCACCACGGCATCGACATCGCCAAAAACCAGGGCACGCCCATCTACGCCGTGGCCGCTGGTTCCGTCACCCGGGCCTCCTACACCGATCCAAACGGCTACTTCGTCGCTCTGGCCCACGGCAACGGCTACGGCAGCATCTACTGCCACATGACCCAGTACCTGGTCGACGTGGGCGACAGCGTCTCCCAGGGGCAGGTCATCGGCTACGTGGGCTCCACCGGCTGGTCCTCCGGCCCCCACCTCCACTTCGAACTGCACGTCAACGGCGCCTCGGTCAACCCGGCGGCCTACCTGCCCCTGTCCTGAGCGCATCCGCGCCCGGCGATAAAGGATTGGACAACGCCAAAAAACGATTCTATAATTGATACATCATGTAGAAAGGGTGTTGTACCATGCAATATGATTTTACTTCTCTGATTGACCGCCGCGGCCAGGACGCCCTGGCCGTGGAGAGCGTCGGCGGAGAAAAGACCTGGGCCGCCATTCCCGACGCCCCCAAGGAGGGTTTCGATCTGATTCCCATGTGGGTGGCCGACATGAACTTCGCCACTTGTCCCGCCATCCCCGCCGCCATCATCGAGCGGGCCAAGCACCCCCTGTACGGCTACTTCTCCCCCCGGGACGCCTACTTCCAGAGCATCCTCGACTGGCAGACGGAGCGCAACGGCTTTGTGGGGCTGAAGCGGGAATACATCGGCTACGAAAACGGCGTCCACGGCTGCGTCACCAGCGCGGTGAAGGCGCTCTCCGCCCCCGGCGACAAGATCTTGCTCCACGCGCCCACCTACCTGGGCTTTGCCTCCGACGTGGAGGGCCTGGGCCGCACCTCGGTCTACACGCCCCTGACCCGGGACGAGCAGGGCGTGTGGCGCATGGACTTTGAAGACATGGACCGCAAGCTGCGGGAGAACCACATCCACCTGGCGATCTTCTGCTCCCCCCACAACCCCACCGGGCGCGTTTGGGAGCGCTGGGAGCTGGAGAAGGCCATGGAGGTCTTCGAGGCCAACCAGTGCCTGGTGATCAGCGACGAGATCTGGGCCGACATCACCTACACCGGCCACCAGCACATCCCCACGCTGATGGTCAACGACTGGGCCAGAGAACACGTGGTGGGCATCTATGCTCCCTCCAAGACCTTCAATCTGGCGGGCCTGATCGGCAGCTACCACATCATCTACAGCGCTTACCTCCGCGACCGCGTCACCGCCGAGGGCGGCAGCACCCACTACAACGACATGAACGTCCTGTCCATGCACGCGCTGCTGGGCGCCTACTCCCAGGAGGGCCGGGTCTGGACCGGGGAGCTGCTCCAGGTGCTGGAGCAGAACTGCCGCTACGCCTATGAACACATCCGCGATAACTACGACGGCGTTAGCGCCGCCATGCCCCAGGGCACCTATATGCTCTTCCTGGACCTGACCGACTACTGCGCCCGCACCGGCAAGACCCTCGACCAGGTCATCAAGGCCGGCTGGGACGTGGGCGTGGCCTGGCAGGATGGGCGGGCATTCAACGGCCCCTGCCACATCCGCATGAACCTGGCCTCTCCCTTCTCCCGGATTCAGGAGGCCTTTGACCGGCTGGACAAGTACGTATTCCAGGTGTGAGCGCTGGGCGGAAGCGCGGGAAACGCACCAAGGGCGCGATTCCCACCGCGCTTGCGTCGCCGCCGTAGGGGCGGCTATCAGCCGCCCGTGCCGCACGCCCGATTCGCCGCCGGCTCGCGGCACCCGCACCGCGCCGTGGGTGCGTTCGGCGGGGTGCAGGCGGCGCGGGGGCTGGGTACGGACGCGCGATGCGCGCCCCTACGGCGCTCAGAACCAGGCAACCCCGGCGGGGATCGCCCCCTGGGCCCGGGCGGGGTACTTTCGGGAAGCGTAAACAGGGAACAGGGAAAAAGTAAACCCCCGAATGCGATTGCATTCGGGGGTTTTGGAGCGGGATACGGGAGTCGAACCCGCCTGTGCAGCTTGGGAAGCTGCCATTCTACCGATGAATTAATCCCGCATGGACTGGCATTTATTTTATCATCTTTCCCGGGATAATGCAACCGTTTTTTGTCGCCGCCGGCGAAAAATACTTTTCCCCAGGGTTCCGCCCGCCTCGCCGCCGTTTGCCTCCCTTCGCGGGAAGAACTGCCCCTTTGACAGGCTCGGCGAAATTCTCCCCGGTGGACAAACCGTCCCCGGAAGACTAAACTGGAAAGCGGAATGAACTGGAAAGGTTGTGTCGCCCATGCCCCTTCGACTCCGCGCCATCGCGCCCCTCCCCTGCCCGCCGGTGCCGCCGCCTCCGGCAGTGCTGCTGCACCTGGACGATTTCGCCGGGGGCCGCTGCCGGGCCGTGGTCTCGGCGGGTCAGCGGGTGCTGCTGGGGGAGCCGGTGGGCATTTCCGCCGGCGGGGCCTGGGTCCACGCGCCGGTGTCCGGCGTGGTGCGGGCCGTCCGGGGCAGCGGCCTCGTCCTGGAAAACGACTACCGCGACGCCCCGGGGGCGGACATCGAGCCCCTGGCCAGCCTGGAGGACGCCCAGCCCCACCGCGTGCTGGAGCGTTTGACCCGCTCCGGGCTGCTGACGGCGGATTTAAGGCCGCTGCCCCAGCGGCTGACGCCCTGCCACGCCCTGGCCCTGGCGGTGCTGACCCAGACGGATGAGGCGGTGTTCTTCGCCCTGCTCCACCAGGTGCTGGGCGGCATCCGCGCCCTAGGCCGCCTGGCGGCGCCGCGGAGGCTCCTGCTCTTTTACAGCCGAGGCCTCCGGGCCGTGGCCCAGGCGGCCCGGCAGCTGAGCTTCCCCGCCGAAGCCGTGGCGGTGGACGCCCAGGCCCCGGGGCTGGAGGCCCTTCTCGCGGGCCGGACGCTGGAGCCCGGCGTCACCCTGGGGGACCTGGGGCTGCTGGTCTTTTCGCCTCGGGAGGCCGCCGCGCTCTATGACGCCATCTATCTGGGGCAGCCCTACCTCAAAACCACGGTGCTGATTTTGGGCCCCGGCGTCCGGGAGCGGACGGTGCGGACGGTGCCGCTGGGCACCTCGGTGCGCCATCTGCTCCAGGCCACCCGCCGCACCGCCCCAACGGTGCTGCTGGGAGACGCGAAAACCGGCCAAATTCTCCGCAACCTGGACACGCCCCTGGGCAAGGGCGACAGCCTGATTACCTGCCTCACAGGCCGGCGGCTCACTCCAGCTGATCCAGATTGAGGCGGAAGCTCTCCAGGCAGTGGTCCATGAACCACCGTAGGCACGGCAGGTCCATCTCCTCCAGGGCCTGGGCCGTCTGCCGGGCGGCGGATTCAAACTCGCTGTTGCCGGCCTTCAGCTCCTCGATGCACTTGATGTAGGCCGAGAGCTTGTCCGCCGCCTTGACAATGCGGTGAACCGCCTCGTCCGACTCGGTCAGCAGCGGCTCGTAGCCCGGCTGCAGCTCCGGCGGCAGCATGGAGAGGAGCTTGCGGCTGGTGATGGCCTCCACGGCCTTATAGGCATTGCGGATTTCAGGGTTATAATATTTGATGGGAGTCGGCAGATCGCCGGTGAGAATCTCCGAGGCGTCGTGAAACAGCGCCGCCGCGGCACACCGGTCCGGGTCTGCCGGCTCTTTCAGGATGTCCCGCTGAATCATCGCCAGGCCGTGGGCCAGCACCGCCACCATGTGGCTGTGTTCCTGGACGTTCTCTTCAAAGGTGTTGCGCATCAGGCCCCAGCGGCCGATGTAGCGCATCCGGGAGATCAGGGCGTAAAATCGATGCTGCATGGCATTCGCTCCTTTGGTTTTTCTCCATTGTATCCCATGGATGGTCCCATAAATTGTACCACAGCCGGGGAAAAAGGGAAATGGGAGATTTGCTTGCAATTTTTTGGGCCGTATTGTAGGATATACCAAAGGATGTGATCCCGTGAAGAAGATTCTGGTGGGGATGTCCGGCGGCGTGGATTCCGCCGCCGCCGTGCTGTCCCTCAAGGCCGAGGGCTACCACGTGGACGGCGCCACGATGCTGCTCCACCCCTACGGCGGCGGCGAGGCGCAGGAGGCCCGCCGCAGCGCCCAGGCCATGGGCATCGGCTTTTATGAATTCAACTGGCAGGGCGCCTTCCGCGCCGCGGTCATCGAGCCCTTCCAGGCCGCCTACGCCCGGGGCGACACGCCCAACCCCTGCATTTTTTGTAACCGCGCCCTGAAATTCGGGCTGTTTCTCGACACGGCCCTGGAGCTGGGCTACGATTCCATCGCCACCGGCCACTACGCCCGGGCCACCCGAGAGCATGGCCGCTGGCTCCTCTATACCGCCCGGGACACGAAAAAGGACCAGACCTATATGCTCTACCACCTCTCCCAGGCGCAGCTGGCCCGGCTGGTCCTGCCCATGGGCGACCTGACCAAGGAGGAGGCCCGGGCCATGGCGGCCCAGGCGGGGCTGGCCGTCTCGTCCAAGCGCGACAGCCAGGACATCTGCTTTATTCCCGACGGGGACTACCCGGGCTATCTCCGCCGGGCAGGCGCCGTCTTCCAGCCCGGGCATTTCCTGGGCCCCCAGGGCGAGGACCTGGGGCCGCACCAGGGCATGGAGGCCTATACCATCGGCCAGCGCAGGGGCCTGGACGTGGCCTACGGCAGCCGGATCTATGTGGTGGGCAAGGACCCCGACGGCACGGTGCGCCTGGGGCCGGATGAAGCCCTCTACCAGCGCCGGGTGACGGTGCAGGACGTGAACTTTATCCCCTTTGACCGCCTGACCGCGCCCCTTAGGGCCCAGGCCAAGCTGCGTTACAGCCCCCAGGCCGCCCCCTGCACCATCGAGCCGGCGGAACGCGGCGTGGAGCTGATTTTTGACACCCCCCAGCGGGCCGTCACCCCCGGCCAGGCCGCCGTCTTCTACGACGGCCCGCTGCTCCTGGGCGGCGGCACGATCACCGCAGGGGCGTGGGAATAGGGAAAAGAAGCGGCGGAAGGAAGCAGCAGGCGCCGCCGCCTGCACCGCCACACCCCGCTTTTACCGCCACACCCCGCTTTTACCGCCGCACCCCCGCTTTTTCCGCCGCGCCTCCGCTTTTACCGCCGCACCCCCGCTTTTTCCGCCGCGCCCCCGCTTTTAACGCCGCGGCCCCCTGTTTTACCGTAGGGGCGCGCATCGCGCGTCCGCTGGGTCACGTTGCCAGAGCACTGCCGCCGAACGCACCGGTTAAAGCCTCCTCTTGAGGAGGGGCTTTCGGTACGGCGGTACAAACGGCCTTCCGCAGCCATTGTACCCTCCGCAAAAGGCCGCTTCGCGGCGCGGACGCGCAATGCGCGCCCCTACGAGGGAGACGCAAATGCGTGCATAAAAACTACCGTGTGCAATGTCTTACCCCTGTTCCGAGGCAGTCCGTGCGGCCTTAGAGAAACGTTCTGTAGCCGCAGCGGCTGGCTGATTCCACTGGCCCGCGCGAAGCCGGGAAGGGGCAGGCAGTATGGGGCGGGACGGCCCGGTGGACAGCAACAGCTTACGCAATGCCGCTTCCGGGGATGCACGCCGCGCAGCCCCACAGGGGACCGGGGGCCGCAGCCCCCGGCGCATTTTGGGAACTTTTCCGCGGTGAAAAGTGCCCCGTCGGAGGCAACACCAGCCTGCGGTGCCAGAGCGCTTGCGGCACCCGCCTCCGGCGAGTTCGGGCCGATGAAAATATCGGCATATCGGCCGCTACATCCCCACCATGCTCCCGTCATTACCGTAGGGGCGCGCATCGCGCGTCCGCTGGGCCGCAATTCCCGCGCACTCGCGGCAAGCGCACCGACCCAAAGCCTCCCCTGACGCCCGAAGGGCGTTAGGGGAGGCCCGCAAGGGAGCGCTGCCTGCGGCAGATGCAGCGACCGCGGCGGTCCAGCGCCGGAGGGGTCAACAATCCCCCAGTCGCGCTTCGCGCGCCAGCCCCCTTTACACAAGGGGGCCTTGGGTGCAGTGGTACAAACGGCCTTCCGCAGCCATTGTACCCTCCACGAGAGGCCGCTGACGCGGCGCGGACGCGCGATGCGCGCCCCTACTGTGGGTCGATACCAACCAGCCTCGCAGCCGCAGCGGTCCGCTGACGCGGCACGGGCGGCTGATAGCCGCCCCTACGGCGCGTTTTACGTCAGGCGCTCACAGAGAGAAAGGATGAACCCCATGGACATTCCCGTGAAAAAGCTACATCCGGCGGCGCGGCTGCCGGTTTACGCCACAGCAGAGGCCGCCGGGGCGGACCTGTGCGCCTGCCTGGAGGCCCCGGTCTCCATCGCCCCCGGTGAGACCGTGATGATCCCCACCGGCCTGGCCGTGGAAATCCCCGCGGGCTACGTGGGCCTGGTCTTCGGGCGCAGCGGCCTGGCCCTGAAGCGCGACCTGGCTCCGGCCAACAAGGTGGGCGTCATTGATAGCGACTACCGCGGCGAGCTGAAAACCGCCCTCTACAACCACGGCAGCGCCGTGCAGACCGTGGAGCCCGGCGAGCGCATCGCCCAGCTGGTGGTGGTGCCGTATCTGACGGCCAACTTCACCGAGACCGACCAGCTCTCCGACACGGCCCGGGGCGTCGGCGGCTTCGGCTCCACCGGCACCAGATAGGAGGCGCCTATGTCGGAATTTCTCCCCATTTCCCGGGCAGATATGGAGGCCCGGGGCTGGACGCAGTGCGACTTCGTCTACGTCATCGGCGACGCCTACGTGGATCACCCCTCCTTCGGCCACGCGATCATCAGCCGCGTGCTGGAGGACGCGGGCTACAAGGTGGGCATTCTCTCCCAGCCGGACTGGAAAAACCCGGACTCCATCCGCGCCCTGGGCGAGCCGCGGCTGGGCTTTTTGGTGATGGGCGGCAACATGGACTCCATGGTCAACCACTATTCCGTCTCCAAGCGCCGCCGCGAGAGCGACGCCTTCACCCCCGGCGGCGTCATGGGCAAGCGCCCGGACTACGCCGTGGTGGTCTACAGCAACCTCATCCGCCGCTCCTACCCCCACGCCACAATTCTCCTGGGCGGCATCGAGGCCAGCCTCCGCCGCCTTTCTCACTACGACTACTGGTCCGGCAAGCGCAAGCGCTCCATCCTGCTGGACGCCCAGGCCGATCTTTTGATGTACGGCATGGGCGAGCGGGCGGTGGTGGAGATCGCCGACGCCCTCAACAGCGGGATGCACCCCCGGGATATCACTTGGATTGACGGCACCGTCTTCGCCTGCCGGGAGCCGGACCAGGCGGTGGAGTCCATCACGCTGCCGAGCTACGACCAGGTTGTCAAGGACGGCCGAAGCTACGCCGAGAGCTTCCGCATCCAGTCCCGCAACACCGACCCCTTCACCGCCAAGCGGCTCATCGAGCCCTACGGTCCCAACCTCTTCGTGGTGCAGAACCCACCCCAGAAGCCCCTTTCCCAGCAGGAGATGGACCACGTCTACGACCTGCCCTACGCCCGGACCTACCACCCCAGCTACGAAAAGCTGGGCGGCGTGCCGGCCATCGCGGAGGTGAAGTTCAGCCTGGTCTCCTGCCGGGGCTGCTTCGGCGCGTGCAGCTTCTGCGCCCTCACCTTCCACCAGGGGCGGATCATCCAGACCAGGAGCCATGAATCCATCCTGGCCGAGGCAGAAAAGATCATCGCCGATCCGGAGTTCAAAGGCTACATCCACGACGTGGGCGGCCCCACGGCCAACTTCCGCCAGCCCGCCTGCCAGAAGCAGCTTACCAAGGGCGTGTGCCAGAACCGCCAGTGCCTCTTCCCCACGCCATGCAAAAACCTCCGCGCCGACCACAGCGACTACCTGAGCCTGCTGCGCAAGCTCCGAAAGCTCCCTGGCGTCAAAAAGGTCTTTATCCGCAGCGGCATCCGCTTCGACTACCTGCTGGCTGACCCCAGCGACACCTTCTTCAAGGAGCTGGTCCAGTACCACGTCTCCGGCCAGCTGAAGGTGGCCCCGGAACACGTGGCCGACGCCGTGCTGGACAAGATGGGCAAGCCCCGCCATCAGGTCTATGAAAGATTCCTGGAGAAGTACCAGCGGCTCAACCAGCGGCTGGGCCTCAAGCAGTACGTGGTGCCGTACCTCATGTCCTCTCACCCCGGCTCGACGCTGAAGGAGGCCATCGAGCTGGCCGAGTACCTGCGGGACCTGGGCTACATGCCGGAGCAGGTGCAGGACTTCTACCCCACACCCTCCACGGTATCCACCGTGATGTACGACACCGGCCTGGACCCCCGGACCATGGAGCAGGTCTACGTCCCCACCAACCCCCACGAGAAGGCCATGCAGCGGGCGCTGATCCAGTATAAAAACCCCAAGAACTACCGTCTCGTCCACGAGGCCCTGGTCAAGGCCGGGCGCACCGACCTGATCGGCTTCGGGAAGCACTGCCTGATCCCGCCCGCGCCCGGGGAGAAGTCCCGGCCCATGCCCAAAAAGCCCGCCTCCAGCCACCGTCGCAGCACCAAGGGCGGCGCCTCCCGCTCCCCCGCGCCCAGGAAATCCGGCGGACGCCGGGGCCGCTAGGCCGCGGCAGCGTATCAAAAAAGCGTTGCTTTTTTGACAGTCTCCCCCGGACGCCGCTTCGTCGCGGCGTCCGGGGCTTTTTCGCGTCCGCGCGCCGCAGTCCTCGGGGATTGCGCGGGCATTTTGCAATTGTCCCTTGAAAGCCGGGGCATTTCTTCGTATACTATCGAAATATAGCGTTTTTTTTGCCGGCGTATCGCCGGGGAAATTGGAGGAATAGAAATGGAGAAAAAACAAAAGCGCAGCTCCTTCACCGGCTCGCTGGGATTTGTCCTGGCGGCGGCCGGCAGCGCCGTGGGGCTGGGAAACATCTGGCGCTTTCCCTACCTGGCGGCCAAGGACGGAGGCGGCGTATTCCTTTTGTGTTATTTGCTTCTGGCCGTGACCTTCGGCTTCACGCTTTTGACCACTGAGATCGCCATTGGACGCAAGACGCGGCAGAGCCCCCTGACGGCCTACAAGCAGCTGCACCCCAAGTGGGGGTGGATCGGCGTAGTGGCCAGCGTCATCCCGGTGCTGATCCTGCCGTACTACAGCGTCATCGGCGGCTGGGTGGTCAAATATCTGGCGGTGTTCCTCACCGGCCAGGGCAGCGCTGCCGCAGCGGACGGCTATTTCACCGGCTTTATCACCGGCTTCACCAGCCCCATCCTCTGGTTCCTGGTGTACCTGGCGGCGACCACCGTGGTGGTCTACAACGGCGTGGAGAAGGGCATTGAGAAAATCTCCAAAATTCTGATGCCGGTGCTGCTCTTCTTGATTTTGGGCATCGCCGTCTTCTCCCTGACGCTCCGGCACACCGACGGTGGCGTCACCCGCACCGGCCTCCAGGGCCTCCTGGTCTATGTGGTGCCGAACTTCTCCGGCATGACCTTCAGCGGCTTTATGACGGTGCTGATGGACGCCATGGGCCAGCTCTTCTACTCCATCAGCGTGGCCATGGGCATTATGATCACCTACGGCTCCTACGTCAAGGATGAGACCAACCTGGTCAAGTCGGTCAACCAGATCGAAATCTTTGACACGGTCATCGCCTTTTTGGCAGGCATGATGATCGTCCCCGCCGTATATACCTTTATGGGGACCGAGGGCATGGACACCGGCCCCAGCCTGATGTTCCAGGCCCTGCCCAAGGTGTTCGACGCCATGGGCGACGTGGGCGGCATCGTCGGCACGGTCTTCTTCGTGACGGTGGCCTTCGCGGCGCTGACCTCCTCCATCTCCATCATGGAGGCCATTGTCTCCTGCGCCATGGATCAGTTTGGCTTCACCCGGAAAAAGGCCACCGTGGCTACGGCGCTCCTGGCCCTGGTGATGGGTCTGGTAGTCTGCCTGGGCTACAACGGCCTGTACTTCGAGCTGCTGCTGCCCAACGGCACGGTGGCGCAGGTGCTGGACGTTCTGGACTACGTGAGCAACTACCTCCTGATGCCCGTGGTAGCCATCGCCACCTGTCTGCTGGTGGGCTGGGTCGTCAAGCCCAAGACGGTCGTGGACGAGGTCATGCAGGGCGGCGTCCACTTCGGCCGGAAGTGGCTGTACGTGGGCATGGTGAAGGTGGTCACGCCGGTGATGCTGGTGCTGTTGCTGCTGCAGTCCCTGGGAATTTTCCAGGCGTGACCGGCGCGGGAGGGCCTGCGGAAGAGAAGGAGAGATCGTATGGAAGTTTTGGAAGATATCAACAACTCGGTCCACGGCGTAGTCTGGGGCCCCATCATGCTTTTGCTGCTGGTGGGAACGGGCATCTTTCTGACGGTTCGCTGCCGGTTTCTCCAGGCCGGCAAGTTCGGCTATATCTGGCGGAACACCTTCGCCACCCTCTTCCACCGGGCGGACAGCGCGACCCACCGCTCCGACGGCACCAACGTCACGCCCTTCCAGGCCGTGTCCACGGCCCTGGGCAGCACCATCGGCGTGGGCAACGTGGCCGGTGTGGCCGGCGCCATCGTGGCCGGCGGCCCCGGCGCCATCTTCTGGATGTGGGTCTCGGCCTTCTTCGGGATGTGTACCAAGTACGCCGAGATCGTCCTTGCCGTCCAGTACCGCCAGGTGGGGCCCGACGGCACCCACTACGGCGGCCCGATGTACTACATCGAAAAGGGCCTCCATATGAAGTGGCTAGCGGCGCTCTTCGCGCTGCTGGGGGGCCTTGCCTCCTTCGGAATCGGCAACGCCACCCAGGCCGCGGAGATCTCCGTGGCGGTGAACAACCTCACCGGCACCGGCTTTGACTCTTCCCTCATCACCGGCATCGTCCTGATGGTGCTGGTGGGCGTGGTGATCCTGGGCGGGATGCAGCGCATCAGCAGCGTCACCAGCTACCTGGTGCCCTTTATGGCGCTCTTTTACATCATCATCGGCCTGAGCGTCATCGTCTTCAACGCTGGGGCCGTGCCGGGCGTCTTCGGAGACATCTTCGCCGGAGCCTTCAGCTTCGAGGCCGTGGGCGGCGGCGTCTTCGGCTACGCCATTTTTCAGGCCATGCAGAACGGCATCGCCCGGGGCGTCTTCTCCAACGAGGCAGGCCTGGGTTCTGCGCCCATCGCCCACGCCGCCTCCTCCACCAAGGACCCGGTGCAGCAGGGCCTGTGGGGCGTGTTCGAGGTCTTTGTGGACACCATCATCGTCTGCACCATCACCGGTCTGGTGGTGCTGCTCTCGGGCCTCTACGACGGCAGCCTCACCGGCGGCGCGCTGACGGCCAAGGCTGTGGAGGGCCTCACCGGCACCGTCTGGGGCGGCCACTTCATCCGCGTGGCGCTGATTCTCTTCGCCCTGTCCACGATCCTGGGCTGGGAGTACTACGGTGAGACCTGCTGGGGCTACCTGACCGGCAACCGAAATTGGGTGCGGTATCTCTACAAGGCGATGTTCCTGGTTCTGCTGTGCGTAGGCGCTATCTCCTCCTCCAGCGCCTTCCTGGAGGACACCTCCGCCCTCAACCTGATGTGGAGCATTGCCGACACCCTCAACGGGATGATGGCCATTCCCAACCTGATCGGCCTGCTGCTGCTCTCGGGCGTCACGGCGCGCTTGACGAAGCAGTATTTCAAAACCGGCTCCAGTTTGTGAAGCATAGAAAACGAACCCCCGCCCCTGCCAAGCAGGAGCGGGGGCTTTTTTGCGTTCCCAGCACTCAGGAGACGATTTTATAGTAAGACCGGGCGGTGATCCGGTACACCAGAATGTAGAGGACCGCGAAGACGCCGAAGGTCAAAAGTGAGCAGGTGGCCGTCAGGCGCACGTCGGTCATGGCGAAGAGCTGCAAAAGCAGCACCATCAGCCGGAAGTTGAAGAGGAGGTGCAGCGCCGCCGCCAGCAGGGGCAGGAAGAACACCACCAAAATCTGGCGGTTGATGGACCGCTTGATCTGCCGCCGCTCCAGGCCCACCTTCTGCATGATCTGGAACCGCTGCCGGTCCTCATAGCCCTCGGAGATCTGCTTGTAGTAGATAATCAGCACCGCCGCCATCAGGAACAGCACCCCCAGGAACACGCCCAGGAAGAAGAAGCCGCCGTTCATGCTGTAGCTCTCGGCCAGGTTCATGGCCCTGGACTCAGTGGAGAAAGCGTTCCAGGAGCCGGTGCCGGAGAAATCGGGGTAGGCGCCGTCCTCGAAGTTTACAAAGGCCCGGTTGTAGGCCTCCAGTTGCTCCTCGTCGGTGCCGGAGAGGGTGGTGAAGAGCGTCCACTCCATGGAGCCGCCGTTGGCGGTTTGAAACTGCGCATAGAGATCTAAAAGTGCCTGATCGTCCGGCACCACCACGCAGATCCCGCCTGTCTCGCCGTTATTGGCGCTGATCATGGGCGACCAGCCGCCTGTAGCCGGGAAATCGTCGAGGAATTCTTTGATCCGGAAGGAGCGGGGCTCGCCAGCAGTCTCCTGGGGATTAAAGCTGTGGTAGGGCAGGGTCAGGGTGTCGGGCAGCTGCCATCCCCGGCACCACACCAGCACCTGGTCGCTGCTGAGGGTTTTGGACTGGCCGGTGAGGTGATTGTACGCATCCAGCGGGATAAAGAGTACTTCCAGCTGTGCATCGAAGAGGATTGCATCGTCCTCAAATTTAGGAGCAGTGTCCAGAACGCCGTCATATAGGAACAGATCCTGGGAGGAATTGAGAAATCCGTAGGATTCCGTGGCCGGGACGCCCTGGACGGCGGCAATCTCCTCCATTTTTTCGGTCAAGCCGTCAAAATCCGGCGTATCGCCCTCGGCAGGGCGATATCGCAGCGTGCTGGTCCAGTCCGCCGGGGTGCGGGTCTCCACCACGCCCTCCGTGCCGAGATACAGCGACACCGTGCCGGAGATCATCACCATCGTCATGGTGCAGAGAATGCAGATGTTGGCCAGGCCCACGCCGTTGCGCTTCATTCGGTAGAGCATGCCGGAGAGCGTGATGAAGGGGCCGGTCTTGTAGTAATAGCGCTTGTTTTTCTTGAGCAGCTTGAGAATCGTAATGCTGCCGGCGGTGAAGAGACAGTACGTGCCGAGAATGACGAGGAACACCGCGAGAAAATAGTTGGCGAAGGCCTCGATTGCCTCGGTGACGCGCAGGGCGATGTAGTAGCCGCCGCCCAGGGCCAGGAGGCCCAGCAGGGCCAGCAGCCACTTGGCCTTGGGCTCTTTTTCGCCGGCGCTCCCCTCTCGCATCATGGCCACGGCGTTCTGCCGCCCCAGGCGGATCAGGTTGAAGAGCAGGTTGCAAAGCAGCACCGCGCCAAAGAAGATGGCGGTGACGGCGATCCCGGCCCAGGAGATGTAAAAGGAGAAGCCCTCGGAGAAGCGGATCACCCGATAGACGATCAAGGTCAGCAGCCGCTGGAGGAGCATCCCGGTGAGGATGCCGCCCACCACGCCGGACAGACCGAGAATCAGCGTCTCCCAGACCAGCACGGCGGCGATGTTGCGCTTGCCCATGCCCAGGACGTTGTAAAGCCCCAGTTCCCGGGTCCGGCGCTTCATCAGGAAGCTGTTGGTGTAGAAGAGGAAGATCACCGCGAAGACGCCCACCAGGAACACGCCGATCTGCATGAAGACGCCAAGATAGGCGTAGCGAATCCGGCTGGGCAGGTCGCTGGCCCTGGAGAGGGCCAGCAGGATGTAGAACACAGCTGCGGTGAAGAGGATGGTCAGAAAGTAGGGAAAGTAGAACTTTCCGTTGTGGCGGAGGCTCTGCCAGGCCAGCTTGGGGTAGAGACGCTTCATGCGCGCTCACCTCCCGTGGTGAGGACTGTGAGGGCATCAGAGATTCTGCCGTAGAACGCCTGGGTGGTGCCGCTGCGGTAAAGCTGGTGGAAGACCTCGCCGTCCTTGATGAAGAGGACGCGGGAGGCATGGCTGGCGGCCTTGACCGAGTGCGTCACCATCAGAATGGTCTGGCCCATGGCGTTGACGGTCTCAAAGAGCTGCAAGAGGCTGTCGGTGGCCTTGGAGTCCAGCGCGCCGGTCGGCTCGTCGGCCAGGAGGATCTGCGGCTCGGTGATCAGCGCCCGGGCCACGGCGGCCCGCTGCTTCTGCCCGCCGGAGACCTCGTAGGGGTATTTTTTGAGGATTTCCGCGATACCCAGCCGGTCCGCCAGCTTCTGGAGCCGCCCGGCCATCTCGGGGTAGGACTTTCCTGCCAGCACCAGGGGCAGAAAGATGTTGTCCTCGATGGAGAAGGTGTCCAAGAGATTAAATTCCTGGAAGACGAAGCCCAGGTTTTCCCGCCGGAAAGCGGCCAGCTCCCGCTCGCGGATTTCGGCCATGTTCTTGCCCGAGAGGCTGACGGAGCCGGCGGTGGGCTGGTCCAGCGCCGCGAGAATGTTCAAAAGGGTGGTCTTGCCGGAGCCGGACTCGCCCATGATCGCCACATATTCCCCCTGCTCCACGGAGAAGTTCACGTTGGTGAGGGCCTGGACGGCATTGCCGCCGAAGCGGGTGGTGTAGACTTTTTTGAGATTGGTCACTTCCAATAGTGCCATGGTCTGAAAACCTCCTGTCGGTTGATGGCCCTATGATACCCCATCTCCGGCGGCTTTTCCATGGATTTAGCTTACATTTCGCCGCTGCAATCTTACATTTTTGTAAGATTGCAGCGCGGCCCTGGGACGCACAGGCCCTCCGGCGGATGCCGGAGGGCCTGTGCGTTGTTTGCTTTTTGTGTTTCTTACAGCACGTTGTTGCAGAGGTTCATCAGAATCTGAGCCACTTCAGCGCGGGTGGCGGTGCCGGTGGGGTCCAGCTTGCCGGCGCCCTTGCCGTTGATCACGTAGTTCTCCACGGCCCAGCCCATGGCCTCCTTGGCCCAGGAGGCGACCTTGTTGGCGTCGGTGAAGGCAGCCAGGCTGTCCACCTTGCTGACGTCGTAGCCCTTGAGCTCGCTGTAGCGATAGAGGATCGCAGCCATTTCCTGCCGGGTGATGGCGGCGTTGGGGTCAAACTTGTTGTTGCCCTTGCCCTCGACGATGCCGCTGGCCGCTGCCCAGTTGACCGCGTCGGCGTACCAGGCGCTCTTGGCCACGTCGTCAAACACGGTGGGGTAGGAGCTGGTCTCTCCTTCCAGGTTGTAAAGCACCTGGGCGATCATGGCGCGGGTCAGCGTGCCGTCGGGGTTGAACTTGCCATCGCCCACGCCGTCCATGAAGTTGTTGTCGAAGACGAACTTCACGGCCTCATAGTACCAGTCGCCCACGGAAACGTCGGTGAAGAACTCCTTGCCGGAGCCGGCAGCACCGGCGATGTCATCGACGATCTCCCAGTTGCTCATCCACTGGGCCGTGAAGGTGGTGTCGCGGGTGATCTTCACCGTAGCTTCCGCCTTGTAGACCTCCCGGTCCACGCTGGACTTCCAGCCCAGGAACGTGTAGCCTTTCTTGCTGGGCTTGGCGGGCAGGGTATATTTCTCGCCCGCAGTGATGTAGACCGTCTGGTCCTTCTCGCCGTTGTTGTAGACCAGCGTCACGGCGCAGTCGGTATTCAGATCGCCCTCGTCCATATCGGCGGACTGGTAATAGACGTCCTTGCCGACAATATCGTCACCGACGCACTGTTCCGCGCTGGGCGCGTCGCCGCCCCAGTAGTTTTCAGAAACATCCAGCTTTCCTGTTTGGGCCACATCCGTGCTGACGTAAGTAGTGCCCAGCACCTTGTTCTTGGCAAAGGTCACATCGCCCAGATCCGCGCCATTGAACCAGAGCTTTCCGGCATTCTGGAAGGTGTTTCCGGTGACAAGATAGGTGTTATCACGGTCGGCGCTCTCCGCGGCGCCCGCAAAGGAAATTTCGCTGCCGCCGGTGACAGAGTTGTTGGTAAAGACCGTATGCTGCGCATAGCTGCACATGGTCATGCCGCAATTGGCGAACTCCGTGCTGTCCACCGTCAGATCGGAGGTGTGCTTCCCGGACGAAACGGGCTGGCTGTAGATCGCGATGTCAAAGCCGTCAAAGTAGCAGCCATGCAGGTAGACGCTTGCCTCCTCCTCATCGCTGCTGCCGACAAAGACAGCATAATTGGAATTCTTGCCGCCATACATTGTTACGTTATCCAGGGAGCCGGACACCATGTCAAACCCGTTGCCGTTGGTCTGGAAGATGACAGTCAGGTCGTTCACCTGCAGATTCTCTGCGCCATAGAACAGGTAATTGCCGTTGACATTGGACTCCACCTTGCCGACCGTCCAGGTATAGCCGTTGCCGTTGATGGTCAGGTCCTTGGCATTCCAAGCCTGATTCCAGACGTCCACGGTGACGTCGTTCAGAAGCTCCACAGTATCGCCCGGCACTGCCTCTGCGATGGCGGCGGAGAGGGTCTTGTACTCCATGTCGCCGATACGGGCGGCGTTGTTGGAGGCCGTGAAGGGCTTGTCATTGACCGTCGCGTCCACGGTGATGCTGCCCTTGTCCGACGCGCTGCCGACCGGATAATAAAAACCGCCGAAGGGGCGAATCGCCGCCGTCACGTCCTCGCTGCCAACGGTGGCCTGAACTACAGTGCCGGTGCAGTCGGTGATGGCAGTGGTACCCTGTGCGTTTTGAATTACGCCCACCAGCGCGCCGAATTCCGGATTTTCGCTTTCAACCGGGTTCGTGACAGTGAGGCTGCCCCGATAAGTGCAATCCTGCAAGGTGTTGTTATAGTGAAGGATGCCGAGGATGCCGCCCACGTCGTAGGAAGAGCCGATGACGTCGATCTCCACGTCGCAGTCCTGGACGGTGATCTTGCCCTCACCCATAAAGCCCGCCAGGCCGCCGATATAGGTGCGGTAGGCAATTCCATTTTCCACGCTGTCCGCCCGGACATAGCTTCCGGCGTCGGCCAGGACATCCACGTTGGTGATGCTCTTGTAGACGTTCTTACCGAAGGCGCCGCCCACGTAGGAGAAGCCTTCCACCTGCACCGTGCCCGTGACCTGGATATTGGAATAGGCAGAGGTATACGGCATGCCGGCCACGGCGCCCACGTCCAGATAGCCTGTCACAGCGGCGTTTTCCAGGGTGAAATTCTGCACGGCACCGTTCTGGGTAAAGCCGAAGAGGCCCACATCGTTCATGGCCGGCTGATTGACCACCAGGTTGGAGATGGTGTGGTTTTGTCCGTCAAAGGTGCCCTGGAAGCTCTTACCGGACTTGCCGATGGGCGTCCATTCGTGACCGGCCAAGTCGATGTCTTTGTCCAGGGATACGGTTTTCCCCAAAAAATTGGTGTCGCCGTTGACCAGCTGGGCCAGGCCGGCCAGCTGCGCGGCGCTGGTCAGGGTAAAGCTATCCTTGGACGCATCATACCAGGTGACGTCCACTGTTTCGCCGTCCCAGGTGTCAACGCCCTCTACAGCTGCCGCTGATATCGTCAGCAGCGAAAAGACCATAGCTACTGCCAGCAGTAGGGCGCTCCAACGCGTTCGTCTCTGTCTCATTTGTGTTCCTCCTCTTTCTATAAGCCTTTGAAATGGATGCAGTAAACAGAACCAGCCGGATCGCTGACCGGCGCGGAAAACAGTCCAGAAACGATCCAGGCAGCGTCATTATATAGCATCTTTTCGTCCTGCGCAAGGGGGTTGGTAATTTTTGTACATTTTTCCAAAACCGGCGGCCAAACGGCGCGAAATCGCCCGCCTCCGGGGGAGGCGGGCGTAACATCTATCCATTCCAGCGGCATGGCGCCCCGGGGCGTCATTCGCCGTCTTCGATCAGGCCGTAGCCGCCGTCGTTGCGCTTATAGACCACGGCGAAGCTGCCGTCGGCCTCTTCGTCGCGGAAGGCGAAGAAATTATGCTCCAGCAGGTTCATCTGGAGGATGGCCTCCTCCCGCGTCATGGGCTTGATGTTGAAGCGCTTGGTGCGGACGATCTTGAACTCGGGTTCCTCCGGCTCGTCCGGCACGAAGGAGGAGACGGCCTCAGGCTCACGGACGAAGGCGTCCTGCCGGATGCGGCGGGCCAGGCGCGTCTTGTTCTTGCGGATCTGCCCTTCAATGGTGCTGACGCAGGCGTCGATGGAAGCGAACATATCCGACGTACTCTCGCTGGCGCGGAAGTAGGTGTTGGCCGCATGGAGCGTCAACTCCACCTTGTTGCGGTTCTTCTCCACGCTGAAGGTCACGAGGGCGTCGGCCTCGTCGCGGAAATAGCGCTGGAGCTTGGTCACTTTCTTCTCGGCATAGGCATGGACATTGGAAGGTAAACTGACTTTCTTTTCAGCATAGTGGAAATTCATATGGGTCGCTCCTTTCTGTTGGGAGGGAAGCAGCAACTGCTTCTTGTGCATATTATACCATAATTTCCTTAAAACACAAGGAGAAAAGGGCACAACCGCCAAGGCCTCGGCCTTAGCGGTTGTGCATTTCCAGTATAGATTGGGCATTTCCCGGCCTCTCCCGGGAGAAAGTACCGGTAACATGGCCGTAAAATGATGGAATTTCCGTTTGTAAACTTTCTGTTTCCTAGCCCTCGGCCTCTTCCAGCAGCGCCACCATCACCGATTGGTAGACGATTTCCGCGTTTTTCCGATAGGCCCGCTCCAGCTTCCTGGCCTGGGGCAGCGTGGGCGCGGTCAGCTCCAGCTCCATCAGCGTGCCCTGGAAGTCGCTCAGGCCCAGGTGGACGGCGTACTCCCCGTTCTCCCGCTGGACGATCTCCGTGCGGAGGAACTGGTCTCGCTTGGCCTTGCGGTTGTGGGACTCCACCGCCTGCTTGGCCCGCTCCTTCACCGGGAAGGCCACGGAGTCCTGGGTGATGTCCACGGTCTCGCGGCCCTTGTCGGTGATGACGTAGCGGTCAAAGCTCTCTTCCACCAGGTGGCCCGAGCGCACCAGCTGCGGGATGGCCTCCTGCACGTCGAAATAGCTCAGGCACTCGTCCTGATAGCAAAGCTCATAGATGGTCTGGGCGGAGACCGGCTCCTCCACCAGCGACATGACGTAGAGAATGAGAATCTTGACGTCTAAAATATCGTGAATAAAGCCCCTTCGTTCCATGCGGCACTCCCCTTGGAAAGCATTTCTAATTTACGGCGCAGCCCTTTCATTCCAAAGGTTTCCGCCTCTCCCGGCAGCGCTGCCAGGCATTTCCTCTTGTATTCTTGCCAGTACAGGTGTTAAATGGTGGCACAAGGAGGTTTTACTATGAGAAAAATTACATCCATTGTACTCACCCTGATCTTGGCGGCGACGCTGATGACATATCCCGCCCTGGCGGCGGGCATCACCGCCAAAGAGCAGGCCGCCTGCTCGCTGGTGAACGACCAGCGCGCTGCCCTGGGACTCCAGACCCTGACGGTATCTTCTACCCTCAGCGACAAGGCCCGCATCAAGGCCCAGGACATGGCGGAAAACCGCTACTTCAGCCACAACTCCCCCACCTATGGCTCTCCCTTCACCATGATGCGGCAGCTGGGCATCACCTATCGTTCGGCGGGTGAAAACATCGCCATGGGCTACACCACCGCAGCCGATGTGGTAGAGGCCTGGATGGCCTCCCCCTCCCACCGGGACAACCTGCTCTCCGAGCGCTACACCACCGTGGGCGTGGGCTATGCCGAGGGCTACTGGGCCCAGTGGCTCATCGGATAAGCTCCCGGAGCCGGCGGCGCACAAACCGCCGCAAACCGGCCCGCAATTTTTTTCATTGTAGCACATTCCCGAAGATTCGGCAAGGGTCCGGGGGAATTCCCGTGCAAATTGCCGCTATTTGCCGGCGGCAGCATCGACTGTGTTCCAACGAGGAAGCCGGCAGCGCGGGTGGGTAGGGGCCGATGCCCGACTGGCCCCTATGAGCCCCAGGCAGCTCAGTTTGGCGCAGGCGCTCTGGCCGCGCAGGTAAGCGGATACGCAATGCACGTAACCTGCGGTGGGGACGCAAGCCTGGTGAGGGCAGCGGTCATCCGCGACTGCGGTGGCTGTACCGAAGGCCGCTAAAGCGGCGCGGGCCGATGTGGGCATCGGCCCCTACGAAAACGTCCTATCAGCTGCCGCGTGCAGCAGCCACCCCACGTTCCGGGGCACTGGGTGCGGCCTTTGAGGAGGCCCCTGTAGCCGTAACTGCTATCCGACTCTACTGGCCCGCGCGAAGCCCTGATGGGGCACAAGAGGACGACGCCCACCGGGCCGATTGGCCTGAACAGCTTCCGCGTTGCCTCTCCTTGGGATGCACGCCGCGCAGCCCCATGGGGACCGGGGGCCGCAGCCCCCGGCGCGTTTTGGGGACTTTTCCGCGGTGAAAAGTCCCCCGCCGGAGGCATTGGAGAAGGCCCGCGACACGCAGAGCGCTTTCCGGCTGATGAGGCCGCTGACGCGGCACGCACCGCGCGTTGGGGAGCATCTGCCGGGACACCTCTCCGTCGCGCTTCGCGCGCCACCTCCCCTCAAGGGGAGGCTTGGGCTGGTGCGGTCGGTGAAAACCTGCAAGCAGCACAGGCATGCGTGTAATCTACAGCGCCCGCCAGGCGTACTTCTCCCCTATTTCCTGTTACCAACTCCACGGCCTATACCAGAAAAAGGCCCGCCGCAGAATCGAGAATTCTGCGGCGGGCCTTTGTATGTCGCTAATCTTGGGCCGAGAGCGTCACGGCGTGGCGCACAAAGGACATGGGCGGCACCCACTGGGGCAGCTGCATCAAAAAGCGGCTCTGGGGCGTCCTGGGCTCCCACAGGGGGTTCCCCTCCAGGTCCTCCATGGGCGGCACCGTCATGGAGAAGGGCTTGGCGTCCGGCCCCACCACCTCCACCTCGTCACCGGCGGCAAACTTGTTCCGCAGGCTCAGGGTTGCCAGGCCCTGGGGCGTGCAGGACTCCACCACGGCGCAGATCTGCCAGTCGCGGATATAGCGGCCGTTGGCGGTGTACTGGCCCGGCTCGCCGAAGTAAAAGCCGGTGGAATAGGGCCGGTGGGAGATATGCTCCACCTCGTCCCGCCAAACCGGGTCCACCGGCCGTCCGGCGGCTACATCGTCCAGCACGTGGCGGTAGGCCCCGGTGACGATGGCGGCGTAGTAGCTGGACTTGGCCCGCCCTTCGATCTTCAGGCAGTCGATCCCGGCGTCCATCAGCTCGCCCAGGTGGTCGATCATGCACATGTCCCGGGAGTTCAGGATGTACGTACCCTTCTCGTCCTCAAAGACCGGGAAATATTCCCCGGGGCGCTTTTCCTCCACCAGGGCGTATTGATACCGGCAGGGCTGGGCGCAGGCGCCCCGGTTGGAATCCCGGCCGGTCATGTAGTTGCTCAAGAGGCACCGCCCGGAATAGCTGACGCACATGGCGCCGTGGCAGAAGGTCTCCAACTCCAGGTCCTGCGGGACCTTTTGGCGGATCTCCGCAATCTCCCGGAGGGACAGCTCCCGGGCCAGCACCACCCGCTTGGCCCCCAGGTCATACCAGGCCTGGGCCGTGCAGTAGTTGCCGATGGACTGCTGGGTGGAGACGTGGCGCTCGCAGTGGGGGGCGTACCGCCCGGCCAGGGTGAAAGCCCCCAGGTCGGCCAGGATCAGGGCGTCCACCCCGGCGGCGTCCAGCTGCTCCAGGTAGGCCGGGAGCTGCGCCGCCTCGTCGTTGCGCGGCATGGTGTTGACCGTCACATGGACCCGGACGCCCCGGTCATGGGCATAGGCTACAGCCCGGGGCAGGTCCTCGGGGGAGAAGTTCCCCGCGAAGGCCCGCATCCCGAAGGCCGTCCCGGCCAGGTACACGGCGTCTGCGCCGTAGGCCACGGCCAGCTGGAGCCGCTCAAAATCCCCCGCCGGGCAGAGAAGCTCCGGCTTTTTTCTTGTTTCCATGTCGCCCTCCGTCAGTCGCTCCTGGCCCCCACGCCAACGACATCGCCGGTCATGGCGTCCACATAGACAGTGAGCGTGGTGAGAGGGTCGTTCTGATCCACAAAGAACACCGACCACAGCGCCTGACCGCGGTAAAGCTTCTCGCCGTCTTCATCCGTCCCGGGCCATCCGATGGAGGGAGCCAGTTCCTCTCCAGCAGGGATAAATTCGCCGCTCCCGTCCTGGGCCTGGAAGTCAGACTCCCAGCTTTGATACTGGTACGTTTCCTTCTGGGCCTCCTCCCGGGCGATGGACAGCGCCTCCTCCTTCGTCACCTCGGCCTCGTCCTCGCTGATGTCGGGGGGCGTCTCTTCGCCGCTGCCCAAAAGCGAGCTGAGATACGCCTGGTACTCATAGGCGGTCTCAAAGAAGCGGTGGTTGACGGCGTCCGGGTCCGGCGCATAGAAGTAATAGTCGGTCTCCATGGGATAGAGCGCCGCCCGGATGGAGCTGATGCCGGGGTTGGAGATGGGGCCCACCGGCAGGCCCGCGTTGGTGTAGGTGTTATAGGGGCTGATGACCGCCTTGTCGGCGTTGGTGAGAACCTCCTTGCGCTCCGGCAGGACGTACTGGATCGTCGCGTCGATGTTGAGGCAGGGGTACGTCTTGGAGCAGAGGCGGTTGTAGATCACCGAGGCGATGAGGCCGCTCTCGCTGGAGCGGTACGTCTCCTTCTCCACCAGGGAGGCCACGATGACGACGTCGTGGAAGGTCAGCTCAGCCGCGGCGATCTCCGCCTCGGTAAAGCCGCTCTGCTGCATCTTGGCGCGGAGGTCGGTGTTCAGCTCCTCCAGCGCCGCGTACATCTCGTCGGTGATCTTGTTGTCAAAGTTGCGGAGGAATTTCCCCAGCACGTTCTCCGGCGCGTCGTCCACGTAGAACTCGTAGGTGTCCGGGAAGAGGTAGCCCTCCAGCCGCCGGTAGTCGCCGTAGTCCAGGTCCTTCAGGAAGTCGTAGTCAAACTGGTAGTTGGCGGCGGCCTCCTGCAGCTCCGCCGCGGAGCAGACCTGCTTTTCCTCCAGCAGCGCGAAGATGTCGTCGGCCTCAAAGCCCTCGGGAATGGTGACTTCCACGGTGGCCCGGTTTTCGGCGGTCTCGATCATGCCGTTGATCAGGGCATGGTAGTCGTAGATGGCGTTCAGCTCGTAGGTGCCGGGGTCGATCTTGCTCTCGGCCCCGGAGATCATGCAGTAGAGGCTGAAGAGCCAGCGGTAGTGGATCAGGCCCTCGTCCAGCAGGATGTCCGTCACCTGGGACATGGTGGCGTTCTCCGGCACCGTCACCGTCACCACCTGGTCCTCAGCGGTCAGGGCGCAGACCTCATCGGCGCACTTCCAGGCAAACACTGCCAAAAGGATGGACGCCGCCAGCACGCAGCAGACGTACAGCAGCACCCGCAGCGGCGCCGGCAGCCGGGCCGGTGGTTCCGGCTCCTCCTCCAGCTCCTCCTCCGGCGCCAGGTCGGCGTATTCCGCCGGGAGCGTGGGCTGGAAGGGCTCCTCCGGCGGCGGATTTTCCGCCAGGTCCTCCTTGGCGCTCTGGATCAATTCCTCCACCGAGAGGGACTCCAGCGCCTCTTCCTCATTCATAAAATCTTGATCGGCCATAGATGCCTCCCGTCAATCCTGTTGATATACCATGCCCGCCTTGACCTGGGCGGCCACCTCACTGCCCCGGAGCGCCTCCAGGAGCATAAAGCCGAAGTCCAGCGCCGCGCCGGGGCCGCGCCCGGTCAGCAGTCGACCATCCCGGACGGCATTGGCCTTTACCATCTCCGCGCCCTCCACCTGGTCTTCCATGCCGGGGTAACACACGCAGCGCTTGCCCTGGGAAATACCCAGCCGGGGCAGCAGCGTGGGCGCGGCGCAAATGGCCGCCACCCATTTGTCGTGTTCATAGGCCCAGGAGACCGCCTCCATGGCGGCAGGGCTGGCGCCCATGGCCTGGACGCCGCCCAGGCCGCCGGGCAGCACGATCATCTCCAGCTGCGCCCGGTCCAGCTGCTCCACCGTCAGGTCCGCCCGCACGGTGATGCCGTGGCCGCCGGTGATCTCGGGGCCGTTCACGCCCACCAGCGCCACCTGGACGCCGCCGCGGCGGAGAATGTCACAGGGAGCCAGGGCTTCGATCTCTTCAAAGCCCGTTCCCAGCAGAATATATACCATTGTTATACCTCCCATCATCAGGTTTGATGTCGGATTGCGGCGCACCGGCTCGGAACAAGGCCTTGCCGCAGCAGATTGGTTTTTTCGCCATAAGGGCGGGGAATTTTGTGAAGCGTGAAGCATTTCGCCCCGGGGGCGCGTCCGGGCCGCGTCAGCGGCTCCTCGCGGAGGTGCGGTGGTAGTAGAGAACCTTTTGAACCGCGTGCATTCGTAGGGGCCGATGCCCACATCGGCCCGGGCCGCGTCAGCGGCTTTTTGACACCGGGATGGCGGGTGTTGGCCGCAGGCTTTCACCTGCCTCCGGCGGGGCACTTTTCACCGCGGAAAAGTTCCCAAAACACGCCGGGGGCTGCGGCCCCCGGACCCCCGTTGGGGTCCCGCGGCGTACATCCCAAGAAGCGGCATCGCGTAAACCGTTACGCTCCACCGGGCTGTCCCGTTCCATACCGCCTGCCCCTTCCTGGCTTCGCGCGGGCCAATGGAATCGGATGGCCGTTACGGCTACAGGCGTTTTCACTAAGGCCGCACCAGCTGCCCCGGAACGTGGGGTGAATGCTGCACACGGCGGTAATACTGCACAATTTTCCTGTTTTCACCGTAGGGGCGCGCATCGCGCGTCCGCTTGGCCGCGTCGTCGGAATGCCTCAGCCGACCGCAGCAGCCCAAGCCTCCCCTAACGCCCGCAGGGCTTTAGGGGAGGTGTCACGGCAGAGCCGTGACGGAGGGGTTCCCAATCCCCCAGTCAGCCTTCGGCTGACAGCTCCGGGTTGCCGCTATAGTCACTTATTCTGTCACAGACAGCGCTTCCCCTTGCGGGGCCTTTACACAAGGGCCTTTGGCGCGGTACACGCAGCAGGCCCGGCCAATCAGCCCAGTGCAGCCCGCACCAGAGCGTAGACCTCCTGGTGGATATCCTCCACCGGACGGAGCTGCCCGTCCCTGGCGCAGGAGACCACGGCCCAGCCGTAGTGGCCGGCGGCCTCCCGAGCCGTCTCCCGGCAGCGGGAGAGGTACGCCGCGTCCTGCTCGTGAATGTCAGCACTGGTGTGGGTGTCGGCCTCCCGGTGGCGCAGCAGCCGCTGGGAGAGGTCCGTGGGCATATCCAGCAGCACCACCAGGTCCGGCTTGGGCAGGCCCATGCGGTCATACTCCAGATCGTAAAGCCAGCGGAAAAACGCCTCCCGCTCCTGGGGCGGCACCTTGCCGCCCTGGTGGACGGCGTTGGAGGTGGTGTAACGGTCCGAGAGGAACAGCCCGCCCGCCTGGTAGTCGCGCTGCCAGTCCTGGACAAAGGAGGCGTAGCGGTCTACGGCGTAGAAGGTGGAGGCGGCATAGGCGTTGACGGCGTCGGGGTCTGCGCCGAAGTCGCCGCCCAGGTACATCCGAATCAGCACTGAGGAAGGCTGGTCGTACCGGGGAAACCGGAGACGGCGAAACGAAAGGCCCTCGGCCTCCAGCCGCCGAGTCAGCAGGTCAAACTGGGTGGATTTCCCGGAGCCGTCGGTTCCCTCAATCACAATGAGTTTTCCCATATTTACGCCCCTCTCATTCTCCGCCGCATCACAGCGAAGAGGAATTTCGGCAGGCGCAGCATCCGCTTGAAGCGCCACGGCTCCTTGATAAGCCGATAAAACCACTCCAGGTTCAGCCGGATCATCCAACGGGGCGCCCGCTTCACCGTGCCGGCAAAGGCGTCCAGGCTGCCGCCCAGGCCGGCCATCAGGCCGACAGGCAGCTCCCGCTGGTGGCAGGCCATGAACTTCTCCTGCTTGGGCGCGCCCAGGCAGACGAACAGCACGTCCGGCTGGGCCTCTCGGATGGCGGCCACCACCGGGGCCTCGTCGCGGAAGTAGCCGTCCGCCATGCCGCAGATCGTCAATCCCGGATGCTTCTCCACCATCTTCTGCGCCGCCAGCTCCGCGATGCCCGGCTTGCCGCCCAGCAGATACACCGAGCCGCCGGTTTCGGCCAGGTGCTGGAGCATCCGGTCTGCGAAGTCCACGCCGGCGACCTTCTCCTTCAGGGGCGTTTTGAGGATTTTCGATCCCAGCACCACGCCGGCGCCGTCGGGCAAGACCAGGTCCGCTCCATTGAGGAGGTCCCGGAGGCCCACGTCGGCCATGGCCTCATAGACGATTTCCGAATTGGGCGTCACCACAATGGCGCCCCGCTTTTCCGGCAGCAGCGCCACCGCCTGGGCCAGCGCCTCATCCATGGTGACATTGTCAAAGAGAACGCCCATTACATCAATTTTCAAGGGTATAACCTTCCATTCCATCGTCGGCCTGCCATGGCTGCCGCCGCCGGAGCCGGGAGCGCTCCCCCGCCCGCGGGCGCCGCGGCGCATAGCACGCCTACTATATTCTGTTTCATTTTACCACAGCCCCTTGCCATAGGCAAGCACACAAATGGAAGCCGGCCCCCCTGATTCCGAAAAAGGCCATGGCGGAAAATCCCCTGGCCCGCGCGCTCTGCCGGCGCCTGATTTCTTCTCCGTGCGGGAGCGTCTTTAATCGTAGAAGCCCTCCCGCCGCAGCAGCTCTACAAATTCACAGATCTGCCGGTCTTCTATATCGAAGGAGAACACGAAGGAAAATCCGATTTCCCGTTCCCGGCAGGCGCGGATATTCTCTTTTAATTCCTCAATCGTCTGTCCGGAATGATAGAAATCGGCCAGGTAGTCCTCCGTGCCGTAGGCTTCAAAGGCATATCCTGAAAATTTTTCAAAAGAATCGTTCAGGGCAGCGGTCCGTTTCCGCTTTGTGGACACGGAAATCTGGTTAGGTTGCACTTCAATATCGCAAAAGCCTTTGACGCCAACCACCGGGATGGGATAGGATTCCCGAACCCAAGTTTCGTGATCACTTTTGTGATAGTGCCCGCTATACCATCCCGTTTCCAGTTCAAACCCCTCGTGAAGCAAGGCGTGGAACAGTTGTCCTGATCTTGTCTCCAGCCGCGCATAGAAGCATTGAAGTTCCTGTAGAAATTCCTGATTCATACGACCACCTCACGCCGGTATTCCGTATTAAAATCAGTATAGCACAGAGAGGTAGCAAATGCCACAGGGGCAGGCACAGGAGCAAGCATTGTGGGAATCGGAAATATGCAGCAGAATCCTGTATGCGGCCGCTCCGGCCCGCGCAGGGACAGGCCGGACGGAGCCAACCGGCCCAGCGGCGCCTCCCGCCGCAGAGCCATGGCGCGGGCAACAGCGGAGCGGTCTCCAGCCGGTTGGGGCGCAACCATTTCTTCCGGCAACCTGAACTGAACAAAACAGCATAGCAGAATATGCCCCCCATACCCCAGGCCGCTTCCATGCGCATCGTTCATCGCCTGAGATATGGGGGTGTTGCCATGCAGGCCCTGAGCAGCTGGTACACGCCTGCTCTGTGGCCAAATGGCGCGCAAGAACCTTGGCGAGATAGAAAGGTTTGGCGCGCGGCGGCGGCACTCTGATGCGGAAGCGCCGTCGCTTCCGCTATTATAATGCAAAGTTTCCCTGGCAAGCACACAAATGGCGGTCTTCGGCATAAACTGTGATGAAAGCCCCGGAAATACCGGGCCCAGCCGGGGCTCATTCTTATCTAGGGAGGTAATCCTATGCCCGAGCAAACTCCGGCCTGTGATCTCTCCGGGATCCGTGAGGCCGTGTGCATCCACACGAAAAAAATCACCGACGCCTGCCGTGACAAGGACTGCGTGGAGGATCTCCGCGTCTACTTAACCCGCGATTCCCAAGCCATTCTGGACCGGGCCGCCACCGCCAAAGCCCGCTGTGTGGAGCTGATCCACGTGGATATGAACGTGGAGTCCGTTCCCTACAACAACGGCTTCTACACCCTGGACCTCACCTTCTACTACAAGGTGGTGGCCGACGTCACCGTCTGCGGCACCCGCCCGGTGACGGTCTACGGCCTGGCGGTGTTCTCCAAGCGCGCCATGCTCTTCGGCGGCGACGGCAGCGCCAAGGTCTTCACCGGCCAGAGCTGCAACTGCTGCGGCGGCCAGAACACCAGCGCCCCCAAGGCCGTGGTTGAGGTAGTGGACCCGATGATCCTGGCCTCCAGCGCCGTGGACGCCTGCAACTGCGGCTGTTGCTGCCAGGAGCTGCCGGATCTTCCCCAGTGTGTCATGGCCTGCTTCGACGATGAGCTGGTCCTCTCCGGCGAGTGCCGCCGCCTCCTCGTCACCATCGGCCAGTTCTCCATCATCCGCCTGGAGCGGGACACCCAGCTGCTGATCCCCGCCTTTGACTACTGCATCCCCACCAGGGTCTGCTCCGAGGGCGGCGCCGTGGGCGGCGCCGAGAGCCCCTGCGACATCTTCGGCCGCATCGAGTTCCCCGTGGACGCCTTCTATCCCAGCCGCAACGAGCCGTGCATCCAGCCCAGCGAGAGCTGCACCGGCTGCTACCGCACCACCAACCGCTGATCCGACAAACGATCCGGGGCGCCGCTTTCTGCGGCGCCCCGGCATTTTCTGCACTATTCGATTGCACTATTCGATGACAAAGGGTTCGCTGTCGTCCAGCAGATTGGCCAGCCGCCGCAGCGAGAGCCGGCGGCGCATAAAGGGGTGATACCGGAAGCTCTCGGCCACGAAGTCCGGGCGCTTGCCTACCTCCTCGATGGTCGTCTTGCAGCCGGCGGCCACCATGGCGGCGCGGCAGGTCTCGTAATCGGGCACCGAGTGGACAATCTCCCGGATCTGCGGCCAGCAGCGCTCCAGCATCCGCGGGTCCACGGCGTCGGTGATGGTGTCGGGCGTGTTGAGCTTCCGCACGTCTTCGGCCAGGGGGCCGTAGGCCCGGTAGACATCCGCCCAGTCCACCTGCTCCCGGTGGGCCGAGACCGTCTCCCGCTTCGCCAGCGACTCATAGTACCGCAGCATCAAAAGCGTCGCCACGCCCACGTCCTCGCCGTGGAAATTGGGCACCTTCCCCTCCAGCAGCTCCAGGCACTCCCAGTAGTGGGCCATGATATGCTCGGTGCCGCTGCCGGGCCGGGAAGTCTTCGTGAAGCTCATGGCGATGCCCGTCATCAGCAGCGACTCAAACACCGCCTCCGCCGCGGCCTCGTCGGCCTGCGTCACCAGCGCCGCCCGGTCCATCAGTCGGTCCACGGCCTGTCGCGTCAGATCCGCCACCCGCTGGCAGTAGGATTCCCCGGTCAAAAGGTGGGAGACCTGCCAGTCGATCAGGGCGATGTATTTGCCGATCATGTCTCCAAATCCCGCCGACTTCAGCGTCGCCGGTGCCGCAGCCAAAATCTTGGTATCCGCGATGATGACCTCGGGGCACTTGGCCGTGTGGGTGGTTTTAAAGTTGCCATCCACAATGGGCGCATTATAGGAGGCGAAGCCGTCCATGCTGGGGGCCGTGGCAAAGAGGCACAGCGGCTTGTCGCCCCGGGCACAAGCCAGGCGGCAGGGGTCGTGAATGGAGCCAGTGCCCACGGCCAAAACGGCGTCCACCCGGTCGAAATAGCCCTCCACCAGGCGCACATCGTCCATGGTGGCCACCCGCAGCGTCTCATAGCAGTGGACTGTGACGTCAAAGTCCCGCAGGCTCTCCTCAATGCCGGCGGCAGCCGCCAGCGTATCCCGGTCCGCCACCAGCAGCAGGCGCCGCGGGAAACCGTTCTCTTTCAAAAACTCCCCCACCTGGTTCACCAGGCCGCTGCCCACCCGGATGTCGTGGACGGCGCACTGGTGGTCCATCCCGCAGCCGCAGTCGGCGTAGGAGACGATGAGCGATTGGAAGTCAAGCATATCTATCATCCTTTCTCGGCGGCAATTCTCTTAATACCATACCACAGCGCCCGCGCTCGGGCAAGGGGCAATTGGAACAGACGTCAGGCTTCCGGTCTGCGAGAAAGAAATTTGCAAGTCGATTTATAAAAAAATTCAATTCTATTTCAATTCACCGATAAGTAATGGGGTGTTTTCACAATTTCTGAAATTCTTTCAAAATAATGTTGCATTTTAATCTAAAATCCTGTATCATATATTTAGAGTTTTACTGTGATGAAGGAGGCAAAAGCTATGAGTTCCAATTATATCAACGAATACATGCTGCGTCTGAAGGACTTGATGCGCGATCAATACACCTTCAAGCCCACGGAGCATGATGACCCCAATATCAAACGCGGCCTCCGCAACGCAGACGGCACGGGCGTTCTCCTGGGCATCACCAAGATCGGCTCCGTGCAGGGCTATACCATCCAGGACGGCGAGCGGATGCCCGCCCCCGGCCGGCTCTACTACCGCGGCATCAGCGTGGAAGATATCGTGGAATCCCACCGCAAGAACAAGACTTTCGGCTTTTCGGAAGTAGTGTTTTTGCTCCTGGTGGGCAAGCTCCCCACCGCCTCGCAGCTCAAGGAGTTTGAGACCATGATGGCCGAGGCCCGCCAGCTGCCCAAGAGCTTTGTCGAGGACATGATCCTCCGGGCCCCCAGCCCGGACATCATGAACAAGCTGGCCCGGTGCGTCCTCGCCCTCTACTCCTACGATGACCGTCCGGACGACCTCTCCCCCGAAAACCTGATGCGCCAGTCCATTGAGCTGGTGGCCCGGTTCCCCTCCATTGTGGCCAACGCCTTCGCAGCCAAACGCCACTACTATGATCACGATTCCCTCTTTATCCACAACACCAACCCGGAGCTCTCCGTGGCCGAGGACTTCCTGCGGATGATGCGCAAGGACAACGCCTTCACCATTGAAGAGGCGCGGCTGCTGGACCTGATGCTGATGATCCACGCCGAACACGGCGGCGGCAACAACTCCACCTACGTCTGCCGCGCCATGTCCTCCAGCCGGACCGACACCTACAGCGCCATTGCCGGCGCCGTGGGCTCCCTGAAGGGTCCCCTCCACGGCGGTGCCAACGCCAAGGTCATGCAGATGTTCCGGGATATCCAGGAGCACGTCCGGGATTACACCGACGAAGACGAACTCACCGCATACCTGGCCAAGATCCTCCGCGGCAGCGCCAACGACGGCTCCGGCAAGATCTACGGTCTGGGCCACGCCGTCTACACGATCTCCGACCCCCGCTGCGAGCTGCTGAAGAAGTACTCCCGCGCCGTGGCAGAGCGCTCCGGCCACCTGGATGAATTTGAGTTGATGCTCCGCATTGAAAAGTGCGGCATTCCGCTGATCACCAAGATGAAGAACCTGGATATGCCGATCTGCGCCAACGTGGATATGTACTCCGGCCTGATTTACGAGTTCCTGGGCATCCCCCAGGCCCTGTTCACGCCGCTCTTCGCCATCGCCCGCGTCTCCGGCTGGTGCGCCAACCGGATGGAGGAAGTGCTGACCTGCAACCGCATCCACCGCCCCGCTTACCGCGCAGAGAAGCTGCGCGTGCCCTACGTGGAGATGCAGGACCGGGTCTAACACAGTACCGCATCCATATAGCCTGCCCAACAGCACGAAGGCCGTCTCAAAAGAGACGGCTTTCGTGCTCAGCGTGTCGAAAAAGTATTTTCGCCCCGCTGCCCCCGTTTATGCAACTTCAAAAAGTTGCATAAACGACCTTATTGAACGCGCAGGGGGCCCTTCGCCCCCTGCACCCATCCCCCGCTGCTCTATCACAGCAGCCTTAAGCGAGGTTATTGACAGTCTCAGCACGAAAGCCGTCTCGAAGGAGACGGCTTTCGTGCTTTCGTTTGACTATGTTCCAGGCGGCCCAGAGCGCTAAAAGCGCAAAAAACTGGACACCGTTTGGTGTCCAGTCTTGGCAGGGGCACAAGGACTTGAACCCTGAGCCTACGGTTTTGGAGACCGCCGCTCTACCAATTGAGCTATACCCCTATATATACAAGCCTAAGCCTTCAGTCTGGTGGGCCTTCAGGGATTCGAACCCGGGACGATCCGGTTATGAGCCGGAGGCTCTGACCAACTGAGCTAAAGGCCCAAGTGTTTTTGAGAAGATATGCCGTCACACTTGTGACGGCATATCATTTGGCTCCCCCTGTTGGGCTCGAACCAACGACCCCATGATTAACAGTCATGTGCTCTACCGACTGAGCTAAGGAGGAATATATATGTTGGCGTTACCTATCTTCCCGTGCAGTCACCCGCAAAGTATTGTCGGCGAAGGTGAGCTTAACTTCTGTGTTCGGGATGGGAACAGGTGGACCCTCACCCCAATCAACACCAACTATATATTTTGCATTCGGAAACCGAACGCATATATTGTACAACACAGACTTCTCTTTGTCAAGGAGAATTTTGGTGACCCGTACCGGATTCGAACCGATGTTAACGGCGTGAGAGGCCGCTGTCTTAACCACTTGACCAACGGGCCACATCTATGTTGTAACCTTTAAACGCCGAAGCGTCTAAATTCTGGTGCACCTTCACGGACTCGAACCGGGGACCCACTGATTAAGAGTCAGTTGCTCTACCAACTGAGCTAAAGGTGCATTCCTTATTTCTTGTTTGCGGGTGCAAAAGTAGTCCTTTTATTTTATTCGTGCAAACAAAACGGTGTATTTTTTGCGATGAAATGGGATTTTTTATTCA
>DVHE01000060.1 GCA_018712245.1 Candidatus Avoscillospira avicola | reverse complement strand
GGCGGCCATACAGGCCGCCCCTACCAATTATGTGCATCGTTCCGGGCTGCCTCTATGTTGAGACAGCCTTTTACACGATCAGAGAACTCTGGCCTTGAGGATGCGGACCACCACGGGGCTCAGGACCACGTTAATCAGCAGCTCCAGAAGGAAGTTGAGGCCCACCATACCCACAAAGATGTACGTCACCAGGGTGACGCCGGTTCTGCCGGTCTGCTCGCCCCAGGCGGCGGCCCAGGAGAGCAGCAGGGGCTTGAACACAGCCACGGCGCCCAGAAGGAAAATTCCCGTATTGACCAGGGGGCAGACCACGGCAGCCACAATGGTGGCGAGGATCTGGCTTCTGTGGTGCAGGACCTGGTATGCAAGCCCGGCCAGCGCACCGCAGGCCACACCCTTGCCCAGGCAGATCAGCGCGGTCACCACGGGGTTGACGCCCCACATCAGGTAGCCGCCCTGGTCTGCGCCGGTGATGCAGGCGATGAGCACCACGACGCCGAAGACAAAGCCCAGCCAAGCGCCGGCCTTAATGCCGTAGACCGCCGTTCCGATGACGATGGGAATCAGCACCAGCGACGGGGAGAAGGTGCCGATCTTGATGACGCCGGCCATCAGCTGCAGCACCACCACAATGGCGGTGAAGATGGCCATGCCCACCAGGGTTTTGGTCTTTCTCAGGGAATTGGTTTCGTTTTCTCGCATTGGAATAACCTCCTGCTGCTGCTCCGGCCTTCCGGATGCAGCGCATGTTTTATTTGCAAAGGCCGGAGCCTTTACAGATGATGGAAATACGCTCGGAATATCCTGCGGGCAGAACCATCGAACCGCGGCCAACATCGGGACCCGGTCACAGGCGGCCATACAGGCCGCCCCTACGTAAAAACCGGAGACGGGTCCGTAGGGGCGGATTTCATATCCGCCCTTGTCGCACCGCCGCGTCGCATGTACCCTCGCCGAACGCACACGTCGTAGGGGCGCGCATGGCGCGTCCGTGGCGGGGAACGTTGTCTGCCAGGTTGGCTGGAAATCCACCCTGGTTCCGGGCGGATATATAATCCGCCCCTACAACAGGGTTGAAATCCGCAGCGGTCGGTGGACTGTGTTGCACACGGAGGCGAGCGGGCCGATATGGGCATCGGCCCCTACGAGAAGGCTGGAAGCGGGTATCTATAGACGTATCCTCCGGGGGATCTTACTCCTCCCAGGGCAGGTCTTCGGGGACGGGCTCTTCTTCCGCCGGAGGTTCCGGGGCGAGGCCCTGCATCTGCTGCCACTGTTCCTTGGTAATCAGCAGCTGCCGGGGCTTGGAGCCCTCGAAGGGGCCGACGATGCCCTTCTCCTCCATCTCGTCCACGATCCGGGCGGCGCGGGCGTAGCCCAGCTTCAAGCGCCGCTGGAGCATGGACACCGAGGCCTGGCCCGTCTCCAAAATCACATCCACGGCGGCGGGCAGGAGCTCGTCGCCCTCGCTGTCGCCCTCGTCCAGGCTGGCCGCCGAAGCGCCGCCGGAGCCGGACTTATTTCCGCTCTCCTTGGCCTTCTGGTCGATCTCCTGCATGACGGCGTCGTCATAGTCCGCCGCGGCGTTGCCCTTGATGAACTCCACCACGGCCTGGACCTCGTCGTCGGTGATAAAGCAGCCCTGGACGCGCCGGGGCTTGCCCTGGCCCAGGGGGGCGTAGAGCATATCGCCCTTGCCCACCAGCTTTTCCGCGCCGGCGGTGTCCAGGATGATCCGGGACTCCATGGCGCTGGCCACGGCGAAGGCGATGCGCGAAGGGATGTTGGCCTTCATCAGGCCGGTGATGACGTCCGCCGAGGGACGCTGGGTGGCGATCACCAGGTGGATGCCCGAGGCGCGGCCCATCTGGGCCACGCGGCAGATGGCCTCTTCGACTTCCTTGGCCGCCACCAGCATCAGGTCCGCCAGCTCGTCGATGACCACCACGATCTGCGGCAGCGGCTGCCGGTCCTCCATGGCGGCGCAGGTCTTATTGTAGGAATCGAGGTCCCGGACGCCGGCGTCGGCCATCATCCGGTAGCGCTTCATCATCTCGGTCACGGCCCACTGGAGCGCACCCGCGGCCTTCTTGGGGTCCGTCACCACGGGGATCAGCAGGTGGGGAATGCCGTTGTAAATGCCCAGCTCCACCATCTTGGGGTCCACCATGATCAGGCGGACCTCCTCGGGCTTGGCCTTGTACAAAAGGGAGATGATGAGGCTGTTCATGCACACCGACTTGCCTGAGCCGGTGGTACCGGCGATCAGCAGGTGGGGCAGCTTGGCGATGTCCCCGACGATGCAGTTGCCGCCGATGTCCTTGCCTACGGCGAAGGAGATGCGGGACTTGCTCTTGTGGAACTCCACCGAGTCGATGACGTCCCGGATGTGGACGGTGCTGACCAGCTTGTTGGGCACCTCGATGCCCACGATGGAGATTTTATCGGGGATGGCGGAAATGCGCACGCCGGTGGCGCCCAGCGCCAGGGCGATGTCGTCGGAGAGGTTGGTGAGCTTGGAGAGCTTGACACCCCGGTCCAGCTCCAGCTCGTAGCGCGTCACCGAGGGGCCGCGGATGACGTTGATGATGTGAGCGTCGATGCCGAAGCTCACCAGGGTGTCGCTGAGGCGCTGGGCGTTGAGCTGCATCTCCTCGGTGCCGTCCACCGCCGCGGCGGTGGCCTCCTGCAGCAGCCGCGCCGGCGGGTAGGCGTAGACCGCCGGCTGCTCCTCGGCCTGGGCGATCTCGCTGGCAATTTTGGCGGCCTCCAGCCGGGTCTCCTCCTTCTTGGCCTTGCGGCTTCCCTCGTCGGGGAGCGTCAGCTCCGGCAGCGCGGCGGCTGCGGCGTCAAACTTGGCCTTCTGGGGCGAGGGCTGCACCGGCTCGGGGGGCGAGACCGGTTCGGGGTTCGGCGCAGGGGCCGGCTCGGGGGTCGGCTCCGGCGTCTTGGCCTTGGGCACCACCAGGGGCGTCTCCATCACCGGGGCCGTGTCGGGAATGCGGGTCTGCTCCGGCTGGTCCAGCCGCTCCAGGTCCTCCAGGCTCTCGAGGAATTTGTCGGCCTTCTTCTGCTTCTTCGGCGGCTCCTGGGCCTTGGGGGCCGGCTGCACCACCGGGTCGTCCAGGGGAATGTCGAAGTCCGCGATGGAGCTGCGGCGGCGCTCCGCCTTCTGCTGCTGCCGGGCGGCCACGTGGTTCACCAGGGTCTGGGCCGGGTCGGCGTGTTCCCGCTGGGGCGGGGCGTACTCCGGCTTGGGCCGCGCCCGGTAGGCCCGGAACAGGCCGGGGATGGTCAGGCGGAAGGTGAAGAGCAGCGCCAGCAGCATCAGGATCACCACCAGCACCGTGGCGCCGGCGAGACTGATGGAGTCCCGCAGCAGCATGGCCAAAAATCCGGCGATCACGCCGCCGGAGGCCTGCTCCACGCCGCTCTCCCACAGCTCCACCACCATGGGAAAGCCCCAGGAGATCTCCGCCTCGGCGCCGAAGAGATGGCCCAGGATACCGACGCCCAGGGAGACGCCCAGGGCGCAGCTCACCCGCAGCCGGACAGGCCGTCCGTCGTGAAACAGCAGGATCAGAAACGCCGCCAAGAGGGAGAACGGCAGCACATAGATGCCGGCCCCCACCAGGCCCCGCACCAGGTCCATCAGGGGCGAGATCAGGAAGGCCTTCACCCCGAAGAGGCCCAGCAGCAGCAGCGCCGCCAGGCCGAGGCACACAAAGGCCCCCACCTCCCGGCGGATGGGCCGCCGGTCGGATTTGGCGGCGGCACGGCTCCGGGACGCGGCGGATTTGCCGGCGGAGCGGCCCCCGCCGGTGGTTTTCTTTCGTTCAGCCATGGAAAAATGCTCCTTTTATTTCACCAGGGAGAGAATCAAAGTCACAAGGCCGATGCCCCAGCAGTAGTAGGCGAAGCCGCCGAAGCTGCTCTTGCGGGAGATGTACTTCAAAAGACGGATGGCTAGGTAGCCGGAGATCATGGCGGTGGCCACGCCGGCCAGATACATGGGCATCCGCGACCAGTCGATGCCCTCGCCAACGGCGTCGATCAGCGAGAGGATGTTGGCGCCCAGCACTGCCGGGATGGACAGCAGGAAAGAATACTTCACGGCGAACTCCCGGCTGAAGCCCCGGGCCAGTCCAACGGAAATGGTGGTGCCGGAGCGGGAAATGCCGGGCACCGTGGCCAGAGCCTGGCCGCAGCCCACCAGCAGCACATCCAGAATCGAGGCGTTTTTCACGTCCTTGTTGCCCCGGCTCAGCCGGTCTGAGAGGAAGAGGATCAGGCCGGTGCCCAGGAAGGCGCAGCCGATGAACATGGGGTTGCTGTAGAGTCCCTCCACAAAGTCCTTCACCGGCAGAACCGCGAAGAGCGGCAGCGTGCCCAGGATGATGAAGAGAATCATCCTGCGGCTGAGCCGGTCGGGCTTTTGGCCCTGGGGCAGCTTACGGACGCCCACCATGGTAAAAAACTCCAGGATCAGCGACTTGATCTCCGCCCGATAGGCCACAAACACCGCCACCAGCGTGCCCAGGTGGAGCAGCACGTCAAAGAACAGACTCTCTTCCCCGGCGTCCAGCACCGCTACCACCTCCTGGAAAAAGGCCAGGTGGCCGGAGCTGGAGATGGGCAGAAACTCCGCCAGGCCTTGGATCAGGCCCAGGAATATGGCAGAAATATACGTCATAAGGCAGCCTCCCAGTTTCGGAAATATAGACATACTAATTTATAGTATCATATGGGCCGGAAAATATCCAGTAAAACCAGAAAAAAATTGCGCCCCGGCGCAGTTCTGGGGCAGGGAAGGCCAACTGTTTTTCCCCGCGCCGCAGCCCTTTCCCCCGGGACGGAATTATATTCCATTTCAATCGAAGCTGCACAGGCGGCCTTCCTCCATCTCCGGCACCGCAGAAGCGCCTGCGGCAGCGCGCAAAAATCATCGTTCCGCGCCGGCCGAACGAACACGCCAGGGCGTGCCGCCGTGCGGCGGCGCTCCCTGGCGTGTGTTTTGTGCGAATTGGCTGGCGCCGCTCTCAGCAGACCCCAAACCGGAAAGGCCGGACGGAAGCGGCGCGCAGCTCAGAACACGCCCTGCTCCACCATGGCGGTGGCAACCTTCTTGAAACCGGCGATATTGGCGCCGGCCACCAGGTTATAGCCCAGGCCGTACTCGGCGGCGGCATCCACCGACATCTGATAGATGTTGTGCATGATGTGCTTGAGCTGCTGGTCCACCTCTTCGGCGGTCCAGTGCAGGCGCTCAGAGTTCTGGCTCATCTCCAGGGCGGAGACGGCCACGCCGCCGGCGTTGACGGCCTTGGAGGGGGCGACGATCATGCCGGGCTGCTTCATCAGATAGAAGAGCGCCTCGTTGGTGGTGGGCATATTGGCCACTTCGATATAGTACTTCAGGCCGTTGGCCACCATCTTCTCGGCCCAGGGCAGGGTCACGTCGTTCTGGGTGGCGCAGGGCATCATCACATCTGCCTTGACGCCCCAGGGCTTCTCGCCGGGGAAGAACTGGCAGCCGAACTTGTCGGCGTAGTCCTGCACCTTGTCGCGGCCGGAGGCGCGCATCTCGACCATATAGTCGAACTTCTCCTGGGTGTTGACGCCGTCGGGATCGTAGATATAGCCATCGGGGCCGGACAAGGTGACGACCTTGGCGCCCAGCTCGGTGGCCTTGCGGCACACGGCCCAGGACACGTTGCCGAAGCCGGAGATGGCGATGGTCTTGCCGGCAATGGGATCGTTCTCGTGGTTCAGGACCTCCGTCAGATAATAGACCGCGCCGAAGCCGGTGGCCTCGGGCCGGATCAGGGAGCCGCCGTAGGTCTCGCCCTTGCCGGTCAGAACGCCGTTTTCAAAGGAGCCCTTCAGGCGGCGGTACTGGCCGAAGAGGTAGCCGATCTCCCGGCCGCCCACGCCGATGTCGCCGGCGGGCACGTCAATGTCGGGACCGATGTAGCGGTAGAGGGCGTTCATAAAGCTCTGGCAGAAGCGCATGATCTCAGCGTCGGACTTGCCGCGGGGGTCAAAGTCGGAGCCGCCCTTGCCGCCGCCAATGGGCAGGCCGGTCAAGGAGTTCTTGAACACCTGCTCAAAGCCCAGGAACTTGATGATGCCGGGATAGACGGAGGGGTGGAACCGCAGGCCGCCCTTGTAGGGACCCAGCGCACCGTTGAACTGGAAGCGGTAGCCGGTATTGGTGTGGTAGTTGCCCTGATCGTCCATCCAGCAGACCCGGAAGGTGAACTGGCGCTCCGGCTCCACCATACGGTTCAGAAGGTCGAGCTTTTCGTACTCGGGATGGGCGTTGATGACCGGCTCCACGCTGGTCAGCACCTCTTCCACAGTCTGGACAAACTCTGGCTGGTTGGCATACTTCTTCTTGACGTTGTCAATCACACTGGTCAGATATGCGTTCATATCGATGCCTCCTCGCGGTATCACGCTATGGAATCACGGCAGTCTCTCTGCCTATCTTTACTATAATGGATACCGGCGGAAATTACAATAGTCAGATGCAGAAAGTGAGGTAAAACAGTTTAGCTCCGTCGCCCTTCACAAGACGTTCCGCCGCTGTTTATGCAGTTTGCCGACTCAGCCCATGGCGCGGATGATGTCCACGATCTCCAGGCCGATGCGCTTCTGGGCCTCCACAGTGGCGGCGCCGATGTGGGGCGTGCAGGAGACGTTGGGGTGGCTGTAGAGCGCGGCGTTCTGGGGCGGCTCCTGGCTGTAGACGTCCAGGCCGGCGGCCCGGAGCTTGCCGCTGTTGAGGGCCTCCAGCAGGGCGTCTTCATCGACGTTGTTGCCCCGGGAGGTGTTGATGAGGACGGCGCCGTCCTTCATCTTGGCGATGGTTTCGGCGTTGATCAGGGGCTTGCCGTCCACCGCCGGGGTGTGGAGGCTGATGAAGTCAGCCCGGGCGAAGAGTTCGTCCTCTTCCACATACGTCATGCCCAGCTGGGCCTCGATGCCGGGGACATGGTAAATGTCCGACGCGATGACCTCCATACCCATGGCCTTGGCCATGACGCACAGCCGCTGGCCGATGCGGCCGAAGCCCAGGATGCCCAGCGTCTTGCCGGACAGCTCGATGCCCTTGCCGTAGGCCTTTTTCTCCCACTTGCCCTCGCGCATGGAGTGGCCGGCGATGGAGATGTACCGGGCGCAGGCGAACATATGGCCCATGGCCAGCTCGGCCACCGACTGGGAGGAGGCCTTGGGGGTGTTCTTGACGGCGATTCCGCTCTTCTCGGCGTAAGCCACGTCGATGTTGTCCACGCCAACGCCGCCGCGGATGATGAGCTTCAGGCGGCTGCCCTTGGCCGCGTCGATGTGGTTGGCCCGGACCTTGGTCTTGGAGCGGACCACGGCCACGTCAAAGTCCCGCAGGGCTTCGCCCAGCTGGTCAGGCTCGTAAAACTGCTCCACCACTTCGTGGCCCTCGGCCCGGAGAGTCGCCATGGCGGTCTTGTCCATACCGTCGGTAACGAGAATACGCATTGCTCATTTCTCCTTTCCGGCCTGCTCGGCCTCAAACCGGCGCAGGCAGTCGACCAACGCCTCAACGCCCTCCTTGGGCATGGCGTTGTAAATGGAGGCCCGCAGGCCGCCCACAGACCGGTGGCCCTTGAGGTTTTCAAAGCCCGCGGCCTTGGCGTAGGCCACGGCGGCGGCGTCCAGGTCCGCGTCGCCGGTGACGAAGGTGACGTTCATCAGGCTGCGGTCCTTGGCCTCGACGGTGCCGTGGAAGAGTTTCGACTGATCCAGGAAGTCGTAGAGGATCTTCGCCTTGGCCTGGTTGAGCTTCTCCATCTCGGCGAGGCCGCCGATGGATTTGAGATACTTGAAGACCTTGCCGCAGACGTACATGGCCCAGCAGTTGGGGGTGTTGTACATGGAATCGGCGTCGGCGTGGGTCTTATACTGCATATAAATGGGCAGGGAATCCAGCCCGTCGCGAATGAGGTCCTCCCGGATGATGACGATGACCATGCCGGCGGGGCCGACGTTCTTCTGGACGCCGGCGTAGATCATGCCGTAATCCGCGACGTTGCAGGGCCGGGAGAGGAACATGGAGCTCTGGTCCGACACCAGGACATGACCCTTGGCGTTGGGCAGGGTGTGGAAGGTGTTGCCGTGGATGGTCTCGTTCTCGCAGATGTAGAGGTAGTCGGCCTCGTCGGGGATGTCCAGGTCGGAGCAGTCGGGCACATAGGAATAGTTCTTGTCCTTGCTGGAGGCCACCACCTTCACCTGGCCCACCCGCTTGGCCTCGGCAATGGCCTTCTTGGACCAGGCGCCGGTCTCCACATAGCAGGCCAGGCCGTTTTTCATCAGGTTCATTGGCACCATGGAGAATTGCAGCGTGGCGCCGCCCTGGATGAAGAGGACCTTGTAGTTGTCGGGGATACCCATGAGGTCTCTCAGGTCTTGCTCCGCCTCGTCGGCGATCTGCTGGAATACTTTGGAGCGGTGGGACATTTCCATGACGCACATGCCGGAGCCGCGGTAGTTCATCATCTCATCGCGGATCTCCTCCAGGACAGCCTCGGGCATTGTGGCAGGGCCGGCGGAGAAGTTATAAGTTCGTCCGTATTTCATGGTTACTGAAGCCTCCTCGTTTCTGTTTTCCTACAAAATACATTCGTTTTTACAGGGAATACAGTCGTTTTCCAGAGTAGTTGCGTTTTTTTGCGGCCCTTGCTGTCCGTCGTTCAAGGACAGTGTCGCTGATTTTGCGGTTTTTCGTGCGAAATAGCGAAAAAGCAGCTAGGCCGCAGGCGGGCTTTTGTGCTTTCAGTATACGTCAAAATAACAAAAATAGCAACAGGTTTTTCGTCAATATTTTGAACAAACCTTATGATTATTTTTTGGTTCTAAAAATAATTTTGCCGGGTCGCGAAACGAAACGCGGCCCGGCGGGCATCATTTGGCGGACGAAGCCCTGCGATATTTCTCCCGGGTGGCCATGCCGCCCCGGATGTGCCGCTCCGCCTTGTTGACTTCCAGTACCTGCTTCACCTGCAAATACAGCGCGTGGCTGCATTTGTCCAACCGCTCTGAGAGGTCTTTATGCACCGTGGACTTGGAGATCCCGAAGTGCTTGGCGGCGGCGCGGATGGTGGTCTGATGTTCGATGATGTACACGGCCAGTTCCCGTGCCCTTTGTTCCATGTTGTCTCGCATCACACACACTTCCCATCATCGTTCTACGAAAGTGTATGGCCGCCCCCGGGCGGTTATGACGCGGCAGACGGGAATCCTGTGTTCGTCTTGGTCGCAAATGCCCCGGAGTCCTTTTGTGTTCAGGGCTCCGGGGCGAGTTTATGGCTTCGTTAGCTTTCCAGCATCCGCATCAGCATGGTAGCCAGCTGGGCGCGGGTCGCGCCATCCTGCGGCTTGAGATAGCCATTGATGCCGTTGATAAGGCCGGTCTCAGTGGCCCAGACCATGGCGTCCTCGGCCCAATCGGACACGGAGGCCGCGTCGGGATAGGCGCTGAGATTACCGGTCACAGCGGGGCTTCCCTCGAAGCGGTAGAGCATGGCCGCCAGCTGCTCCCGGGTGATGGCACCGTTGGGGTCTGTGCCGTCGGACACGCCGGTGTCGATGGCCCAGGTTTGCGCCTTGGCGTACCAGGTGCTGCCGCCCTCGGTGTTGACGCCGTCCATCCGGGCCAGCACGGTCCAGACCATGGCGCGGGTCACGGTGCCGTCGGGATTGAACACGCCCTCGGCTACGCCGGTCATAATGCCGTTTTCGGAAACGTACGCCACAGCGTCATAGTACCAGTCGCCGGGCCGCACATCGATAAAGTCGGTATCGACCACAGGCGTTTCAGGCTTCTGGTCGGGCTCTTCGGGCTTCACATGGATGCCGCCGGTGTAGTTCCAGTGGGCGTAGAGGATCATGTCGTCCATGATGGGGGTTTTGTCGGTGACCTTCACGTTGTTCGCGGTAAACCAGCCCTCAAACTCGTAGCTTCCGCTGCGGGTAGGCACGGGCAGATCTGCCGTTTCACCGTGCTTCACCGTGAGCTTCTTCGGGTTGACGGTACCGCCATTGGCACGGAGCGTAATGGTATGGGTCTCGACAGGCTCTTCTTCCTTGACACCCACCGCAGTGATTTCCACATCGCCGGTGACATTCTTCACAGTCACAGCGCCGGTGGTATTGTCATAGGTGAACTGGGCCGCCGCGCTGCCCATGCTCACGGTGATGGTATCGGGCAGCTTGTAGCCGCTCTCTGCCGTCAGCGTAGCGGTCAGGGTCTTGCCGTCTTCCACAGTGGCAGGCTGGTTGTTCGCAGTCACGTGGGTCAGCGTGTAGATGACATTGTGAGTTTCAACAGGCTCTTCCACCTTGACGCCCACCGCAGTGATTTCCACATCGCCGGTGACTTTCTCCACGGTCACAGCGCCGGTGGTCTTGTCGTAGGTAAACTGGGTCGCCGCGCCGCCCATGGTCACGGTGATGGTATCGGGCAGCTTGTAGCCGTTCTCCGCCGTCAGCGTGGCGTTCAGGGTCTTGCCGTCCTCCACAGTGGCAGGCTGGTTGGCCGCGGTCACATGGGTCAAGGTATAAGTGACGTCGTGGGTCGTGACGGTCTCGACCTTCGTGCCGTAGACCTTCATCTCCATGACCGCGGTGCCCCACATACCATTCTTATCAATATAGAGGCGGACATATTGGCCCTGCACTTCAGAGACGTCCACAGTGACCGGGCCGTCGTCGTTGCAGGTTCCATGATAGAAGGTCTCATAATCCACGCCATTATCGGACACCTGAAGAGAATATTCGTAGGCATACACTGGCTCGCCTGTGGCGTCCCAGTAGATTTCCACTTTGGAGAGGTCGTAGACATTCTCCAGGTTGACTGCCAGCCAGTTGCCGGGCTTTTGCTCGCCGTCATACCAACGAGTGGTGAGATTGCCGTCAAAGGCGTTGTCCGCAACATTCTTCCCAGAAACCAAACTGGCTTCGGCAGGCTTGTTCTGGGAAACAGGGATCTCCGCGAACTCCGCCGTCAGCGTCACGTCATTCTTCGGCATTGTGAAGCTCAGGGCAGGATTCTTCTGCTGGGCTTCCGTCAGAGTCACGCCCTCCGCCGTCCAGGACGCAAAGGCTTTTCCCTCCGGGATAGTGGCTTCAACCTTCACGAGGCTGCCGCTGATATAGCTGCCGGAGCCGGTGCCGCCGTTGACCGTTACGGTATGCTCTTCTGTCGAAATGGGCGCAATTTCCTCCACCAGGATGTTGTCCAGCACGATGGGGGCGGGATTATTCATAACACTCACCGACACCTTTTGGCGATAGATGCCGAACCAGAGTTCGTCGGAGGTCGCCACGAACTCGTGGGAGTAAGTCTTGGTGATGGAGGTATGCTCCAGGGTCTCGCAGTAGACGAGGTTGCTCGGGTTGTTCTTTTCCGCTCCGGTCCAGCTATTGGGCTGTCCGTCGCCGAGGACAAAGGCATAGTCGTCGGTGGGGTCGGTCTGATACAGGAAGGTCACGCGGTAGCTCTTGCCCTTTTCAAAGCGAATGTTCTGGGGCAGCGTCTGCACCGCGATGCCGGGCTGATCGATACCGATCACCTTCAGCGCACGTTCGCCGTCCAGGGTGTCGTCCAGATGTACCGTGGAGGGGTCCCACATCTGGGTACCGTTGTTGGAGAAGGGTGCGTGGGCCTTTTGAATGGAGATGCGGGTCTCATGGATACCCCGGGCCGCGCCCAAATTGAAGGGATAATGCCCCTCATAGGTAGGTGCGTTCGTCGTCAAGGGGTCGGAAGCGTTGCTGTCCTCCGCCAGTTCAAAGTCCTGATAGAAAATGACCTTGTCCTGGGCATTGTCCTCATCCGGTGTGGGAATTGCAGTCTCAAAGATTCGCACATTGTCGAACCGGACCACACCATCGCCGGCGGCGGCGTGGAGCTTGATGGTCACGGAGTTCTTCCCCTCCGGCACCTCAAAGTTCACCCGCATCCGCAGCATATAGGTGCCCAGCTTGGAGTCGTACTCATCGAAGTTCATCAGGATGGACTGGTCGGTGTAGCCGCTGAAGGTCTCCTCACCGTTGTCCACGATCACAGAGGCCCGGCGGGTCTTGCCCTGCTCGACCTCGACCATCACGGAGACGGCGTACTGGCCGGGCTCCAGGCCCGTGATCTCCTGGCTCACCTGGGTTTCCTGGGCGTCGTCGACGACCAGCTCATAGTTCCGGTACAGATGCTCATCAAAGGAAACGCTCCGGCACCAGTTGGGAACCTCATACGTGTCGGTGGAGGCGTCGTTTTTCTTGACCTTGGGTTCACCCTTGTCCACGGTCCAGCTGCTGTCATCGAGATTGCCGTAGTTGAAGCCGGGATCGTCCACATAGGAGCCGTCGCCGTAGTTGACATCCGCCTCCGGGGCAGCCTTGCCTTTGTAGATCACATAGGGCGTCTGCTTCTCCGCGTTCTCGATGGTGATGGAGCCGCCCTCTACCCGAATTTCCTTCTCGCCGGTCTTACCCTGGTCGGTCAGCTTGTAGAGATAGACCGTCTCGACATTGCTCCAGCTGTTGGGCAGCTGCCATGTGGTAGTGCCGCCGTTTTCATTGTAGTGGTACAGCTTGACCTCTTTTTGCTCATCCTCCGGGTTGTCGATGTCGCCCTCATCCCAGGGGATCAGATAGCTGTCCTGGTTGTAGATCACTTTGCCGTCCTTCTCGATGATCCGCTTGCCGTTTTCATTGAGGTAGACTTCCACATTGTCCTCGAACCAGATGTGGGTGGCCCAGCCCTGCGCATCCTTCTCCATGCGGAGGATGGGGAAGTGCTGCATATACTTGGTGGGCAGGTTGTTGTCGAAGACCACCTGGATGGCCTTGTCAAAGCCGTTATTGGTGTTTGCCTGGGGCCAGCCCTCATAGGTGGTGGTATCGGTACCCATCAGCAGGTTGCAGCTGTTGGGATAGCGATTCTCGTAATCGGCATTGTTGTCCCAGCGGTCCTTGGTATGGTTGAAGATGAAGCGGGCGATGTCGGAGGCGTAGGCCTTGAGGTTGGCGGGGCTGTAGACCTTCTCCACGGCCCAGTGGGACCAGACTGCCTCTTCCTCGTTCTGATAGGGCCACTCGACGAAGTAGGCCAGACCCGCCGCCTCGTAGTCCTCAGCCAGACGCCGGCCCTTCCAGCCGCCGCCGGAGAACACGTCGCTGTAGACGAAGCCCAGGTCCGGAACTGCCTCTGCAAAGGCTTTCAAATCCCCCTGCCGCTCCAGGCTGATGGCGTCAAAGGTAATGTCTGGAGAATATACCTGCTGAAGCCAATGGGAGTATGCCGCAAATCCGTAGCCAACCGGAGTGATGCCGTCTTCTTGCATCATAATCTTTTCCGGACGGAATGCCCGGGCCTTGGCATAGATCTCGGTGAAATTGGTGTGAACGCCCACCCAGGAATTGTACATCTGCACCGAGTCGCTCACATACTTGTTGAAGTCCTCCTGGCCGCCCAGGAACTCGTCATAGACGCCTAGATCGCCCCAGGTGCCTTCGTTGTGGTACTTGTTGAGGATCAGCTGGCCCAGGCCGTCGGTGGCCAGATAGACGCGCTTGGTCTCGTCCAGGGAGGAGATATAGGGGTAGTTGCCCTCGCCGGACTGAGGGAATACCAGCCGCTGGACCACGGCGTCGGGGATCTTTTCCATGCCGATGGCGGTGGGCATGATCTCCCGGAAGGCAATGGCGCCGTCCTGCCAGTCCACACTGCCGCTGTCATTGAGGTCTCCGGCAGCGAAGGAGATGTAGACCTTGGGCAGGTCCTCGGTGTAGGTCGCCTTGTAGGTGCGGGTGACGACCTCGCCTGCCGGACCGTAGTCGCCCTCGGTATCCTGGAAGGTCTTGGTGTAGTCGTCGGCCCGGTAGCGCCACTCGCCGCTCCACAGGGCCGTGGTGTAGGTATCGCCCAGCTTGGTGGTCTGCTTGCGGATCTTGGCGTCCATGGCGTTGCCCCAGAAGCCCGCGGAGGCCTTTTCGTTGGACAGGAAGGCATAGAGATAGCTGGTGTTCGGATTGCTGTCCACGGACTTGTTGTAGGCCAGGTCGTAGTATACGTCGCCGGTCTTGCTGATATCGGTCTCCATCTTGGAGCCCGCGAAGGACGCGCCGGCCTCCTTGTTGGTCATGGAGAGCATGATGTTGTCGGGCATATCGAAGGTGAAGATGCGCTTGTCGTCAGCGCCATCCTCCTTAATTTCCGTTACTTCCAGCTTGAAGTTGGAGTCCTCGGCCTTGAGGGTCATGGTGATGACGGCGTTCAGCTCCGAGACTTTGAGGGTGTACTTGGCGGTGGCGTCGTCCACCTTTTCATAGGCCACTTGCGGTGTATAGAGCTCGCCGTTGAGCTTGATCTGGGCGGACTGGTTGGGGTTGCCCTGAACCACGCCGCCGTTGCTGGTCTTGTACTGGTAGACCATGGGAAAGCTCTTGCTCACCAGGACCTCCAGCTCGTCGGATTTCAGGGTATCCACATCCTCACTGTTCGTCACCGTGACGGTGAGGCTGTCGGAAAGTTCCTCGTTCAGCGCGGACTTGACGGTGATGGTGGCAGTGCCCGCAGACATACCCGTGATCTTGCCGTCAGCCACGGTGGCGACAGCGGGATCGGAGGACTCCCACAAAAGATGCGTCCCTGCGCCCTCGTTGGTCGTGGCCTCCGCCTGTACGCTCTGGCGGTTGGCCACGGTGAGGGTCTCCTCCTTGAGTGTCAGCTCGCGCACCGGCGTCACAGAACCCTCCAGCACTGCGCCGCCCACGGCCACCTGACCAATGGCATAGACCACCGGGTTGTTCTTGTCCCGGGCCATGATGCGGGTAACGCCTTCGGCTTTGGCGGTGAGTACGTCGCCTTCAAAGGCCGCAATTGTCTCATCCTCCGCGAAGAACTCCAGCTCGCTGCCCTGCTGGTACTCCACCAGGATGCGGGCGGTCTCGTCCACATTGAGCGCCAGCTTGGGATAGACCAGGGACATATCCCGGCTGGGCCGGTTCACTTTGAGGCCCAGATTGATATAATCCAGGCGGAGATAGCCGTGGTCGCCGGATTCCGCGTCCACCTTCAGGGCAACCTTGTCTCCCTGTTTCAGTTCCAGTTCCACCGGCGCGGAACGAATGGTCAGATCGACATTGTCGCTCTCCGGCCGCAATTCCAGCGTCTTGACCCGCTCGCCGTTGACATAGACGCCGATGGTGTCTGCCTTTTCATAGAAATAACGGGCATAGCCCACATACAGCAAATAGGTCCGTGCCTCGCTGGACAGGTTTTCCGGCACAAATTCCACACCAGCACCGTCGTTGGCTTGATCCGTGGTGACATAGAACCCATCCGCCACCTGGCCGCCGCAGGCTTCTTTGACATCCAGCACAGATGGCGCTCCAGCGGTGCCCTCCAGCAGCGTTGCGTCCTCGGCGTCGATATGGCTGCTATAGAGGTGTTCCTTCTGGTCGCCATAGACCTTCAGCTCGCAGATGCTGTTGCCCCAAGTACCGCGCTCGAGAACGTAAACCCGCACGTACTGGCCCGCGCCAAACACATTGAAGGTGTGGCGCAGCGCACCGTCAAACATCCGCTGGGAATCCACGGTGTAGATGTGCTGCCAGTTTTTCCCATCATCAGACACCTGAATTTCATATTTCTGAGCAACTGTCTTATCGGCCCAGAGGACTTCGATCTCATCCAGGCCATAGCGCGCACCCAGGTCCACCTGGAGCCAGTTGCCTTCCATGGTGTCAATATCGCCGTCATACCACCGGGTACTCTCGTCGCCGTCCACGGCCAGGCCTGCCACCCGGTGGACGCCTTGGTCCAATGCCTCTTTGCTGGCCGTTGCCGGCTTGTTTAAGGCCAAATTGACCTTTTCCGCCGGATCGGTCTCGCTTTCATCCGGCCACTCCACTTCCGCCGATGCTTCGGCAGGGGCCGCCGCTGCCGGGATCGTCCCGAGGCCCAGGGCCTGGGGCAGAAGCAGGCCCATAATCAGGAGCCATGCCAGCAGCTTACGGATACTGTTTTTCATTCTTTTTCCTCCTTGTTTTGATTGACGTATCTATTCGGTCACAGGCGCGGGTTTTCCGCCTGTTGCCGTTGCGTCCTGTTTCCTTCTCTCACAGATAGGCGGCGTCTTTTTGAATCAGCAGCAGATTGACGCACCAGGGCTGGCCGCCGGCTGTGATGGACAGGCGCAGGGGCTCTGGGCCGCGGTGGGACACCGTCATGCGCAGCAGCCCGTAACACCCCGGCTTCGCCGCCGCCGAGGCCGTCACGCCGCCGCAGGAGACCGTGGTCTCCGTGGCCTGGTCCGCGCCGCCGCAGACCAGCAGCAGCGTATACCGCCCGTCCGGCAGGTCCACATCGAAGGCCGCCGGGTCGGTTCCGCAGAGGCAATCCTGCAATAGGCAGTTGGTCCGTCCCCCGTCCTGGGCGGCCAGCGTTCCCTGGGCCGCAAAGCCATAGCCCACCGCGGTACGGAATGCGCTCTCCGCCGTGATCTTCAAAAAGCGCTTTTCACTCTGGTCCGCAGGCGCATAGCGAACCTCCGCAATCGGCTTCCGCTCTCCGTTGGGTACGCCGAAGCTGAAGCAGTAGGGTGCGATTTTATGCCCCCGGACGTTGTCCACATACCGGTCGAACAGGCCGTCGTCCAGGGCTTTGACGATTTCCGTGAGCTCGTCCTTGCCCGCGAACACCCGGCGGCCGGTGTGGGAGATATAGGAGATGGGCGCCTGCGCGCCGCGGTCCTCTGCCGGTTCGGCAGCACCGGCCTCGGCGGCGCTGTCGGGGCACAGCAGATACTCGCTGCCCGCGGCGGTGTCCAGCACGCAGTAGCCGTTGGCGATGCGGCAGGACGTCGGGACACCCTCGCAGGTCGCCGCGCAAGTCTCCCAGCCCTCCGGCAGGCAAAGCAGCGCCTTCCCGCCCAGGGTGCTGCGGAGCTTCACATACCGCACCCGGCCTTCCCTGCGCGCCGCGCTGACCAGGAAGCCCCGGTCCGTCATCAGGTTTTCAAAGGCACAGTCGCGCCAGTCCGGGAAGCAGTCTTCCCGCAGCTTCGTCAGCGGCTCCATGGTGTAGGCGTCGCCGCGCCGGTCGCCGCTGCCGTCCGGGATGGCCGGGAATACATGGATCGCGCCCTTCCGGCTTTGCAGCAGCATTTCATTGACGACTGCCGGAATTTCTCCCACCGGCTCCATCATAAACGGCGGATAATTGTATCCAAACTCCAGAATACAGTGGTTGATAAACCGGTCCGTCTCCTCGGCGCCCATGCCGTTGGCGCGGAGGATGCAGTCCAGCCCCTGCTCGTAGAGTACGCGAATGGCGGTGTTGCCCATGCCCATCCGCGCCGCCGCGGCGGCAATCCAGCCAAAGGGGAACACGCCCAGCTCCGTATGGTTCTGCGCAAACCGGACGGTGTTTTCTCCCAGCGCCCGCAGGGCGTCCGGGGCGCTGGCGTCGATCAGGCCGGCGGGATAGATCGGCATCAGCAGTGAGGGGTGGCGCAGCTCCAAAATGGCCGGCGCCGTCTCGGAATCCCGCAGAATCGTGCCGTAAACTTCCGCCTGGGCCGTGGGATAGGGCGGCAGCTCCTTGAGGAACTTGGCATAGCCGCAGAGCACCTCCCTGTCCTCGCCGAGGATTCGCCCTGCCCTCAGAGTGAAGAGGAGCAGATAGCGAATCACCGCCAGGGTGATGGTGGAGTTTCGCGCCACCGGTCCCTGCTCCGGCGCAATGTCCGGATAGATATACCAGCACTGCCGTGCCTCGTCCCACTTGGCGATGTTTCGAATAAACTCGATCTGCTTCTGGAATACCGGATAGGCCTTGTTCCGCAGGAAGTCGAGATCGCCGGTCCGCTCATAGTACCACCACAAAAACTGCGCGCACCAGGGGCCGATGCAGTTGTAAAACTCGTGAGGATAGTCGATGGCGTACCCGGTGGTGTGATAGAAGTCCTCGGCCCGCTGCTCCGCCATGGGGACATAGGCGAGGAAGCCGTCGCAGAAGGCCTCAGCCAGCTCCAGGTGGTTGGAGGAAAAGACGCCCCAGAATGCCGCCTGAATATTGATGTCCCAGTACCACATACTGCCCCAAATGGTAGGCTGCCGAACGTCCCACAGGCCGTTCAGGCCGCAGGCCTGTTCGGGATGCGGCCCCTTTCGGCCGCTACAGCAGGCCAAAATATATTGATTGTAGTACCACAGCCGTTCCAGGAACAGGTCCGGCAGAAATACGCGGCTCCGGGAGAAAAAATCTTCCCAATGGGCCGCATGGGCGGCTTTCCAGGAATCAGCCGTTTCCAGCACCCGGCGGTTTTGCTCCGCCGCCTCCGCCGCTCCCATTTCCCGGAGGAGCTGCACTGACACGGCAAAGGAGATCCGGACTGGCGCTTCGGTCAGTTCCAGCGCGGCCCACCGGTCCCCAGAGGCGGGATGCAGTTCGGCACCCTGGCCCGTGAGGACGGCGGCCAGCTCCTGCCGTCCGCCATCCGGCGTCGGAAAGCTGGTTTGCACCGCCGCGGTGCCGCTTCCCAGCGTGCTGTACCGGCAGACGTAGCCCTCGTGGCCCCGGCGCAGCGGATAGCGGACTACGGCCCGCTCCAGCAGCTTTTCCGTCTGCTCCGCCTCCAGGAGCAGCACGTCGGTTCCCTGGAGCACCCGGGCGGTCACGGTAAGGCGCTTCTGGCCCTTGCGGATGGTCAGCGTCAGCAGGGCCTGCTCGATGTCCAGCCGCAGGCACGTGTTGTCCGCATCGTCCAGCGCCTCAGAGAAATACAGCTCGATTTGTCCGCTGTGGGGGTGGCTGGTTCCCAGGTGTCCTGTCCCTGCCTCCCGCACCACATCCGCCGCGGGCCAGAGGGATTTCCGGTAATTGCGGAAGGGCTCCTGGCGATAGTCCCGTTCATTTTCCCGCATCCGCTGCTCATACGCCGCGATGGGCTCGTAGACGCCCCGCTGCGTGTGGGTCAGGGGCATTCCGTGCAGATAGTAGACGGCATAGTGGTTGAGGGAGATCGTCAGGCAGCGATCCCGGTACCAGGCCATCGCGCCATAGCTGCCGTTGCCCAGCGGGAGGGCTTCAAACCAGTCGGAAGGGGCATTATGAAATGCGATCTGATGCTTCATGCTTGTATTCCGCCTTCCCGTTACGCAGTTCCTTCCTCGAAGCTGCCAGCCGGACCGATCCGGTCCGCCTCCAGGTCCTCCAGGGTGATTCGCGTCGTCATCAGCCGGAATTTCTTCTTGAGATCCCGGTACATCCCCTCGATCTCCTCGCTGCTGCCGGTAAAGCTGCATTTGATGCAGTACCAGCGGTCTCCCTGCCGTCTCAGGACTACGTCGTTTTCCCGGCCGAAGCAGACGGGGCAGCGGTACAAAAATCGTTTTTCTCCAGCCATAGCGCTGTTTCCATTCCTTTCTCCCGTGTTATGCGTCCCTGCACCCGCAGGGTATAATAGGGGTTGAATACGTAGCCCTCATCCACCGAGGCGCAGACCGTCTCGCCCGCCACAGCCGTCAGGCCCAGGGTGGTCCCCAGCTGCGGCAGCGCCGCGGCGGCCTCCGCGGCCTCCGGCAGCGTCAGCGTCCGGCCGCCGTAGCGGTACGTCAGCTCTGCGGTATCTCGCGCACCCCGCACCAGCAGGACGATTCCCTCCATGGGCTCGGGGTACTCCGTCACACCCCAGCAGCCCTTTACATACTCCGTGGCCAGCAGCTCTGCCTCAGGCTGCGAGCAGGCGGCCAGCGCTCTGGAGAACCGGATTTTGCCGCCCCGCTCCACGCGAATCGTCGTCTGCACCGCGACCTCCAGGCCGTCTGAGAAGCGCAGCTCCACCGGCTTCAGCTCCAGCACCAGGCCGCTGTCGCTTCGCTCCACCCGGGCCGCCGCGGCGGGAACGTCCGCCAGGTCCAGCGTCTCGCCGCCGTGGGTCAGCAGCAGCGTGCTGCGGGCGCCGTCGGCATGATGGTGGGCGTTGCCCGTCCGGTACTGGGATTGAATGAGGTACGGGTTGGACCCGATGGCCTTCTCCGGCCGGTCGGCGCCGGTGCTTCGGGGCAGCCGCGCCACAAAGGGGCGCAGGTCTCCGATGGAGCCGCCCTGGCACAGGTCGAAGGTCACCCGCAAGTCGCTGTCGCAGTACCAGACATAGCGCTTCCCGCCGCCGTAGAGGATTTCCCGGGCGTCGTAGAGCTGCGGCGTTCCCACCGGGACATGGGATCGGAACCAGTCGGCAAATTCGCTCATGTGCATATCCTGGAGCTTGCCCTGCTCCCGCAGGGTGACAAAGTACTCCAAGTACGCCCGGTAAAGCCCCTGGGTCACTTCGTCGGAGTCCTGCACATAGGGACTGCCGGACAGCCAGTTGGGGCCAACAAACACGTTGGTATAGGAGAAGCCCTGGTTGAGCCGCTCCTGGAACCGGTAGACATCCAGCAGGTTAAGCACATAGGGCGCCGTCGCGCCGTCGTTGGCCATGGCCCGCTGGACATTGGCCGGGTGACTGGCGAAAAAGTCGTTGCGTCCCTCGAAGGAGAGCGCCAGGTCCCGGGCCAGATGCGGCACCGCGACGATGCCGCACCACTCCTCCGGTGTCACCGCCGGGCGCAGGGAATTCTCCCTGGCCGGATACCAGGGAAACCAGGGCATGCCCTCGTTGAAGAGGTACCAAGAGTTGTTGCAGCCGTGGAAGACCTTGACGCCCTCCTCAAAGCAGCCGGCGATGGTGATTTTCACCGTCGGGCAGAGCCGGTGCAGCAGCTCCATGGAAATCGCGTCCATATGGTAGGCGCCGAAGGCAGCCGGGGGGCCGCCCAATGCCTCGGAGAATTTCCCCAGGGCGGCGCGGAGAATTTTCTCCTTATTGTCCCGGCTGTGAAGCCACAGGAAGGGTTCGGGACTCTCCACCTCCTGGGCCATGTGGCCGCCGGTCAGCTCCCCCAGCCAGAGGCCCAGCTCATCGCCGTAGCGGGCATGGTCCTCCCGCACATCCCGGAGGGTTCGCTCGTCGAACAGAAAGTCGTAGGGCAGCAGCAGCGTCACCTTCAGCCCCAGGCTGTGGGCCATCTCCTGCTGGAGGCGGAACATCTCGTACTGGCTGCCCGGGGCCGGGCGGTGAATCAAATTGACAATCATAGCATTATTCCTTTACTGCGCCGCCGGTGACGCCGGCGATAATCTTATTGGACAGGAAGAGGTAGAGGATAAAGGTGGGCAGGAACGCAACCACCACGCCCGCGAACAGGCCGGCCCAGTCGCCGGAGTACTTCATGGACTGGACGATGGACTGTAAGCCTGTGGCGATGGTGCGCAGCTCCGAATTGCTGCCGAAAATCAGGGCGATGAAGTATTCGTTCCAGATGCCCATAAAATTGAAAATGGTCAGCGTGACGATGCCGGGCTGCGCCAGAGGGAACATGACCTTCCAGAAGGCCTGGTTGTCCGTGCAGCCGTCGATGGAGGCCGCCTCCTCCAGCGCGTTGGGCAGAGACGTGAAGAAGCCCGTCAGGAAGAACACGCCGAAGGGCACGTTCAGGCAGATATAGAGCAGGATCAGCACCCACCGCGTGCCGGTGAGGTGCGCCGAGGTGGCCATTTTGAACAGGGGCAGAATCAGCATGACCGAGGGGATGGACATACAGGTCACAAAGGCGCTGGTCACAACGCCCTTGCCCCGGAACGTGAAACGGCCCAGAATATAGGCCGCCGGGGCGGCGATGACCACAATGCCGATACAGGCGGAGACACTGTAGATCAAGCTGTTGATAAAGTAGAGGCCCAGCTTGTGCTTTTCCAGGACGCGGATGTAGTTCTCAAAGTGGAAGCCGCTCTCCAGCAGGGCGCCGGTAAAGATCTCGCTGGTGGTGCTGAAGGAAGCCAGCACGATCCAGCCGATCATCACCACGGTAAACACCAGCCAGATCAGCAGCAGCACATAGCCAGGCAGCAGACTGATCTGCCGCCGGCGTTCCAGACTGCCTGTATGATGGGCTCGAGCCATCAGTCCTCGCCTCCTTTCTGATCGCTCTCCGTTTTGATTAAGAGGTTCAGTACCACATTGACGAGTAATACCAGTACCATGACAATGACGCCCACCGCAGCGCCGCCGCCGGCGTTGAGCTTGGCGGTCGTGGCGCCGACAGCCTTGCCGAAGACGATTTCATACATATAGACAATGGGCGTCACCGTGGCCATCTCCGTGTTGAAGGAGAAGAGAGAAGAGTAGACAAAGAAGCCGATGGCGCCGGCGGACCAGAGGACGATGCAGCGCTTGATGATATCCTTCAAAAGGGGGATGGTGATGTAAAACAGCCGCCGCACTGCGCCCGCGCCGTCCAGCTTGGCTGCCTCCTCGTAGTCCTTGGGCAGGCCGTCGATGCCAGCCACAAGAATCAGCACATAAAAGCCCACCGAGCCGAAGGCGTAGGCAATCATCATAGAGAGGAAGAGATTCTCCGGCGCCGTCCACTGGAAGGCTGCCATCGCGTCCCAGCCCAGCCAGGTAAACAGACTCTTAAAAAGGCCGTACTGGTTGTTGAACACGTACTGAAGCCACATGGTGGCCAGGGCCACCACAGAGATGACATTGGGCAGATACAGCATGGCCCGGAAAAAGCCCTTACCCTTAATGCCCGACGTGAGAATCACGGCAAAGATCATGGCCAGGGCCAGCACCGCCGCGCCCTCGATGATCCAGATTTTCAGAATATTCCACAGGGACCGCTGGAAGACAGAGCTGCCGAAAAGCGTGCGGTAGTTTTCCAGACCCACCATGGTCCACTGGTCCACGGAGTCGGTGATAAACCGCACGTCGAAAAAGCTCATGATGACGGTCCGCACTGCGGGATAGAGGAACACCAGCAGAACACAGAACACCGCCGGCGCCAAAAAGCTGAAAATAAATAATCTACGATTTCGTTTCAAAGACGTTTTCCCTCCAATCCATCCAATCCCGTCTCTTTCTCCGGCACGCCCACAGCGAGTATGGGCCTGCCGGAAAAAGGAGGCCACAGGGCACTCCGGTCTTTGTGCCGGGCGTCTGTGGCCTCCAGGTGTTTTCTGTTACTGCTTGGTTGCGGCAACCATGTTTTCCACAAACTGGTCAGCCGTGATCTTGCCGGCACAAAGCTGAATCACATTCTCGGAGAGGAGCGCCTTGATATCGGCATTGGCGTCGATACCGCCAGCCACCTTCAGAATGCTGGTGACGGAGTTGAACACAGGCTGCACATTGACCAGCTCGTCAGGCCAGGGCGTGGTCGAACCGGAGGGGATGGACGCAGTCATTTCCACCATCTTCTGGTCATTTTCAGGGGTGTACATGAAGGCGATGAACTCCATGGCCAGCTCCGGTTTGGCGCAGGACTTGGAGACAGCCAGCATACTGGAGCCGCCGGCCTCGGAGTCGACAGAGCTGGTGCCCGCGCCGGGGTTGGTGTCGGGATAGGTGAAGGCGCCCCAGTTGAAGTCAGGGCCGGTGGTGTCGCGGATCTCGTTGGGCAGCCAGGTGGCGTTGTAGTACATGGCAGCCTTGCCGGTGCCCAGGTCGATCTGACCGGCGGGCCACTTGTTGCCGCCGACGTTCTCGTGGAAGTAGCCCTTGTTGGCAAAGTCCTCAAAGGCCTTGGCCATCTTGACAACGGCCTCGTCGCGCCACATCTCGCCGGTGGTGTCGGCAATCAGCTCAGCGATGAAGTCCTCGCCCTTTTCACGGGAGAGATACATGCCGGCCAGCCAGTAGGAATAAGCGTCGTCAAAGGTGATGGGGGCGATGCCCTGCTCCTTGATGGCGGCGCAGACGGCGTCCAGCTCTTCCCAGGTGGTGGGGGCAGCGGTCACGCCGGCCTGCTCAAAGATATCGGCGTTGTACATAAAGGAGAGCAGGTAGGGAGAATAGCCCACGGCCAGCTGCTGATCCTGGGTCTGGGTCTGGGCCTTGGCGGTGGCCAACAGCGCGGGAGAGATGACCTCCTCCAGAGTCTTGCCGTCGGTGGAGCTGTAGGGCTTCTTCAGGTACTCGGTGAGGTCCAGGGTCTTGTCGGCCAGCTCGGCGCCATAGGCCAGAGGATAGTCGTAAATGTCGATCACTTCGCCGCCGTCCAGGGCAGCCTTGAGGGTCTTGTCGATGTCGCGGCCGCAGAACTGGATTTCGATCTCCACGCCCTCATGGAGTGCCATGAAGTCATCGGCGTATTCCTGGAACACCTGGCCCTGGGTCTCGGTCTCGTTCCACTGGGTCCAGAACACCAGCTTGCCGGAGAGGCCCTCTTCCTCAGGGGCGGTCTCGGTCTCGGTATCGGTGGTGGTATCGGTCTCAGTCTCGGTTGATGTTTCTGTCTGGGAGTCTTCCGTGGTTTGCTCCGCCGGCTTGCTGCAAGCCGTCAGGCCTGTCAGCATGGTCAGTGCCAGAAGCAATGCGATCCATTTTTTCATGTACAGTTCCTCCTTGTTTTCTTTTTCACAGTTTGCCTTGCCGATTCCGGACCCGGTCCATTCCTCGGCAAACGTGCAACGGGAGTTTGGCTTACGCCGCTTCATGCCTTTATTGTAAGGTTCGATCCCGCGAAAATGAATGGCAGAAAGCATCCAGGTTATTAAAAATCATATACTGCACCGCCCCCATTGAAAAATCGTAAACTCCATGTTAGAAAATCTTATCCTCTTCCGCGGGTTACCCCTTCGCGGTTTGGCATCCCCGGCGTTTTATGGTATGATACGCTTATGATTTCACCGTTCCCATCCGCCGGAAAACAGCAAAGGAGCTGGCGTCATGCGCATCTTTTTGGTCGAAGACGAGGTACTGGTACTCCGTACCTTAAAACAGAAAATCTTATCCCTCGACGCTTCCTATGAGATCATCGGTACCGCCACCAACGGGTTGGAGGCCTATGGCCGGATTTTAGAATCCAAGCCCGATGTGGTCCTGTCGGATATCCGCATGCCGGATATGGACGGCATTACCCTGCTGGAAAAGCTGCAAAGCGCCGGCTTCCGCGCCATCACGGTGCTGGTCAGCGGCTACGCCGATTTCTCCTTTGCCCAAAGTGCCATCCGGCTGGGCGTACAGGACTATCTGCTCAAGCCGGTGGAGCTGGAGAGCCTCCAGGCATGTCTCGCCAAATGTGCCGCCGCGCTCCGGCAGTCCGGGCAAGCCCAACCAACGGGACTGCCCGCCGGCCCCGCCGACTTTGAGCTGCCGGCCCCCGGCTGCCAGCCGCCCTATGGCCTTGTATATCTGATCTTTTCCAACGCGCTCTCCAGCGCGGACTATATATTCCATCCCGATTTCCCCTATTTCCCCGCCGCTGAGCTGCAGCCCCTCTTCCAGCGCGCCTTTCCGCAGGTGTCCAGGCAGGCCTGCCTGGACGGTATTTTTTCCAACGAAAAGGCCGTGGTTCTGGGGCAGTACACCGGCAACGAGGACCATCTCCGCGCCGTCGTCGAAAGCCTGCTGCCGCAGCTCGCCGCTGCGTACCACGCGCCGGTTACCGCCTACTGTACCGTCTCCGACCGCGACGATCTCGCCCGCGCCCTGCGCAGCTGCCGCAAAATCGCCGCCCGGGGGATCATGCTGGGGAAGACCGGCGTCTGCCGCAACGAGCGTCCGCGCCCCGGTTTTCCCCTTTCAGAACACGCCACCCTGCTCACCTCCCTGGTGCGCCAGGGCGACGCGGCGCTGCTGCGGGCCTCCTGCCGAAAGCTGGCCCGGGCCTGGGAGGAGCATCAGCGCCCCCTTTACCTGATTCAGCAGGACCTGCTGTTTCTCCTCTCCAGCATTCGGCAGGAGCTGCAAACCACGACCCAGATCGCTGAAAATGAGCTGATTGTCGAAAATCTCCTCTGCTTCTCCTCCACCTATGAGGCCCTGGCCTCCGGCTTCTCGGTGCTGCTGCTGGAGCTCTTCGGGCCCAAGGACGCGTCCCTCGGCGCCGACGGCAAGGAGCAGCTGGTGGCCTCCATTGAGCAGTATTTCCAAAAGCATCTCTCCGAAAATATCACGCTGCAGGACCTCTCCGAACAGTTCAACTTTTCCAAGGTGTATCTCTGCCGGGTGTTCAAGCAGGCCAAAAACATGACGCTGATGGACTACTTCACCAGGATGAAGATCAGCCGCGCCCAGGCCATGCTGCAGGAAAGCCCCGACGCCACCGTACACCAGGTCGCCGAGGCTCTGGGCTTCCGGGATGTATACTATTTTACCAAGGTGTTCCGGCGCATCACCGGCGTCTCTCCTTCCCAGATGCAAACGTCCGAGGAAAAGCGCGTTCCCTGAGCAAAAAAGTCGCGCAGCCCGCCGTTCCCGGCGGACTGCGCGTGAGACTGTCCAAGAACCTCGCTATAGACTGCCGCGGCAGAGCAGCGGGGGGTGTGTGCGGGGGGCAAAAAGCCCACCGCACGTCCAATCAGGGCGTTTTTGCAACTTTTCCAAAGTTGCAAAAACGAAGGCAGCGGGGCAAAAAGACTTTTTCGCCCCGCTGTCGCGCAGCCCGCCGTTCCCGGCGGACCGCGCGTCGTTTTATATTCTCAGATTCAGTTCGTCAGAATGCCTGCACGGCCTCCATGGCCAGTTCCTGCCAGCGGAAGAGATTCTCCGGTTTTCCGTGTACAGTGGAGATATCCTTCAGTGCGATATCGCAGCTGCATCCATTGCGGCGGCAGGCGTCCACGATGCGGCGCAGTTCTCCGCGAACCACATCCTCATCCAGCCTGCTGCCCGCCAGGTTTGAAGGCGAGGGCTTGGCCGCCAGCACATAGCGGCCGCCGATAAACTCTGCCGCCGTGTCCACATTGGCCCAGGGCGAAATGGAGATCTTCCAGAGATTGGGGACCTTTTCCACCTGCTCCAGCTTCTGATCCAGCGGCTCGCAGCAGCCGTAATACACCCGGCCAAACCCGGCCTGGGCCCGCTGCTGATAGACAATGTCAAATTCCTCGTGCATTTCCGGCGACACGCTGGAGAGAATCTGCGCCAGGCCGCGACCCCAGACGTTCCGGCGGGCCGGGTTGCCGTCCGGCGCTTCAAAGCCGTCCGTCAGCGCGGCAGTTCCATGGAGCCAGAAGGCCTCCGTCTCCCACAGGCCCAGGCTGTCATACTGCCGGTAGCAGTCCAGCAAAATGTCCGTCAGCTTCCCGGCCAGGGCGTGCATAAAGTCCGGGTCGATCAGGAGCCGCATCAGCAGGTCCTCCAGCGGCACCAGCTGGGCGATGTCATCCCAGGTTTTGCAGGCAGTCCCATACCCGGCGGAGATGCCCACCACGCGCACCGGCAGCTCTGTCCCGATGGCCTCCTCCGCCAGGGCCAGCCGCCGCGCGGTCTCGGCCGCGTCATAGGTCACGGTCTCGTTGTGGAGCTTCTGCAGGTCCTCCATGGTCTCGAACTGTCCCACGTAGCGGTGGGACTGGACCGCCCCCTCCTCCCCCTTGACCTCCTGGCACGCAATGGTCACGCCGCAGTCGGTGGTGTGTACCACCTTCTCCACGCCATACCAGGGCGGCAGCACCATGTCCGCCCGCATATGGTCCCATTGGTAGAGCTGCCGCCGCAGATACTGCTCCACTTCCCGGAGATAGGGGTCCTGACACCGCAGCGTGAGCGACCCATCAAAGTTCATTTCGTGCCAGGGAATCTCGTCAATGAGTACGATGGGCCGTCCGCCCCGCTTTTCGTTGATATCCCGGTGCAGCTGCATATGGGCGCGGTTCTCCTCCGACTGGGCCGCCTCATGGTATCGGGCGGCCAGGGGCCGTAAAATTTCAGCATCCGTCATAGTGTTCCTCCTGCTCCTCATAGAGAAAATAATCAAAATCCGCCCAGGACGTGCGGTCGCCGCAGTCCTGGCAGCAAAGTCCTACAAACGCGCCGGTAAAGCGATAGCTCCCCCGCTCCATATACCAGTCGTCGGACAGCACGCTGTAGTCCAGCACCGGGCCGATGGGCCGGAGTTCGTTCTCCGCCTCTGGCCGCCAGAAGAATTGCAGCCGGTCTCTCCGCACCTGGGCGTGCAGCACCAGCGCGTCCTCTGTCTCCAGCGCCACGCCATCCTCCAGGGGCCAGGAGAGCACATGGCCCAGGCTGACCAGCAGATTCAAGCGCCGCCGTCCCCCCTCGTCCCGGGTGACATAGAGGTAATAGAAGTTGGAGGTGTCATAGAGGCAGATCAGCCCCGCCATCTGGTGGTAATTTCCCGGATGGTACTCCATCTTCGTCTCGGCGTCGTAGGAAAAGGCCTGCTGCCGCCGGGCCACCAGGCTCTGCTGGTCCAGGGAGTGCAGGCTGTCCCGCCCGTAGAGCCGGAGCCAGCCGGGCCGCTGCGTCAGCGACAGAACCGTTTCCGGCAGCGGCACCCGCAGGGTCTGATAGGGGTAGCCCAGCTCTGTCCGGTCAAAGTGGTCCAGGCAAGAGCGCGGGACCGACTCGGCCTCAACTGCCGGGACCGCCACCTCCACCGCAGGCCAGTGGCCGCCGTGGGCCAGCTCCAGCCAGCCGTCCTCGGTCCATCGCACCTCCTGGAGCGCCGTCTCCCGGCCCAGCACGCACCGGCGCGTCCCCGGCAGCGGCCGGCCCACCAGATGCGTCAAATACCACCGGCCGTCCGGCGTCTCCACCAGGCAGCCGTGGCCGGCCTTCTGCAGCGGCAGCTCCGGCGCGTCCCGGCTGGTGAGAAACGGCGTGTTGGGCGCGCAGGTATAGGGGCCGAACAGGCTTTCGCTCCTGGCCAGCGTCGCCACATGGTTCCAGTCGGTCCCGCCCTCGGCCAGCAGGAGATAGTACCAGCCGTCCTTGCGGTACAGGTGCGGTCCCTCCGCGCCGATGATCTTGGTGCTGCGGTAGATGCGGTACTCCGGCCCTGTGAGCCGCCGCGCCGCCGGATCGTACTCCCGCAGCAAAATGCCGCCCCGGTCCTGGAGATAGCCCCGGGTGTCGCAGTCCCGATTGACCAGCCACTTGCGGCCGTCGGCGTCGTGAAACAGCGAGGGGTCGAAGCCGGCGCTGTTCAGATAGACCGGCTCCGACCAGGGGCCGGTGATCTCCGGCGCCGTCACCAGGTAGTTGTCCGTATCCTGCCAGACGGAATCCGTCTTGACCACGGTGTAGACCAGATAAAAGGTCCCGCCGTCCCAGGACAGGCAGGGCGCAAAAATACCGCAGGAGTCCGGCACGCCCCGCAGGGGCAGCTGGCTCTCCCGGGTCAGGGGAAAGGCCGCGAAGCTCCAGTGGGCCAGGTCGCGGGATTGGTACACCGCCACGCCCGGAAACCACTGGAACGTCGAGACCGCCAGATAATAGGTATCCCCCACCCGCACCACGGAAGGGTCGGGGTGAAAGCCCGGCAGGATCGGATTCTGGATCCGCACCGGCTGTTGATTGACATGGTCCATACTGCATTTTTCTCCTGTTCCAGCAGCTATTTTTTTCATCATACCACACGCCGCGCCCACAGGAAATGGACATTGATAACCATATCTTCAAATATCGTATCCTGCTCTCCCCTTTGGGAGAATAGAAACCATCGCGATCAAAAATTGCAGCTTCCTTCGCCGAGCCATTCCAGCGGCGGCGAACTGGTGCTATGATATATATACCACGCCAGCCGCCGCGGCTGTGAGAGGAGGCCCCCATGCGCAAGCGCAGCTTTTCCCGGAAATTGTTTCTTTCCTACGCCGCCACCTTTTTGTGCATTCTCATCGTGATGCTGCTGATTATGACCAGCTATCTCTACACCGTGCAGCGGGCCGACAGCCAGAACACCCAGAGCCAGATCGTCTCGAAAACGCAGGAGCAGATCGACTACTCCCTCCAGTCCATGGACCGCATCATCCAGGGAATTCTGGCCACGCAGTCCTTCCTGGACGCCATCACCGGCGACGATCCCCAGGCCATGGACAACGATGACTTTATCACCATGACCCACACGCTGGACGCGCCGCTGTTTTCCACCTACCGCATCCTAGCCTGCAGTGAAGACGCGCTCTTTGTCTATCCCCATGCCCCCGACGACGGCGGCTTCCTGGCGGAAAAACTCCAGTACTATCCCTGGCGCAGCGATATCGTCCTGGGCAGCGGCAACAACGTCACCCTCTCCCCCCACACCGACATTCTCTCCTCCAACGGGACCAGAATCTACTCCATCGCCCGCAGCATCCAGCAAGATGGGGAATCCATCGGCTTCGTCGAGGTCCAGAGCGAGTATTCCAACCTGGAGACGTACTGCGATATCGACTCTTCCGTCGGCTCCATCGCCGTATTTGCCCCCAACGGCAACATCGTCTTCCCCAAGGATGGACGGGTCAGCGCCAATTTCCTGCACAACATTTTCTCCGTCATCGAAGATCAGCCGGAGGCTTCCGGGACGGTGCGTTTCCACTTCGCCAATCCCGACGAAGTTTTGGTCGGCGGTCCTCCCGAGTCCGTTCTGCCCTTTGGAGGCTACAATGCCCAGATTTCCTACTCCAAGAGCAGCTACTCCGGCTGGATCACGGTCATGTACGCGCCGATGACCGTCGCCCTGTCGTTTCTCCCGGAGCTCCTGGTCTTTTCGATCGCCGTCTTTATTCTGGCCGCATTGCTGCTGTTTGTGGTGATGCACACCCTCACCCGCCGGCTGACGGCCCCGCTGGTGGACCTGGACGCGGCGGTCAGCAAGGTCTCCTACGACAACCTCTCGCTGGTTCTGCCGGAATCCTACGGAATTCTGGAAATTGAGAACATCAACCGCTCGTTCCGGCTGATGTTCCAGAAGCTGCGCGAGGCCATCGGCCGCAATATCCAGGTTCGCGCCGAAAAGGAGCGGGCCAACTATCTGGCGCTGGAAGCCCAGATGAATCCCCATACGCTCTATAATACCATCGCCATGATCGAATCCGTGGCCTACATGAACGGTGACTGGGAGGCCTCGGACCTGTGCATGGCCTTTTCCCGGATGCTCCGCTATATCTCTGACTATACCAAGCGGGAATACACGCTCCAGGACGAGCTGGACTATCTGGCCAGCTATAACGCCCTGATTTTAAAGCGCTACGAGGGAATTCTGGAAATCAACGTCCGCGCCGACCCGGCGCTGCTCACCAAGAAAATCCCCAAGTTCACAATCCAGCCCCTGGTGGAAAACGCCGTCCGCCACGCCATCTCCGACGCCCACTCCTGCCTCACCATCTACGTGACTGCCGAACGAGTAGCGGGCGGCTGGCACATTCTGGTCCGCGACAACGGCCCCGGTTTCGATCCCCAGCAGCGGGAAGCGCTCTACCGGCGCTTTGCGGAATACGAAGAGAGTCTGCAAAGCGGCGAGGATATCCTCAACCAGAAAATTGGGAATATGGCGCTGCGCAATATTTACATCCGGTGCAGCCTGTTCTTCGGCAACGCCTTCCAAATCTCGCTGGAAAACACCAGCGACACCCCCGGCGCCCAGATCGAGCTTCTGATCCTCCAAGAAGACACCCCCTCTTCCGGCGAATCCGAAAGCGGGTCGTGAATGGGATATGGGTGCGAACGATTCTTGCAAAGCGTTTCCCACAAGTTGGAGGCCCATTTCATAGAACACCCCGGGCGTTTCTTCCGCGCAGGAAGAGACGCCCGGGGTTTCTCTGTACCAGGAAAGCGCCCACAAAATACGTTCTAGGAGGCTGCTTCTATCTATATGCACCGCAGACAATGTATGGCCACCCCAGGGCGGCAATGACGCGATAGCAACGTTTACTCGCCTCCCCTGGGCTTCCCAGAGCGTAGCTCCTTTGATTTCCCGGGCAAATTTGCTTTTTACCTGCCAGCATGGTATAGTAATCATATTTTACGACATATATAACCTGGAGTTGAGCATATGAAGCCCTTTATCAAGTGGCCGGGTGGAAAATCGGACGAGTTATCCCATATTTTGCAGCATGCTCCCGTCGGCATCGCCCGATATTTTGAGCCGTTTGTCGGCGGCGGCGCCGTGTACTGGGGTCTTCCCCAGGCGGATGCATACTATCTCAATGACCGCTCGGCAAAGCTGATGACACTGTACCGGCAGGTGCAGTCAAACCTCCCCGCTTTTCTCGCACGGGTGGAGCAGCTGGATGCCTTTTGGACTCAGCTGGACACCGTTGCCGAGGCAAGCATGGCGTCGTTTTCCAGCCTGTTTCTGGCGGCCCGGGCCGGGAAATCCCTCGAACGCGGTGACATAGAGCAGATTCTGACGGCACAGCAGGACGCACTACTCCAGCAGGCAGACATCCCCTGGATTCTCAACCGGACACAGTTTCTGCAGACCCTCTCCCAGAGCGTCTGGCAGAAGCTGCGGCGCATGCTGCGGCTGGAGGCTCAAAAGAGCCCGCTGTCCGACGGCGACATTGCCGTCAACATTACCACCGGCATCAAGTGCGGCGCTTATACCTATCTCCGGTGGGTTTACAACCACCGCAGCATCTGCCGGCTGGACCCGCTGACCGACAGCGCAGTCTTCTACTTTATCCGCGAATACTGCTATTCCTCCATGTTCAGATATAACAAAGACGGCGGCTTCAACGTGCCTTACGGCGGAAGCAGCTACAACAGCAAAACGCTCTCGCCCAAACTGCGGCCGCTGCTGGAGGCAGATGCCCAGACGCGGCTGTCGCGAACCACCCTGTCCAGTCAGGACTTTGAGGCGTTTTTGTCTGACCAAGCCCTGAACAGCCAGGATTTTATTTTTCTGGATCCGCCCTATGACACGACTTTTTCCACCTATGCACAGAACTGCTTTACCAGCCACGATCATGAGCGGCTGGCGGCCTTCTGTCGATCCACGCCTGCAAAGTTCATGCTGGTCATCAAGAACACGGACTTCATTTATAAGCTGTACCGCGAGTTCCGCATGGTCAATTTTGAAAAAAGGTATCTTGTCAGCTTTCAAAATCGAAACGCCAAAGAAGCTGAGCATCTGATGATCATGAATTATTGAGAGGAGGCCAACCATGCACACGGAAGCTGATATCCGCAAAGCCATCGTTCCACTGCTGGACCAATATGGCGCACTGTCCACCACGGAGGTCAAGCAGCGCCTCAGCGAGGTCCTGGTCTTTGACGAGGAGGACAAGCTGCCCTCCTCCACACGAAATGAAATACGGATTATCCAGCGAATTGGGAATATTGTGGCTCATCAGGCCAGCACCTTTCAAACATATGAGGAAGGCTTTGCCGTGGACAAATCCGTCCGTCCGGCCCAGTTCATCGCCATTCGGGGCCTGGGCGACGAGAAAGTCGTTTTAACGCAGGAGGACATTCAGACCCGGCGGCAGCGGACTCGGACCTTCACTGCCCGCCGCGTGGACTGGGAAGCAGTGCAGCGGGAAAACGCGGAGCTGGGCCGGCTCGGCGAGGAATTTGTGGTTGCCTTTGAGCGGGCGCGGGTGGCCACGCTGGACCCCTCTTCCGTCGATCGGGTACTGCACCTCAGCCAACTCCAGGGGGATGGCCTCGGCTATGACATCAGCTCCGTCAATCCAGACGGCAGTATCCGCCGCATCGAGGTCAAGACGACCCGCGGCGGGATCCATACCCCGTTCTATATGAGTCGGAATGAAAAGCTGTTTCTGGAGACGTATCAGGACGACGGTGCTTTTGTCTATCGGGTGTACGAGTTTGACACCGGCAGCAATACAGGCTGCATTCAGATGATCCCCGCCGCAGCGCTGCTGGAGCAGTATGCCTTTGATCCCACGGAATTTCAGGTATCGCTGCGCTGAGTCCTCCGCCGTCTGGTGATTTGGGGTATTTCACAGGCAATCACGGAGTATTTCAGAGCAAACGGCTCTGATCCGCTCATCCAGCGCAGCGGCATCCCGGCAGCAGACGGGGGCCGGGGTTAATCCTTGGACTGCAAGATGCCCTTGCGTTTTGGACTGAGGCGGTATATACTAAAGCCATAAATACAGGGGAGCTTGTGTTTTCAAGCTGAGAGGAAGGAACCGAACTTCGACCCTAGCACCTGATGCGGATCATGCCGCCGTAGGAAGTCATACACGGGTCATTTACCGGAGGCGCCAACGGGGTTTGCCTTCGGTTTTTCTTTTTCCCAGCGCGTGGGCCGGCCGGGCCGCGCCTGGACGCTTGCACTGCGCTCCCCCGTTACCACCAACGCGACAAGGAGAATTCGAGTATGTTTCAGGAAATGTTCCGGCAGGTTCGCGCCTGCCACCCGCTGATTCACAACATCACCAATTATGTGACGGTCAACGACTGCGCCAACATCACCCTCGCCTGCGGCTCCTCCCCCATCATGGCGGACGACCAGGCGGAAGTGGCTGAAATCACCGCCATCTGCGCCGGGCTGAACCTCAACATCGGCACGCTGAACAGCCGCACCATCACTTCGATGCACATGGCCGGCGCCAAGGCCAACGCCCTGGGGCACCCCGTGGTGCTGGACCCGGTGGGCGCCGGCGCCTCCCAGCTGCGGACCGACACCGCCCTGGCCCTCCTGCGGGACGTGCGCTTCGCGGTGATCCGCGGCAACGTCTCGGAACTCAAGGCCCTGGCCTCCGGCAGCGGCACCACCAGAGGCGTGGACGCCGATGTCTCGGACCGCATCACGGAGGAGAATCTCGACGCCGGCATCGCCTTTGCCCAGGCCTTCGCCCGGAAAACAGGCGCCGTGGTCGCCATGACCGGCGCCATCGACATCGTCGCGGACGGCAGTAAGGCCTTTTGCATCCGCAACGGCCACCCGATGATGGCCTCCATCACCGGCACCGGCTGTCAGCTCTCCGCCATGACCGCGGCCTTCGTCGCCGCCAACCCCCAGTCTCCGCTGGAGGCCGCCGCAGCAGCCGTGGCCGCGATGGGCTACGCCGGCGAGATCGCCCACGCCAGGCTCTCCCCCCTGGACGGCAACGCCACGTACCGCAGCTATATCATCGACGCCATTTACCGTATGACCCCGGAAATGCTGGAGGAGGGCGCCAACTATGAAGTGCGATAAGAAGACCATGCTGCTCTACGCCGTCACGGACAGAGCCTGGACCGGCAAGCAGAGCTTACTGGAACAGGTGGAAGCTGCCCTGCGGGGCGGCGCCACCTGCGTACAGCTGCGGGAGAAGACGCTCTCCGGCGAAGCGTTCCTGGCGGAGGCCCTGGAGGTCTCCCAGCTGTGCCGGCGCTACGGCGTGCCGCTGTTCATCAACGACAACGTGGAGGTTGCCATCCAGTGCCACGCCGACGGCATCCACGTGGGCCAGGAGGACATGGCGGCGGCCCAGGTGCGCCGCCGGGTCGGGGACGACATGATGATCGGCGTGTCGGTTCACTCCGTGGCGGAGGCGCTGGACGCCGTCCGCGACGGGGCCGACTGCCTGGGCGTGGGCGCCATGTTCTCCACCTCCACCAAGGCGGACGCGGACGTCCTGCCCCCGGGCACGCTCCGGGCGATCTGCGACGCCGTGGATATCCCGGTGGTGGCCATCGGCGGCATCACCAAGCACAACATCGCCCAGCTGGCCGGCTCGGGCGTGGACGGCGTCGCCCTGGTCAGCGCGATTTTTTCCGCCCCGGACATTGAAAGCGAGTGCCGCCTGCTGCGCCGGCTCTCGGAGGAGATGGTGAACGCATGAGCCTGAAGTGCTGCATTTTCGACTTTGACGGCACGCTGTTCGATTCCATGTTCATCTGGGATCAGGCCGGCGAACTCTACCTGCGCAGCCTGGGAAAAACGCCACTGCCCTCCACGGCGGAGGACCTGCGCACCATGAGTCTGCGCCAGGCAGCCCAGTATTTTCAGACGACCTACGCCCTGCCGTTCCCCGTGGAGGAGATCATGGAGGGCATCAACCGGACCGTGGAGGCATTTTACTTCCACGACGCCCTGCCCAAGCCCAGCGTGACTGCGCTGCTGGAGCAGCTGCGCCAGGCGGGCGTCGCTATGGGCATCGCCACGGCCACAGACCGCTACCAGATCGAGGCCGCGCTGCGCCGCTGCGGCCTGGAACACTACTTTGACGCCATCTTTACTTGCAGCGAGGTGGGCCACGGAAAAGAGCGGCCGGAGATCTACCGCATGGCCCTGGAACACCTGGGCGCCGACCGCGGCAGCTGCGTCGTCTTCGAGGACGCGCTCCACGCGGTCAAAACCGCCAAGGCCGACGGGTTCCCGGTGGTGGCGGTTTACGACGCCAGCGAGCCGCGCCAGGACCAGCTGATCGCCCTGGCCGACTGCTATCTCGCGGACTTCTCCCACCCGGAGGACTTTTGGAAATATGCCGCGGCTTTGTGAGCCGGCGGCACGAAACCATACTGAAATAAAATAGGAGGACGCATCATGCGCTTAAAAACAGCATTGACCATAGCAGGAAGTGATTGCAGCGGAGGCGCCGGAATTCAAGCCGATCTGAAAACCATAACGATGAACGGCGTCTATGCCATGAGCGTCGTCACGGCGCTCACGGCGCAGAACACCACCGGCGTCAGAGCCATTCAGGAATCGACTCCCGATTTTCTGCGGCAGCAGCTGGACGCGGTCTTTGAAGACATCGTCCCCGACGCAGTCAAGATCGGTATGGTGTCTTCCAGCGCGCTCATCGCGGTCATCGCCGAGCGGCTGCGGCACTACCAGGCCAGACACGTGGTCGTGGACCCGGTGATGGTGGCCACTTCCGGCTCCGCGCTGATGAAAACCGACGCGGTGGAGGCGCTGTGCCGGCAGCTGCTGCCTCTCGCCGCCCTGGTCACGCCCAACATCCCCGAGGCCCAGGTCCTCTCGGGCCTGGCCGTGCATACGGAGGAAGACATGATCTCGGCGGCCCGGAAAATCGGGGACACCTACGGCTGCCCCGTCCTGCTCAAGGGCGGCCACCGTGTCAACGACGCCAACGATCTGCTCTACGACGGCGGCGCGCTGACCTGGTTCCAGGGTACGCGCATCGACAACCCCAACACCCACGGCACGGGCTGCACCTTGTCCAGCGCCATTGCCGCCAACCTGGCCAAGGGCTTCTCCCTGGCCGATTCAGTCCGGCGGGCCAAGGACTACCTCTCCGGCGCCCTGGCAGCCATGCTGGACCTGGGCCAGGGCGCGGGCCCCATGCATCACGCGTTCAACTTGCAGGGCGAGTACGCCCGGGAGGCAGAGGCATGAACATCGAAACACAACTCTTGGACGCCACGGCGGAGCTATTCCGCGCCTATAACCAGCACCCCTTCGTGCTGGGCATCCAGAACGGGACGCTGGACCGCGAGAAGTTCCGCTATTACCTGATCCAGGACTGCCTCTACCTGGAGGACTACGCCAAGACCTTTGCCCTGGGCGTCGCCAAGGCCAAGAGCCTGGAGACGGCCAACCTGTTCGCCAAGTACATCCCCGTGATGAATGGGGAGCTGGATGTCCACCAGGGCTACCTGGCGCGGCTGGGCGTCACGCAGGCGGAAATCGATGCCACGCCCCGCGCCCTGGACAACCTCTCCTATACCTCCTATATGCTCCGGGTGGCCTACGAGGAGGGCGAGGCGGAGATCCTAGCGGCCATCCTCTCCTGCGCTTACAGCTACGAGGTCATCGCCAGGACCATGGTGGAGAACAACCCCGCCGCCTTGGAGGATGCCTTCTACGGCGACTGGATTCGGGGCTACCTCTCCGAGAGCTACCACGCGGACAACCGCACCCTATTTGAGACGCTGCGCCGGCTGACGGTCTCTTACAGCCCGCAGCAGATGCAGCATCTCACCGATATTTTCGTGGCCTGTTCCCGCTATGAGCTGGCATTCTGGGAAATGGCCTGGACGGAGGCGAGATGATGGGACGCTGCGTGATCGTCGGCGGGGCAGGAATCGGAAACTATGATCTGGTCCGCCGGGCCCTGCGGGAGACGGACTACGTGATCTTCTGCGACAGCGGCCTGAAGCACCAGGCGGCCCTGGGGGTTCGGGGCGACCTGATCGTGGGGGACTTTGACTCCCACGAAAATCCCCATCTGCCGGTGGAGACCATCGTGCTGCCCCGAGAGAAGGACGACACCGACACGGTATACGCCGTCAAGGAGGCGCTGCAGCGGGGCTACGACGACTTCCTACTGGTGGGTGTCGTGGGCGGGCGGCTGGACCACACCCTGGGCAACGTGTCCATTCTGCTGAAGCTGGACGCCCTGGGCAAGCGGGGGCGCATCCTCGACGACTACTCCGAAATGGAGATCGTCTCCCGGACGCCGGTCTCCATCCCGGACCGCTTCTCCTTCTTCTCCCTTTTGAACATCACCGGCTGCGCCCGGGGCGTCACCATCCGGGGCGCCAAGTATCCCCTGTCCGACGCCGAGATCCCCTGCGAGTATCAATACGGCGTGAGCAACGAGGTGCTGCCCGGCGGTGAGGCCACGGTATCTTTGCAGCAGGGAAAGCTGCTGCTCATCAAGGTATTTTGACGGCGCCGGCTGGGTGAAAAGACTGCTTCAACATGAAAAAATGCCCGCCGCAGAATTTTTCAAAATTCTGTGGCGGGCTCATTTTATCTCTCAGGGTCTGTTCAAAGCCGTCGGCTCATTCCGCCGGGACGGCCTCCGTCATGCCGTTTTCATAAAAGATTTCGGCCAGCGGGGAGTCCGGCCCCAGGAAGAGGACGTTCTCGCCGTTGGCGAGGCTGGCCTTGGCGGCGTCCAGCCCCCGGACAAAGTTATAAAACTCCGCCCGTTCCTCGTCGGCGTAGGCATCCGAGAGGATGCGCATATACTCGGCCTCGCCCTCGGCCTGGAGGACCTCGGCCTGGGCCTTGGCCTCGGAGAGCATGATCTCCACCTCTTTGTCGGTCTCGGAGCGGATCTTCTGGGCCTCGCTCTCGCCCTCGGCGGTGTACTGGGCGGCGATGTTGTTCCGCTCGGAGATCATCCGCTGGTAAACGGCCTCCTTGTTGTCATCCGGGAGGTCCAGGCGCTTGGTCTCCACGGCGATCAGCTCGATGCCGTACTGCTCCAGGCCCGTGACGCCGGCCTTGATCGCGCCGGCCAGCTCGCCGTCCCGCCCGGAGATCACCTCGCTCTGATTCATGCCGGAGATGGTGTTTTTCATGCTGTTGTAGACCAGGGTGCTGAGGCGGCTCTCGGCGTTGGAGACGCTGGAGTTGAGGGTTTGGATGAACTTCTGGGGATCGGAGATCCGCCAGAGGACAAAGCTGTCGGCCACCATGGTCTTCTTGTCCTTGGTGATGACGTCGGAAACCGGCAGGTCGTACAGCAGCACGGTGTTGGGCAGCTTCTGGGTGTCCTGAATGAAGGGGACCTTAAAACTCAGGCCCGCCGTATCATGGACCTGGACCACCCTGCCGAACTGGCGGACGATGGTATACTCATTTTCCTGGGTGACGACCAGAGCGCCGGCGGCGCCCACCAGCACCACGAGGACGGCAACCACGAGGATGATATTTCGGATAATTTTTTTCATGGCGCGTCCCTCCTTAGCTGCCGAAGTCGAACATATTGAGGTGGTTCCCGTTTCCGTCGGTGAGGATGACCTTCAGCCCGGGCAGCAGCTCCTCCATGGCCTCGTAATACATCCGCTGCTTGGTGATGCCGGGGAACTTCTGATACTCCTCATACATGGCGTTGAACCGCGCCACCTGGCCGGTGGCCTCGTTGATGCGGCTCTGCTTGTCGGCCTCGGCCTGCTGCAAAATCTGGTCGGCCTGGGCTTCGGCGGCGGGAATCTGCTCGCTGCGGTACTTATTGGCATTGTTCACCGCGGTTTCCTTCCCCTGCTTGGCGTTTTCCACATCCTTAAAGGCAGCCAAAACCTCCGCCGTGGGAGGCTCGGCGTCCTGAATGGTCAGATTGACCAGCTGGATGCCCAGGTCCTCCCGCTCCATGCGGGTGATGATCTTGTCCTTGATCTCCCCCTGAATCTGGTTCTTGCCCGAGGTGATGACGTCGTCCACCGGGTAGAGGCCGATGGTATCGCGGATGTAGCTCTGGGCCAGCGTCTTGAGGACCGCCACGGGGTCGGCACTGTTATAGAGGTACTTCACCGGATCCGTCACCCGGTATTCCAGGAAGAAGTCCACGTTGACGAAGTTATAATCCTTGGTGATCATGAGGCTCTCTTCCGTGTTGGACTCCTTGGAGTTGACGTCATAGCCCAGGGCAAAGCCCTTGATGGTCATATCCACCTTCTGAACCTGCTGAATCAGCGGGATCTTGAAATGGAGACCGGGCGTCGTGACGGTCTGCGGGACGCCCAGGGTCGTCACCACGGCGTTTTCCTGCTCGCCGATGGTGTAAAAGGAACCCAGGGCCAGCGCGGCCACCACCACAACCGCCACCAGGGCGGCGGCGATTTTCAAAATTTTCTTCCCGTCGAAGCTGGGCCTCGGCGGCTTGGGACGGTAGTTGTAACTGCCGTTGGGGTTGTAGGATTGATCGTCCATGGCTCACTCCTGGCTCCCTGGATTTGCAGCCGGCTGCATGGGAGCATTGTGGGTAGTATTATACCATAAAGATGCCCAAATTTGTGAACAAACAGCATCATGGCCCCGGGGCCTGCGCAGGTTTTTTTCAAGCGCCTGCAACCAACCGCGGAAAAATCCGGTCTATAGCAGTGAAGCCGCCGGGCGCGGCGGCAGGCCGCCCGCCCGCGCCCCCGCCGCAGGCGCGGAAGGCGGATACAAATTCTATACAATGGTGTCAAATCCCCTGCTTTTTTCAGGAAAATGTCACCAATTCGTCACAGATGCACCGGCTTTGTAGTTGCAAAGCCCCGGAAAATCCCGTATGATATACAAAAAGAGATCGCGCACGTTCCCACACAAAGGAGAAAAGTATGGCAGTTACCACAGCAACGGCGGCCTCCCGCGCCGCCCATAAACGACAGAACAAGAAACGCAAAAAGCAGCGCCACGGCCTTCGCACCGGCCTGATCGTCACCCTGATCGCGGCATTGCTCCTGGTGGTGGGCCTGTACGCCTGGGGCTCCATGCTGGAAAGCAGCAAGACCATCTACCCCAACGTCCGCATGGCCGGGGTGGAGATCGGCGGCCTGACCACCGGCGAGGCCCGCACCAAGGTGGAGACCGCCGTGGCCCAGGCCTACACCGCCTCGACGCTGGAGGTGCAGCTCCCGGACCGCACCATCACCTTCTCCCCGGAGCAGACCTCCGTGGCCATCGACACCGAGGAGGCCCTGCGGGAGGCGCTGGCCTATGGCCGCAGCGACGGCCCCTTCCAGGCGATTTTAAACTACCTCCGCTGCCAGACCACCCAGATGGACATCCCGCTGGAGACCGCCCTGGAGTTTGACCGGGAGGCCATCACCCAGGAGATTCAGGAAGCCGCCGTCATGACCCGGGAAGCTCCGCAAAACAGCGCCATGGCGCTGGACGAGGGCGCGGGCATGCTGGAAGTCACCCGTGGCCGGGAGGGCCGGGAGCTGGACACCGACGGACTCTATGAAGCCGTCTGCCAGGCCTTTGAGACCGGCAACTTCGAGCCCATCGTCTGGGAGTACCAGGTGATCCCCTACGAGGACATTGATCTCGCCGCCCTTCATGAAACGCTGGAGAGCCAGATCCACGACGCGGTCTACAATCCCGAGACCCACACCATTGAAGAGGGCGTCAGCGGCTACCGCTTCGACCTCCAGGCCGCCGAGACGCGCCTGGAGCGGGCTGAACCCGGCGAGACCTTCACGGTGCCGCTGCTGGAGGCCGAGCCCGCCGTGGACGCCGCCACCCTCTCCCACCAGATGTTCGGCACTAAGCTAGAGAGCCGCTCCAGCTCCTATGTGCAAGACGCCAAGCGCACCGAGAACCTCCGCCTGGCCTGCGAGGCCATCAATGGCACCATCGTCAACCCCGGTGAGATTTTCTCCTTCAACGACGTGGTCGGCGAGCGCACCGCCGAGAAGGGCTACCAGCCCGCCACCATCTACGGCGGCGACGGCGCCAGCGTGGACGACCTGGGCGGCGGCGTCTGCCAGGTGGCCTCCACCATCTACTATACCACCCTGTACATGGACCTGGAGCAGGTCCAGCGGGCGCCCCATATGTACCAGGTGACATATGTACCCAAGGGCATGGACGCCACGGTGTTCTATGATTCCGGCCTGGACTACCAGTTCCGCAACAACCGGGAAAACCCCATCAAAATTCAAGCCAACATCGACGGCGGCAAGGTGAATATCACCTTCTGGGGTGTCAAGGAGAACGACAACTATGTAGTGATGGATTCCCAGACCCTCTCCACCTTCACCGAGGAGCCCCAGGAGAAGCTGGACGAGACCAAGCCCGTGGGCTACCGTCAGGTGATCCAGGGCGCCTACACCGGCGCCAAGGTGGAGGCATATCAGAAGGTCTACGACGGCAACGGCAACCTGCTGGAGAGCCGCACCATCTACAGCACCTATAAGGCCCGCCCGGCCATCTACGTGGTCGGCCCCACCGAGGCGCCTGTGACCGAGGACCCGCCGGCCTCCGACCCCTCCGCCGGCACCACGCCGGACACGCCGGAGACGCCGCCGGAGGAGACCATCCCCGACGATCCCCTGGGCGGCGGCGAGGAGACCCTCTGGCCGTAAGCCCGGGAGCTGCCTCCCAATCATTCCCGCAACATAAAAAGCCCCGCCGCAGAAGCTTCATTCTGCGGCGGGGCTTCCTTTGCCCGGAAGGGTAAAACCAGCTGACAACACCGTGCCGTTTAAGGTTCCCTGCAAACCTGCACTGTATCCGGGCGGATATGCAATCCGCCCCTACAACGAGGACGGTGCGAGTGCGTTCGGCGGCAGCGTTCTGGCAGCGCGGCCCAGCGGGCGGCTGCTAGCCGCCCCTACGGAACCCCTCCGTCATGGCCAAAGGCCATGACACCTCCCCTAAAGCCCTCCGGGCGTTAGGGGAGGCTTTAGCCGGTATGTTCGGCGCCCCCCAGACACCGGCACCAAAGGCTCCCCTCAAGGGGAGCTCAGACTGTCAAAAAAGCTACGCTTTTTTGACAAAGGGGGCTGCACCCCAAAAGGTTCTCGGTTTTCTTCGAAAAGCTGTCGAACCTTTTGGGGTGTAAAGTGCGATTTCCGATGCGCATGTCCCCGGA
>DVHE01000059.1 GCA_018712245.1 Candidatus Avoscillospira avicola | reverse complement strand
TTACTCAAGAAATTCGTTGGCTATTCTCGCACGTCATTTTCTGACATTCAAGAACAACTTTTAAAAATTGTCCAAGGTGCTGTTTGTGTTCACGTTGTTTAATTTACAAGGTACACCCGGCAGTTTTGGCCAGTTTTGTTCTGCGTTTCATTGAGCTTTAACTCTCTACGCGGAACTTTTACATCTTAGCACATCGCGTCTCATTTGTCAAGCACTTTTTTCTTGACTTTATTCGGCCCGCGGCCTTGATTGTCGCCCTCTCGAAGAGTGCTTGCATATGATACCAGCTATTTCTCCCTTTGTCAACTCCTTTTTTGCGATTTTTTCATCTTTTTTCACCTACTACCAATTGTGCCCTTTTCCGTCCCTTTACCACTACCGGTGGGGGCGGCACTTGCAAATCACGTGCCCATCAAAAATTGCCGCCGGTCTTTCCATGTTAAGGCCGGCGGCAATATCGTTAAAACGCGACTGTCATCACAGCGAACAGCACCAGCGTCACAACCGTCAGCGCCGACAGCGCCGAAGATATCTGTGCCCGCTGGGAGGGTTCATCTGCGAAGATCGGAATTACAAAGGGCGGCGGCAGGATGAAGAGCAGCAGCGCAGCCCCTTCAAAGATTACATTATTAAGAAGTGTACGGTTGACCAGAACCAGCAGGCCAAAGAGCAGAGCCATGGAGATCAGCCGCAGCAGCACAAAGCGCGCCGTATCCCGCCAGCGGATCTCTCCGAAGTCCAGGTCATAACCTACTGCCAGCAGGATCATCATACCGGTCGGGGCCGAAATGAAGTCCGTGAGGCTGTTCACCACAGCGGCAGTGCCGTTTTGGGTCATCCAGCCGTAAAGTCCGGTGGCTCCCACGACCAGACCGGCAAAGGTCCCCCAGAGAATGGGTGTATTGATGATGTCCTTCCACAGAGACTTGGTCTCACCACCGGAGAGCAGCGCCTTATAGAGCGTAAAGACAAAGAGGGTCTGGCCCAGATCCAAAATCGCAAAATGCGACGTAGGCTCCGACGGAAAAAGCAGCGCATAAAGTGCGTAGCCCAGCATTCCCGCCTCAAACCCGGTGGCGAGGTATGGCGCAATTCGTCCCGGCAGCCGTAAAAAACGAGCCAGAATCTTGCCCAGCACCAATCCAACGCAGCACAGCGCAAACACCAGCACAGGAATCGATATGGTCTGGAGCGAATACTCCGCCGTCGCAAAGGCAGAAAACAGCACCGCTGGAAGCGTGATGTTGACTACCACTTTTTTCAGCGCATCCACATGATCCCGGCTGAGGAAGTTGGAGCGGCGGCAATACAGGCCCAGGGCCAAGGCTACCAAAACCGGCAGCGCAGGCTCCAGCATACGCAGCAAGCCGTTCACTTACTTAATAACACCTTTCTGCAAAATGATGTTGGCATAGATGGCACTCTCACCAGACTGCAGAATGCAGTAGCAGTCTTTCGCTTCCTCATAGAAGGCAAAGCGCTCCACATGGCCCACAGCCTTCTCTCCCCGGGGATCGTGGTTGGCGATGATCTTCTTATACTCGTCCCAGATGGGAATCTCCAGATCCTTGTCGCAGTCCATGGTCTCCATCAGCAGGGCAGGCGTCTCCACATAGGCGTCCAGCGGCATCACCGTGAGGATGGCGTCCAGCAGCTCCGGCACGCCGTGGCCGTCCGCCCGGAGGAAAATGGCATTCTTAGCCTTGGCCATGGAAGCGCCGGGGAAATTGCCGTCGCCGATGCAGATGCGATCGGAGTGGCCCATTTCACTCAACACCTTCAGGAGTTCAGGGGAGAGAATAGAGGGAACATTCAAAAGCATAGTCTTCTTCCTTTCTTATCTTATCTCGCGGGCGGCAATGCGGTATGTTTGCAGGCTACAGTCAAATGCTCACAAAGGAAAATCTGCGCAGCCCGTCAAAACGCCGCCCCCGCAGGATCACAGCATGGATACCGGGCGCACTGCGAAAGTGCAGTGCGCCCGGAGAAACGCAAATCAATAAGCCTTGTACATCGGACCATAGGCGGCGCAGGCGCGGTAGTCCTGGCCTTCCTTGTCCATACCGAAGGCATTCCAGGCGGCGGGCCGGAAGATGTCCTTCTCAGGGACGTTGTGCATGCACACAGGGATGCGCAGCATGGAGCACATGGTGATCAAGTCGGCGCCGATGTGGCCGTAGGAGATCGCACCGTGGTTGGCGCCCCAGTTGTTCATGACTGCATAGGCATCCTCAAAGGCGCTGCCGGACTTGCCGTCGCACCGGGGCGTGAACCAAGTGCAGGGCCAGGTGGGATCGGTGCGCTTCATCAGCACATCGGTGACCTCGTCGGGCAACCGGACGGTCCAGCCCTCGGCGATCTGGAGCACCGGGCCCAGACCCTTGACCAGGTTCAGCCGGATCATGGTGGCGGGCATCTCAGCACGGGTGGTGAAGGAGCTGGAGAAGCCGCCGCCGCGGAAGTAGCCGTTGTCGGCTGCGGGCCAAGTGGTGGCCTTGGTCATGGTCTCGATATCCTCGTCGGTGACTTCCCACCAGCGCTTCATCACGGGGTTGCCGTTCTCGTCACGGCACTCGCCGCAGGCGTCCAGCGCAGTGGCGCCGGAGTTGATGAGGTGGATAAAGCCGCCGTTCTCCTTAGCAACGCCGGTGACGTCGTAGCCGGAAGCGCGCTTGCAGGCCTCGGGGCTCCAGAAAGTACGGACGTCAGAGAACATCTGGGCGCGGTTGGTGAGGAGCTTCATAAAGAGCATGCCCAGGCCGTTGAGCACGTCGTTCTCGGTGGCCAGGATGTAGGGCTCCCGGGCGCCGTTATGGTCAAAGGTAGAGTTCAGCAGAGCCTCAGGATAGTCGCAGTTGGGATAGAAGTCGGTCCACTGGCGCTGGCCCTGGAAGCCGGCGGCGATGGCGTTGTGGCCAACCATCTCTTCCTCGCAGCCCTTGGGCAGGTTGGGGTTGCCGTTGAGCAGGTCCTTGATGATGAGGTACATCTTGACCGTGAACTCCCACTGCTTTTCCTTCTTCTCGGGGGAGGAACGGACGAACTCAGGGTTCTTGTCCCAGCCTTCCTTGCAGTGTTCCTTGGTCCAGGCCAGAGCCTTCTGATATTCAGCCTCATCGTAGATGCCCTCGGTCATGCGGCGGATGATTTCCACCTCATCGACGGACTCGACGCGCATACCCAGGTAGCTCTCGATAAAGGCAGAGTCAATGATGGAGCCGCCGATGCCCATGCAGATGGAGCCGATCTGCAGATAGCTCTTGCCGCGCATAGTAGCCACAGCCACAGCAGCCCGGCCAAACCGCAGGAGCTTTTCCTGAACGTCAGCGGGGATGTTCGTAACCTCGTCGAGGTTCTGCACGTCATGGCCATAGATGCCGAAGGCGGGCAGGCCCTTCTGCGCATGGGTAGCCAGCACGGAGGCCAGATACACCGCGCCGGGGCGCTCGGTGCCGTTGAAGCCCCAGACGCCCTTAATGGTCATGGGGTCGATGTCCATGGTCTCGGAGCCGTAGCACCAGCAGGGCGTGACAGTGAGCGTGATGTCCACACCAGCCTTTTTGAACTGGTTGGCGCAGGCAGCACTCTCGGCCACGCGGCCGATGGTGGTGTCAGAAATAATAACCTTGACCGGTTCTCCGTTGGAATAGCACAGGTTCTCTTCAAAGAGTTTCTTGGCGGCCTGGGCCATGGCCATGGTCTGATCCTCCAGGGATTCCCGGACTTTCAGTGGGCCGCGCCGTCCGTCAATGACGGGACGGATGCCAATGACAGGATAGTCGCCGATGTAGCGGTTGGTTGCCATAGTTTTTTCCTCCTGTTCTTGCCGCGGTAAACGGCTGTGTGCCAAAATATTACCAACGCCGTAGCGTCTGGATACTGTGTTAATAGATGATCTTATTGGCCAGGCGAGTGCAGCGGGGCGGACCCGCAAAGCCTGAGAGCCGCTCCAGCAAATACTGTCCGGCCAGCGTCCCGATTTCTTCCTCAGGCTGCATCACCACCGGCAGGGAGGGCGTCATCATGGAGAAGATCTCCTCGCAGTCATAGCCAAAGATCGCGATGTCCCCGGGGGGATGAAGACCGGTGTCGCGGGCTGCCGTGATAGCGCCCAGCGCAATGTCATAGTTGGTGCAGAGAATCGCCGTGGGCGGGTCCGGCAGCGCCAGCAGGGATTGAAGTCCCTGGTAGCCTGTGGCCACCACCATATCCCCGGAGCGAATGAGCGTTTCGTCATAGGGAATCTCGTAGTCCGAAAGAGCCCGCAGGTAGCCCACCAGCCGTTCCCGCGCCGTAAAAATCACGTTGGAACCAGTCAGCAAAGCAATCCGCCGGTGCCCCTGACGAATCAGATAGCATACCGCCTCATAGGTCGCCCCGGTGTTGTCGGCGAGAACGACATCAGTGTCCACGCCCGGAATCACGCGATCCACTTGCACCACCGGCATTGGGCGAGAACCGGTGAGTTCCTGAAATTCCTCTTTTGACAAGTTTTCCGGAAAATAAATCAAGCCGTCCACACCTGTATTAAGGAGGAACCGCAAATAATCCCGTTCCAGCCCATGGAGCGACCCGTAACAGGAAATGACCATGTGGTAACCATTGGCCCGAAGGGCACGGTCCAGGGTGCCCAAGATGGTGCCGAAAAAGGGCGCCGAGAGGGTCGGCAGCAAAACCCCAACCGTTCCGCTGCGCTGCGTTTTAAGTCCCCGGGCATGGGGATTGGCACGGTAGTCCAGGGCAGCAATCGCTTTACGGATTGGTTCCTGGTTTTCCGGACGGACGTTGCCGCCATTGAGATATTTGGAGACAGTAGAGATGGAGACGCCCGCCATACGGGCTACATCTTTAATGGTTGCCATAGGGCTTCTTCCTCAATTTAGTGCGCGAAACGATTCGCAGAATTTCAAGCTCTCTCTCAGCTGCTTTTATCATACTCCAATATTTATTGTGCTGTCAACACAAAAAAATTAAAATTCTCCTTGCATTTTCATTTAATATTATGTATAGTATAAAAGTAAGCGAAATTTAAACGTGTATTTTGTTAGAAAAAAGTGAAACGTTTTGTGAGTTGACATGAAGTTCCAAATCCTTCAGGCAGGTTGCAAAAACTCTTCCGTTACAGCTTGTATCAATTGCACAACGTTCCTTAGATACAGCCGCCACGGGTACGCGCTCCACAGAATCTTGACAGGAAGGTGATACACGAAATGGGCGATACGATTCTGAGAATGCACGGCATCCAGAAGTACTTCCCAGGTGTCCACGCGTTGGACAACGCCCAGCTGGAAGTCCGCGCCGGCGAGGTACTGGCATTGATCGGCGAAAACGGCGCCGGCAAGTCGACACTGATGAAAATCCTCACCGGTGTCTACACCAAGGACGAAGGCGTCATTGAGTATTTCGGCCAGGAAATCGAAATCAACAGTCCCCGAGACGCGCAAGCACATGGCATCAGCATCGTTCACCAGGAGCTTAACCTGATGCAGGAGCTGACCGTGGCCGAAAACATCTTTATTGGCCGCGAGCCCAGCAGCGGGTTGTTCCTCAACAAGAGCAAGCAGAACAAAATGACCCAGGAGCTGTTGGACTCCCTCCACCTCAACATCTCCCCCACCACTGTGGTCAAGCGGCTGACCGTCGCCAAGCAGCAGATGGTGGAAATCGCCAAAGCGCTCTCTTATAACAACACCAAGATTCTCATCATGGATGAGCCTTCCGCCGCCTTGACGGAGAGCGAAATCCAGGATCTGTTCGTCTTCATCCGCCGCCTCAAGGCCACCGGCGTGGGCATCATTTATATTTCTCACCGGATGGATGAGCTCAAGCAGATCACGGATCGCATCACCGTCATGCGGGACGGCCAGTATGTCGACACCGTCGATACAGCCACGACAACCATCGACCAGGTGGTGCAGATGATGGTCGGCCGTGTCATTTACGAGGAGCCCAAGAGTAAATCCAATGTGGCGCCGGATGCACCCGTGGTGCTGGAGGCCGAAGGCCTCGTTTCGGATGACGTAAAGAACGTCTCCTTTAAGCTCCACAAAGGCGAAATCCTCGGCTTCGCCGGACTGATGGGCGCAGGGCGCACCGAGACCATGCGTCTGGTGTGCGGCGCGGATCACAAGGACGCCGGCATCATTCGCATCAACGGCAAAGAAGTCAAGATTAAGCATCCCAAGGATGCCGTGGCCGCCGGCATCGGCTACCTCTCCGAGGACCGCAAGCGCTACGGCCTGTGTCTCGGCCTCTCCGTGGCCGACAACACGGTGATGGCTTCGCTGGACTCCCTCTCCGGCCCCATCTTTGTCAACAACCGGAAAATCAGCGCCGAGTCGCAAAAATACGCAGAGCAGGTACGCACCAAGACGCCCTCCATCAAGACGCTGGTCCGCAGCCTCTCCGGCGGCAACCAGCAGAAGGTGGTCATCTCCAAGTGGCTCCTGCGCGACTGCGACGTGCTGATCTTCGACGAGCCCACCCGCGGCATCGACGTGGGCGCCAAGAGCGAAATCTACAAGCTGATGAACCAGCTGGCTGCCCAGGGCAAGAGCATCATTATGATCTCCTCGGAGCTGCCGGAGCTTCTTCGTATGTCCGACCGGGTTGTGGTCATGTGCGAGGGTCGCGTAACCGGCGAACTGGACATTTCCGAGGCGACCCAGGAAAAAATTATGACGTTTGCTACCAAGAGAGAAGTGGGGTAAGAGATTATGGAAAAACTCGGAATTAAAAGACTGGACCTGCAAAAGCTCCTGGCCCCGGCGGCTCTGGTGATTTTGTATGTGGCCTTTTCACTGATCGCCAAGGACGCGTTCTTCAGCCTGACCATGGTCCAGAATATCCTGGAGTCCAGTTATTACATCGGCTTTATGGCCTTCGGCGTCACCTTTATCATCATCACCGGCGGCATTGACCTGTCTCTCGGTACAGTAATGATGTGCTCCGCCCTGCTGGGCGCCTACACCTTCAAGCAGCTCCAGTGGCCCCTGATCGCCGCTGTCTTCGTCACCGTGGGCGTCGGCACCGTCTTTGGCTTCCTCAACGGCAATCTGGTTGCCCGTCTGAAGTTGCCCCCCTTCATTTCCACCCTCGGCACCATGATGATGTCCCAGGGCATTGGCTCCATCCTCACCAAGACCCAGTCCCAGACTTGGCCCATCGCCACCGATCCCGTGGGCGGCTGGTTCAAGCAGGTTTTCATCCGCGCCAACATCTTCGGCATTGACCGCTTCCCCGTGGGCGCCCTGTGGCTCATCGGCTTCTTTGTCATCGCGGCGCTCATTCTCCACCAGACCAAGTTCGGCCGTTACACCTACGCCATCGGCTCCAACGAGGAGGCCGCCCGGCTCTCCGGTATCAATGTGGACGCCTGGAAGGTCGGTGTCTACACGCTCTCCGGCTTCTTTGTCGGCATGGCTGGCCTGATGTACGCCGCAGCCTACACCACCATCACCCCCGGCACCGGCAATGGCCAGGAAATGAACGGCATTACCGGCGTCGTCATCGGCGGCACCTCCATGTCCGGCGGCTCCGGCTCCATGGTCGGCACCCTGATCGGCGTGTTCATCATGGCAGTTTTGAAGAACGGCCTCTCCGCCTGCGGCCTTCAGGCCCCCTGGCAGACCTTCTTCACCGGTCTGGTCGTCATCGGCGCCGTGCTGCTGGACATCCAGCGGACCAAGGCAGCCAACCGCGTCAAGAAGTCTTAAGCTCCTTTCTCATCCCGGTTAAGCGCGGAGATTTCCCGCTTAATAAATAGAACCAAAATAAAACACAGGAGGAAATACCATGAAGAAACTCATCGCTCTGCTTCTTGCCCTCGTGATGGTTTTTGCCCTGGTAGCTTGCGCCAGCGAGACCACACCCGACGCAAGCTCCGACACAGGCGCTGAAACCGACGCCGCCACCGAGACCGACACCGACGCCGCCACCGATGCCGACGACGCCGCCGACACCGAGGACACCAGCGACACCGCAACCACGGACGAGCCCATCTACATCCCCGTTATGGCCAAGGGCTTCCAGCATCAGTTCTGGCAGGCCGTTAAGGCCGGCGCCGACGCCGCTGCCGCTGAGCTGGGCTGCGAGATCTACTTCGACGGCCCCGCTTCCGAGACCGAGATCGACGCGCAGGTCAACATGGTCAAGAACGAGATGGCCAAGAACCCCAAGGCTATGGCTCTGGCCGCTCTGTCCACCGATGCCGTGAAGGAAATCCTGGCTGAGTGCGCCGAGAAGAACATCCCCGTCATCGGCTTCGACTCCGGTGTTCCCGATGATACCTCCGGCGCTGTTAAGGCTACCGCCGCCACCAACAACGAGGCCGCTGCCGCCATCGCCGCTGAGAAGTTCGGCGAGCATCCCGACCTGGTCGCCGCTATGGAAGCTGCTACCCCCGAGGCTCCTGTCGTCATCGGCTGCCTGTCTCAGGACGCTGTCTCCGCTTCCGTCACTGGCCGTACCACCGGTTTCGTGAACAAGATGGCTGAGATCGCCGAGACCTATCAGCCCGGCGCTGTCTCCATCGAAGGCCACAGCAAGTGGGAGAAGAAGGTTGAGAACCCCGCCATCATCATCCGCGTGGAGATCTCCGCCACCACTGAGGCTACCGCTGTCCAGACCGCTGCCAACGCCCTGCTGAGCACCGCCGGCATCAAGGCGATCTTCTGCTCCAACGAAGGTGCCGTTACCGGCTTCCTGGCCGCTGTTTCCGACGGCATGGATCTGGCCGACGGCGGCAAGTATGCGGATCTGATCGTCGCTGGCTTCGACGCCGGCGCCGCCCAGAAGAACGCTGTCCGCGAGGGCTGGTTCTACGGCTCCGTGACCCAGGATCCCTACCAGATCGGCTACCAGGCCGTCTCCATGGCCTACAAGGCTGCCATGGGTGAGGAAGTCTCCGACGTCGACACCGGCGCTCAGTGGTATGACGCCAACAACATCGACGACGAGATGATCGCCCTGCTGGTTTATGACTAATACCCAGCGCTTCTGAAACATATTCTATTCCAAGCACAAGGCCCGCTCCCTCCGGGGAGCGGGCCTGAGCGTGTCAAAAAACCTCCGGAAGCAGGAAATAAGCCTCGCAGAGTTTCGCCGCATCTCCGCGCCAAGAGCCGCCGCAAGCGGCGGTTGCGCTCCGAAACGCGCCTGCGGGCGCAGGCAGCGGCGAAATAAAATTAAAATCGCGATTTCCGGGGACATGCGCATCGGAAATCGCACTTTACACCCCAAAAGGTTCGACAGCTTTTCGAAGAAAACCGAGAACCTTTTGGGGTGCAG
>DVHE01000058.1 GCA_018712245.1 Candidatus Avoscillospira avicola | reverse complement strand
TGGGCTTTTTCAGGGTCTTGGCGGCGATGGCGCAGACCAGGCTGGAATCGAGGCCGCCGGAGAGCAGGAAGCCCAGGGGCGCGTCGGCGTCCAGCCGCTTTTCCACGGCGGCGGTGAGCTTCTCGCGGATGTTCTTGTAAATGGCGGGCAGGTCGTCCTTGCAGGGGGCCTGCACGGTGGTGAGGTCGGCGAAGCGGACGAACTGGCCGTCGGCGTAGTAGTGGCCGGGCGGGAAGGGGAAGACCTGCTCCACCAGTCCCACCAGGTTCTTGGCCTCGCTGGCGAAGACGATCTGGCCCTGGTCGTAGCCGTAAAAGAGGGGCCGGATGCCGATGGGGTCCCGGGCCGCGATATAGCGGTCCTTTTTGCTGTCGTAGATCACCATGGCGAACTCGGCGTCCAGCATCGCGAACATCGAAAGGCCGTACTCCCGGTAGAGGGGCAGGATGATCTCGCAGTCGGAGTCGGAGTGGAACGTGTACTTCTCCGCCAGCTTCTCCTTCAGGTTGCGGAAGCCGTACAGCTCACCGTTGCAGACGCACCGGTCGCCGTCCAGGTGGAACGGCTGCATCCCCTCGGGATGGAGGCCCATGATGGCCAGCCGGTGGAAGCACAGGTAGCCCGAGGGGGTCTCCTCGATGCGGGAGTCGTCGGGACCGCGGGACTTGGTCTTGTCAAAGAAGGGACGAAGCTCGTCCACGGTGCGGGTTTTGGCAGTAAAGCCCATGATGGAACACATAAGAAAGACACCTCCGAATTATATATGCAGCCAGTTATCCCAATATTTTAGGACGAATGCTGCAAATCCGCGGTGCCACCTAATTTACCGCCCTGCCGGGCGGTCCCTTTTCTCGGGCTCCAACAAGCCCATAGACCGTAACGCGATCCCCACGGCTTCCCTACTGGGCCCGGAGGCCGTTCAGGTCGCGGCTTGGAAGTGTTATTCGCCGAGCTGCCAGCGCCGGGTTTCCACTGTCCCCGACTCACTGCGGCCGCGTTGCTCAGGTACTTGTCTTCCGCATTGCCTTTTTCCATATGAAGTAATCCGCCAAACCGAATTGGGTTTGTTGATAGCACAATTATAGAGGGGCATATTTTCCTTGTCAACGGGCCAATTTTCACAGAATTCCCGGGATTGAGTCCAAAAGTGAACTGGTTTTTTTACAAAAAATGGCCCGGCGGAAAATTTTTTGTTGCGCCGGCCGCCGGTCTGTGGTATTGTTAAAATCGACCCCATTTTTAGAAGCCCGCCGCCGCGGGTCCCCGGAGCATCGCCGGGGACCCGCGGCGGTTTTGTCTTTCCGCCGCGGGCAGCCATCGAAAATTTTACATAACCTTTACAAAAACCCTCGACAAATTTTTCCCTGGGCCGGGTATGCTGGAAGAAACGATCTCGGGAGGAATCTGCCCTTGAAGCAGCGGCTGTTCAAATCCTTCTTCCTCTCCGCCATGGCCGTGTTCCTCATCTGCATCACGGTGTTCGCGGCGCTTCTCTACGTCAATATGAACGACGTCACCCGGCAGACCCTGGATGTCCAGGCCCAGCTGGCCGCCCAGACCGTGGAGACCGGCGGCCTCGCGGCCCTGGAGCAGCTCTCCCTGGAGGACTGCCGCATCCGCTGGCTTTCTCCGGAAGGCGAAGTCCTCTACGACAGCGCGCCCCAGCTCCACACCGCGGCGACGCAGCAGGTCCCCCTGGCGGACGGCTCCGCCCTGGAGGTCTCCAACGTGGGCTACACCCTCTTCCAGCTGCTCCTGCAGAGCTTCACGCCGCTGCTCTTCGTGGCGGCGCTGGCCGCGGTCCTCTCCGCGCTGCTGGCTACCCGGGCCGCCAAGGCCCTGACGGAGCCGCTGAACCGCATCGACTTCATCCACCCCGACGAGCGGGACGTGGACGAGGAGCTGAAGCCCCTGGTCCGACGGCTGGCCGAGCAAAACCGCCAGATCCTCAGCCAGATGGAGGACCTGGGCCGGGAGCATGACCGCCAGGACCGGCTGCGGCGGGAGTTCACCGCCAACGTCTCCCACGAGCTGAAAACGCCCCTCACCTCCATCAACGGCTTTGCCGAGCTGATCCGCGACGGGCTGGTTCGTCCCGAGGACGTGCAGCGCTTCGCCGGGAAAATCTGCGACGAGGCCCGGCGGCTGATGGACCTGGTGGGGGATATCCTGCGGCTTTCGCGGCTGGAGGAGCGGGGACGCGACCTGGCCATGGAGCCCCTGAGCCTCCGGGAGGAGGCCCGGCTGGTCAAGGAGCAGCTGACGGGCCTGGCTTTGCGCCGGGGCGTCACCGTCACCCTGGCCGGGAGCGAAGGGCAGATCGTCGCCTCGAAGAAAATCGTGGCGGAGATCCTCCATAATCTCACCGACAACGCCATACAATATAACCGACCCGGCGGCAGCGTCACCATCACCGTCAGCGAGAGCCGGGACACCGCCACCGTGGCCGTCCAGGACACCGGCATCGGCATCCCAAAGGAGGAGCTGCCCCGCATTTTTGAGCGCTTCTACCGGGTGGACAAAAGCCACTCCCGGGAGCTGGGCGGCACTGGCCTGGGGCTCTCCATCGTCAAGCACGGCGCGGTCTGCCTGGGCGCCCAGCTCCGTGTGGAGAGCGATCTGGGCGTGGGCACCACCATCACCGTGCAGTTCCCCAGGGCAGGAAAGGAGCAATCCCCTTGATACGCTATGAAGACCTCAAGCACAACGAGGAAATCCGCACCTACATCGCCCAGGCCGACGCGTCTCTGGCGGCCCTGGGCTTCACAGAGCATTCCTTCGCCCACGTGACCATCGTGGCGGAGACGGCCGGCTACATTCTGGAGACCCTGGACTACCCGGCCCACACCGTGGAGCTGGTGAAGATCGCCGGCTTTCTCCACGACATCGGCAACCTGGTCAACCGGGTGGACCACTCCCAGTCCGGCGCGGTGATGGCCTTCCAGCTGCTGCGGGGCATGGACCTCTCGCCCCAGGACCTGGCCACCGTCGTCACCGCCATCGGCAACCACGACGAGGGCACAGGCGTCCCGGTGGACGCCCTCTCCGCCGCCCTGATCCTGGCCGACAAGTCCGACGTGCGCCGCAGCCGCGTGCGCAACACCGACAAGGCTGCCTTCGACATCCACGACCGCGTCAACTACTCGGTGAAGAAGACCGTCCTCAAAATCAACGAGGAGCGGACCAATATCAAGCTGAAAATGCACATCGACACCAAATACGGCTCCATCATGGATTATTTTGAAATTTTTCTGGCCCGGATGACCCTCTGCCGCCGGGCGGCGCAGAAGCTGGGACTGGAGTTCAAGCTCATCATCAACGAGCAGACGCTGCTCTGAAATAGAGAGAAACAAGAGACATAGGAGAAGATCAAGATGGACTTTTATAACGTACTCAACCTGTTGTGCGGCCTGGCCTTTTTCCTCTTCGGTATGCAGGTCATGAGCCACAACTTAGAGCGCCTCTCCGGCGGACGGCTGGAGGGCACTCTCAAGAAGATGACCGCCAATCCTCTCATCAGCTTAGGCCTGGGCGCCGTCATCACCATTGCCATGCAGTCGTCCTCGGCCTCCACGGTCATGCTGGTGGGCCTGGTCAACTCCGGCATCATGCACTTCTCGCAGACCCTCAACGTCATCTTCGGCGCCAACATCGGCACTACCCTCACCGCCTGGCTTCTGAGCTTGACGGGCATTGAGAGCGACAACATCTTCCTGGCTATGCTCAAGCCCGCCAACTTCTCCCCGCTGCTGGCCCTGGTGGGCGTGTTTATGATCATGCTCTGCAAGCGCGAGCGCAACAAGTCCATCGGCAATATCCTGGTGGGCTTCGCCGTGCTGATGATCGGCATGAACTTCATGTCCGACGCCGTGGCGCCCCTGGCCGACATGCCTGAGTTCGCCGCGCTGATGGTCAAGTTCCGCAATCCCGCCCTGGGCGTCATTGTCGGCGCGCTCTTCACCGCCCTGATCCAGTCCTCCGCCGCCTCGGTTGGCATCCTCCAGGCCCTGGCCGGAACCGGCTCCATCACCTACGGCATGGCCATCCCCATCATCATGGGCCAGAATATCGGTACGTGTATCACCGCCGTCCTCTCGTGCATCGGCGCCAACACCGGCGCCAAGCGCGTGGCCATTATGCACACCCTCATCAACCTCCTGGGCACTGTCATCATCCTGCCGGTGTACCTGATCCTCAACGCCATTTTCCATCTGCCCATCCACAATATGCCCATCGACGCCTTCGGCATCGCCCTGTGTCACACCATGTTCAACGTGATCGCCACAGCCATCCTGATGCCCAACGGCAAGCTCATCATCAAGCTCACCGAGTGGCTCACCCGGGAAAAGGGCGCTGCCGCCCCCGCCGACGCGACCAGCGGCATCGGCGCGCTGGACGAGCGTCTGCTCCGCTCCCCCTCCGTAGCCGTCCGCGAGAGCTTCAACTACACCACCCAGATGTGCGCCACCGCCCACGCCACCCTGCAGAAGGCCTTCGGCCTGCTGGAAAAATACAGCGAGGACGCGGCCAAGGACGTGGCGGAGCAGGAGGATATCATCGACCTCTACGAGGACCGGCTGGGCACCTTCCTGGTGCGCCTCTCGTCCCGAGAGCTCTCCAGCACTGACAGCCACTCCGTCTCCCTGATGCTCCACTCCATCGGCGACTTTGAGCGCCTGGGCGACCACGCCGTCAACATCCAGAAGGTGGCCGAGGAGATGTGGGAGAAGAAGCTCACCTTCTCCGACGAAGCTCACACCGAGATTCGCGTGCTGCTCTCGGCCATCGAGGAGATTTTGCAGCTGACCGAGACCGCCTTTACCAAGAACGACCTGGCCGTGGCCTCCCGGGTGGAGCCTCTGGAGCAGGTAGTGGACAAGCTCATCGCCAAGATCAAGGACCACCACATCGAGCGGCTCCAGCGGGGCGAATGCACCATCGAGATGGGCTTCATCCTCTCGGATCTCTTAAACAACTGCGAGCGCGTCTCGGACCACTGCTCCAATATCGCCGTGGCCCTGATCGAAGTGGATCACAACAGCTTCGACACCCACAAGTACCTCAACGACGTCAAGTACGGCTCCGCCGACTTCGCCGACGCCTACTCCTCCTTCGCGGAAAAATACGCCCTCTGATCGTCGGGCGCCTCCACGCCGGACCGGCAGCTTTCGCCGGTCCGGCGTTGACAGCATGTCGAAAAAGTATTTTCGCCCCGCTGTCCCTCGTTTTTGCAGCTTAAAAAGTTGCAAAAACGTCCTGATTGAACGTGCGGTGGGCCCTTTGCCCCCCGCACACACCCCCCGCTGCTCTGTCAGAGAGGCTTTATCATAGTTTTTTGACAATCTAACACACCTTTCCCCGGTTCCGCGGGCTTTCTGCTGATTTTTTTCGATGAAACCAGCCAAGAACCCGTTGACAAACGGCAGCGGAGTCTTTATAATATGAATATAAGCCGTGCTGTGGCCTCTGGCGAGGCAGGCGCGGATCGACCCGGTAGGCAAGGCTACCACAGGGATATGGGTTGCTGCCGCGAAACAGTGGAGACACTGTGAGATGGTTTGAGCAAGTGATATCGAAGCACAAGGTATCATTTAATGCAACTTCACCGCCCCGTGATGCTGAAGCTCGTACGGTGCAGGCGGAAATGCGATTCACCCGCGCCGGAACCGGCGCGGGATTTTTGTTTTGGAAAGGGGGATCACCTGGTATGGACGCGGACAGAAGTAGCGGCACAGAAGTGGGCCGACGATATTTGGCGTCCCGCCGGGACGCACCCCTTTGTGAATAGGCCCATGGATGTGTCTTGCTCCTGTTTGGAACACCCAAAAAAGGAGGAAGTAACCCATGAAAGAAAAAACCCTGGTCCTGGAGGAGACCATCGTCAAGCTGGCCGAGGCGAAAAAGTACGCCTCCCTTCGGGATTTTCTCGCAACCCTCAACGCGGCGGACATTGCGGAGGCCTTTTCCGGCCTCTCCGACCAGACGCTGCCGCTGGTATTTCGCCTGCTGCCTAAGTCCCTGGCGGCAGAGACCTTTGTGGAAATGGAGCCGGAGCAGCAGGCTACGCTGATTCGCGGCTTCTCGGACCTGGAACTCAAGGCCGTGGTGGATGAACTGTACGTGGACGACGCGGTAGACCTGGTGGAAGAAATGCCGGCCAACGTAGTCTCCCGTATTCTGCTCCAGGCCGACCCCCAGACCCGGCAGATGATCAACGAGATCCTCCAGTATCCCGAGGACTCCGCCGGCTCGGTGATGACCACCGAATTTGTGGAGCTGCGGGCCACCATGACCGCTGCCCAGGCCATCGCCCACATCCGGGCCGTCGGTCTGGACAAAGAGACCATCAACACCTGCTACATCACCGGCGAAAGCCACCACCTCCAGGGCGTTATCTCCATCCGCACCCTGATCCTGGCCGATGAGAACGCCCTCTGCCAGACTATGATGAACCCCAACGTGGTCTCGGTCAGCACCCGGGAGGACCAGGAGACCGTGGCGCAGATGTTTGCCAAGTACAACTTCAGCGCCCTGCCTGTGGTGGACGGCGACGGGCGCCTGGTGGGCATCGTCACCATGGACGACGCCATGGACATCCTGGAAGCAGAGACCACCGAGGACATGGAGAAGATGGCTGCCATCTCCCCCTCCGACCGGCCGTATCTGACCACCAGCCCCCTGGAGATCTGGAAGCATCGCATCCCCTGGCTGCTTTTGCTGATGGTGTCGGCCACCTTTACCGGGATGGTCATCACCCGGTTTGAGGATGCCCTGGCCGCCTGCACCGTGCTGGTGGCCTACATCCCGATGCTGATGGACACCGGCGGCAACGCCGGCAGCCAGTCGTCGGTGACGGTGATCCGCGGCCTCTCCCTCCAGGAGATCCGCTTCCGGGACCTCTTCCGGGTCCTGGGCAAAGAGTTCGTCGTCTCTATTCTCTGCGGCTTTACTCTGGCCGTTTGCAACCTGGTGAAGCTGCTGCTTCTTGACCGGGTCGGCTTCCCTGTGGCCGCAGTGGTGTGCCTGACGCTGCTCATCACCGTGATCGTCTCCAAACTGGTGGGCACACTGCTGCCCATGGCGGCCAAGCGGGTTGGCTTTGACCCGGCGGTCATGGCCAGCCCTCTCATTACCACGGTGGTGGACGTTCTGGCGCTGCTGATCTACTTCGAGGCGGCCACTCTGATCCTGCGGCTCGGCTGAGGCCGCCCGCGGCCACGGGCCGGACAGCGGAAATCGACCTCCGCCGGACGCGGGAACGCAAAGGAATACGCGGAAGCGGTGCCCAGCGCACCCCTTCCCATATATGCGCCACGGCGGCAGGGCCTTTCGCCCTGCCGCCGTGGCGAGACTGTCAAAAAACTATGCTAAAACCCACCGCAACAGAGGAGCGGGGGATGGGTGCAGGGGGCAAAGGGCCCCCTGCGCGTTCAATAAGGGTGTTTTTGCAACTTATTTAAAGTTGCAAAAACTAAGACAGCGGGGCGAAAACACTTTTTCGACACGCTGGCCACGGCGGCAGGGCCTTTCGCCCTGCCGCCGTGGCGTCTTTGGGGCCGTATCGAACCGGCAAGGCATTTTTGCCGCGACGCGGCACGGGCCGATGTAGGCATCGGCCCCTACGCCCCCCACCGAGGCAATCGTCCTCATAGTAGGGGCGCGCATCGCGCGTCCGCTGGGCGGCGGTGCCAGAGCGCTTTCTCCGAACGCAAGTCAAAGCCTCCCCTGTGTAAGGGGAGGTGGCGCGCAGCGCCGGAAGGGTTGTAATGCGGTGCTGGTAAACTTCCGCGTCAATCCCCCAGTCAGCCTGGCGGCTGACAGTTCCGGGTTGCCACGAAACCTTCCCGGCCCGCGTTGCGGCCCGCCAAGGCCAGTGGCTGCTGGGCCGCTGGGGTCGCTTTTTCTGCCACAGACAGCGCTCCCTTGCGGGCCCTTTACACAAGGGGGCCTTTGGTGCGGCGGATAAATAGCTTTCCGCAGCCACCGCCCCCTCTGCGAGAGGCCGCTGCGCGGCACAGTCGTTGCGCGTCATCTGCGGCGGCGCGGTGGGGCAAAGGCAGCCGCATTCCACAGGACGTATTTTTTCTTTTCAACCCCGGTGGATTGTGGTAGAATAAATCTACGTAATATGCAATCCACCGGCACGGCTTCCCCTTTGGCGCCGGCGGGCTGGGCAATTCAAAGGAGGCTCTCCATGGTCAATGTCGATATTTCCAACGTCTGGGGCGCGGTCAGTCTGCCGGAGCTTTTGGGCCGCGAGCGGGAGGTCTTCGACGCCCATCAGAAGCTGCGGTCCCACCAGGCCGGCGGGCCGGATTTCCTGGGCTGGCTCTCCCAGCCGGACCACGTCCAGGCCCGGCTGATCCGCGGCATTGAGCGGGCCGCCGAGCAGATCGTGTCGGACGCCGAAGTGCTGGTGGTGTGCGGCGTCGCGGAGCCTGCCTCCGCCGCCCGGGCCGCCATCGAGGCCTACTGCGGCGCCGGACGCAACCTCCTCCAGACGCCCCAGGTGCTGTTCGTGGGTTCCTCCCTCAACAGCCGCCAGTGGCTGGAGCTGAGCCGCCTGCTGGAGGACCGGGAGTACAGCCTCCTGCTCCTCTCCCCCACCGGCCAGGAGCTGGGCGTCAACATCACCGCCCGAGGCCTCCGGTGGCTGATGGAGCGCAAGTACGGCCCCACCGCCAAGAACAGGATCTTCGTCTCCACCCTGGTGGGTTCCCCCCTCCACCGGATGGGCCAGGAGGAGGGCTATGAGCTGTTCCCCATGCCCCGGGAGCTGGGCGGCAGCCAGTCCATCTTCACCGCCGGCGCCCTGATTCCCATGGCCGTCGCCGGCATCGACCCGCTGGACGTGCTGGAGGGAGCTGTGGAGGCCTACGAGGCCACCGACGTGCGCTCCTTTGAAAACCCCGCCTGGCTCTACGCCATGGCCAGGGCCGTGCTGGCCGGCCAGGGCCGGGAACGGGAACTCCTCTGCTGCTTCGACCACAGCCTGTCCGCCCTGGGCCAGTGGTGGCGGCAAAGCACCTGGCGCTGGCACACCGGCAGCGGCACAGCCCTGACGACGGAGACGGTGCTGCTCCCCGGCGAGCTGTCGGCCCTGGAGTCCATGGCAGGCAACGGCAGGGGCCGCGTGTTTGAAACCCTGCTCCACTTCGCCCCCATGGCCAAAAAGGTGCCGGTGGAGATGGACTGGAAGGACTACGACGGCCTGGGCTTCCTCTCTGGCCGCAGCCTGGAGGACGTGGAGCGCCAGACGGCCCAGGCCCTGACGGACTGCCACAGCCTGGCCGGTGTGCCCCTGGTGGAGCTGGACGCCGGGGAGCTGACTGCCCAGTCCCTGGGCGCGCTGTTCCTCTTCCTGGAACTCTCCTCCGCCCTCACCGCCCGGCTGTGCGGAGAAGAGCCCTTCGGCCCAGAGCCGGACGCCGTGCGGCAGCGGGCCATCGACCAGCTGCAGGGCACCGATGCGTAGATTCCCATCCCGGGATTTTAGGCAAATCTAACACTTGTAATCCCTGTGTAAAGCTGTTAGAATGTGAGAAAGGGGACTAGCCCCCTACGGCAATTAAGGAGGTCTTTCCTATGGTTAAGGTAATTATGGGTCTTAAAGGTTCCGGTAAGACCAAGCAGTTGATCGACGCCATCAATACATCCATCAAAACGGAATCCGGCAGCATGGTCTGCATTGAAAAGGGCAGCGCCCTGACTTTTGACATTGATTATCGTGTCCGTCTTATCGACGCCAGTGAATATGATATCGGCAGCTACCTCTTCTTGAAGGGCTTTATCAGCGGTCTCCATGCCGGTAATTTTGATATTTCCCACATCTTCATCGACGGGCTTTACAAGCTCTCCGGCACCAGCGATCCCGAAGCCACCGCCGAGTTCCTCGCTTGGTGCGAGCAGTTTGGCAAAACCAACAAGCTGGAGTTCACCCTGTCCATCTCCGACGACCCGGAGAAGCTCCCCGAAAGCATCACCAAGTATCGCTAAGTCGCATAGCCCAAGGTTTCTTGTGATATAGATCGCCGCCGCAGCCGAACAGTCGGCTGCGGCGTTTTTGGGCCGCGCGCCTGGATTGACAAATCGTCAGTCCCCGGTTAAAATTATTGTTTGCAGCGTCGCTGCTCCGGCGACGGGACGGCGTCCCGTCGCCGGAATCATCTGCCATTTTATGAGGTGAACGGGAAATGGGCATTCGCGTCTCGGCGTTTCGCAACAACACTTCCATGCTGGAGGGCTCCATCTGGAAGGGGCTGGTATCCTTTGCCATTCCGATCTTCCTGGGCAATTTGTTCCAGCAGCTCTACAACACCGCCGACACGCTGATCGTCGGCAACTTCATCGGCAAAGAGGCCCTGGCCGCCGTCAGCTCCTCGTCCAACCTGATCTTTATGATCATCGGTTTGCTGCAGGGCACCGCCCTGGGCGCCGGCGTGCTGATCGCCAAATACTACGGCGCCCAGGACAAGGAAAACCTCCATCTGGCCGTCCATACCGGCCTGGCCTTCGGCCTGGTGGGCGGCCTGGTGCTGACGGCGGCCGGCGTGGCCCTCACGCCGCAGCTCCTGCGGTGGATGGGCACGCCTTCGGACGTGCTGCCCAACTCCATCGCCTATTTCCGCACTTACTTCTACGGCTGCCTGGCGGTGTTCCTCTACAACATTGCCGTGGGCATCCTCCAGGCCGTGGGCGACAGCCGCCACCCCCTCTACTATTTGATCCTCTCCTCCTTCATCAACGTGGCGCTGGACCTGCTCTTCGTGGCGGTGTTCCGCTGGGGCGTGGCCTCGGCTGCTGCGGCCACGGTGATCTCCCAGGCCGCCTCGGCGGGCCTTTGCATCTGGCAGCTGGTGCGCTCCAGTGACGACTACCGCGTCAACCTCCGAGACATCCGCTTTCACCTGCCCATGCTCCGGCAGATCGTCCGCTTCGGCCTGCCCTCGGGCATCCAGAACTCCGTCATCGGCCTGGCCAACGTGGTAGTGCAGGCCAACATCAACGCCTTTGGCTCCGACGCCATGGCCGGCTGCGGCTCCTACGCCAAGATCGAGGGCTTCGGCTTCCTGCCTGTCACCTGCTTCGCCATGGGCCTGGCCACCTTTGTCAGCCAGAACCTGGGCGCCAAGCAGTATGACCGGGTGCGGCGAGGCGCCCGGTTCGGCATCCTCTGCTCCGTAATTGCCGCCGAGGCGGTGGGCGCGATCATCTTTTTCGCGGCCCCGTTCCTGGTATCCCTGTTTAACAGCGACCCGGACGTGATCCGCTACGGCACCGTCCAGGCCCAGACCGAGGTCTTTTTCTACGGTCTCCTGGCCCTGAGCCACTGCATGGCGGGCATCCTGCGGGGCGCCGGCAAGGCCATGGTGCCCATGGTCATTATGCTCAGCGTCTGGTGTGTGCTGCGCATCGCGTACATCTCCCTGATGGTCCGGCTGATTCCCAACATTCAGGTGGTCTTCACGGCCTATCCCCTGACCTGGTTCCTCAGCTCCGTGATCTTCATCATCTACTACCGCAAGGCCGACTGGATTCACACCTTTGACCGGATGGACGCGGCGGCCCAGTGAGGCGGCCCGCAGATTTTCCTTGTATCCCGGGCCGGTTTCCGGTATGATAGAAGCAGCACTGAAAAAGGAGGCGGGCGGATGATCTATCTGGTGGAGGACGACGCCAATATCCGGGAGTTTGTCCTCTATGCTCTGACGGGCCAGGGCTACGAGGCCCAGGGCTTTGAAAAGCCCTCGCAGTTTTTTGCCGCGCTGGAGCGGCAAGTTCCCGAGCTGGTACTGCTGGACCTGATGCTGCCGGAGGAGGACGGCCTCAGTGTCCTGAAGCGGCTGCGGGCCGCACCCACCACCCGCCACGTGCCGGTCATCATCCTCTCCGCCAAGGACACCGAGTTCGACAAGGTCCTGGGCCTGGACAACGGCGCCGACGACTACCTGCCCAAGCCCTTCGGGATGCTGGAGCTGTTTTCCCGGATTCGGGCGGTCCTGCGCCGCAGCCAGTCCACGCCGCCGCCCCAGGAGTACTGCCTGGGCGCGCTGCGGGTCAGCCCCGCCCGGCGGGAGACCTTGGTGGACGGCGTCAGCGTGGCGCTCACGCCCAAGGAGTTTGAGATTCTCTGCCTTTTCGTCACCCATCCCGGGCTGGTCCTTTCCCGCAGTCAGATTCAGGACCAGGTCTGGGGCATGGAATACCTGGGTGAGACCCGCACGGTGGACGTCCACATTCGCACCCTGCGTCAAAAGCTGGGGCACTGCGGGGAGCTGATCGAAACCGTCCGGGGCGTGGGCTACCGGCTGGCCGCTCCCCGGTAGGCCCCTCGCCCACCAACCGCTGTGAAAAGTTCCTGTTTTTCTGGTATTTTTCCAGAAAAACAGGAGAATTTTTTTGTATCATCTTGCTTTTTTCTCGTCCTTGGGATATAATGAGTTTGACTTTTTCGATGGGAGGGAGTGGATTGGGTCAGGTTTTGGCTGTGGTGTCCGGCAAGGGCGGCACCGGAAAAACCTCCCTTTGCGCAGCCATCGCCTGCGCCCTGGCGCAGGAGGGCCAGTCCGTCCTGCTGCTGGACCTGGATTTGGGCTTGCGCAACCTGGATCTCTCCCTGGGCCTGGGCGAAGAGCCGGCAATTCCCTTCACCGCCGTGATGCGCGGGGAGTATCCCCTCTCCCGGGCCACGGCCCACCCCCGGTTCCCCGTCCTCTCCTTCCTCACGGCTCCCGTCACCGAAGCGCCGGAGTCCGTGGACACGGCCCAGTTCGCCGCCTTTCTCCAAGAGGCCCGCGCCGCCTTTGATTTCGTCCTGCTGGACGCCCCCGCCGGCGTCGGCGCCGGCTTCCGTCTGGCCGTGCAGTGTGCCGACCAGGCCCTGGTCGTCACCGGCAGCGACCCCGCCTCCCTGCGGGACGGTGCCCGCACCGCCGAGCTGCTGGAGCGCCTGTCCCAGGCAGCGCCGCGGCTGGTGGTCAATCGCATCCGCCGCCGCTTTTTCCGCCGCACCCACGCCACCGTGGACGACATCATGGACGCCGTGGGTCTGCCCCTGCTGGGGCTGGTCCCGGAGGACGAAACCGTCCCCCTGGCCGCCGCCGCCGGCGAGCCGCTCCTCAGCTACTCCAGCCGGGGCGCCGCCCTGGCCTGCCGCCACATCGCCCGCCGTCTGCTGGGCATTCGGCAGCCCTTCGTTCGCATATAGGCAATCTACTTGTTTTGATATGGGGTGAACGCTATGAACATTACCTTGATGGCACACGACAAGAAAAAGGAATTGATGGTCCAGTTCTGCACCGCCTACAAGAGCATTTTGTCCAAGCACAACCTGTCCGCCACGGCCACCACCGGGCGCCTGGTGGCAGAGGCCACCGGCCTGCCGGTCTCCCTGTTTTTGTCCAGCCATCAGGGCGGCCACCAGCAGGTGGACGTGCGCATCGCCTACAATGAGATCGATATGGTCCTCCTCTTCTCCGACCCCAACGGCAACGACCCCTGGGAGGATCAGCGGGTGATGCAGACCATCCACCTGTGCGACAGCTACAATGTCCCCTGCGCCACCAACCTGGCCTCCGCGGAGATGCTGATCCTCGGCCTCCAGCGCGGCGACCTGGACTGGCGCGAGATGATTCGCCCCAAGCGCTCTCTGCGCTGATTTCTCCGGCCATGACGCGGGACGAGTACCGCGGTGCGATGCCCCAGAGAGGGAGGCCCAGGCTGCAAGCCTCCTGCATGAAGCACCCCGGGAAGGACACCCGCCGAGCCAAGCGCGCCGGCGCGCTCCGGCATGAGAGGGGGAGCTTTCCCCGAACGTGGGTGGCACCACGAAGTATGCGCGGCATACTCTCGTCCCATGAGATTGACGGGACGGGAGTATATTTTTTTGCAGGAACGGCACAGGGACGCATGGCATCTGTGCCCCATGACCGCTGTGCCGCGATGGTTCCGCCCCGCCGCTTTTGCGCGGCCTCAACTCCGAATCCCCATTCCACAGAAAGGAATTTTCACACTATGGCATCGATGAAACCCCGCACGCTTTCCGGCTTTATGGAACTGCTGCCCGGGCCGCAGCAGCAGATGGAGCGGATCATGGAGATCCTCCGCACCACCTACGCCCGCTACGGCTTCACCCCCCTGGACACCCCAGCCATTGAGTCGGCGGAGGTCCTGCTGGCCAAGGGCGGCGGCGAGACCGAAAAGCAGATTTACCGCTTCACCAAGGGCGACAGCGACCTGGCCCTCCGGTTTGACCTGACGGTCCCCCTGGCCAAGTACGTGGCGCTGCACTACGGCGAGCTGTCCTTCCCCTTCCGCCGCTACCAGATCGGCAAGGTCTACCGGGGCGAACGGGCCCAGCGGGGCCGGTTCCGGGAGTTCTACCAGGCCGACATTGATATCATTGGCGACGGCAAGCTGGACATCGTCAACGAGGCCGAGATTCCCTCGGTGATCTACGCCATCTTCACGGCCCTGGGCCTCAAGCGCTTCCAGATCAGGGTCAACAACCGGAAGGTCCTCAACGGTTTCTACGAATCCCTGGGCCTCACGGAGCAGTCCGCCGACATCATGCGCACCGCCGACAAGCTGGAAAAGATCGGCGCCGAGAATGTCCGCAAGATTCTGGTGGAGGACCTCTCTATCCCCGCCGACAAGGCCGACGAAATTCTCAGCTTCATGGCCATCACCGGCACCAACGAAGCGGTGCTGACGGCGCTGGACGCCTACCGGGGCCGCAGCGAGAAGCTGGACCAGGGCCTGGACGAGCTGAAGACCGTGGTGGGCTATCTGGCCGACTTCGGCGTTCCCCAGGAGAACTTCGCCGTGGACCTGACCATCGCCCGGGGCCTGGACTACTACACCGGCACCGTCTATGAGACCACCCTCCTGGACCACCCGGAGATCGGCTCCGTCTGCTCCGGCGGACGCTACGACAACCTGGCCGAGTACTACATCGACAAGCAGCTGCCCGGCGTGGGCATCTCCATCGGCCTGACCCGGCTCTTCTACGTGCTGGGCGAGCAGCATATGCTCAGCGACACGCTGAACACCGCTCCCGCCGACGCGCTGATCCTGCCCATGACTGCGGACCTCTCCCCGGCCATCCGCCTGGCCACGGCCTTCCGGGAGCAGGGCATCCGCACCCAGCTCTATCTGGAGCAGAAGAAGTTCAAGGCCAAGATGTCCTATGCCGACAAGCTGGCCATCCCCTACGCCGTGTTCCTGGGTGAGGACGAGATCGCCCAGGGCCTCTGCTCCGTGAAGGACCTGCGCACCGGCGTCCAGGAGACCCTCTCCGCCGAAGCCGCCGCCGAGAAAATCCGCGCCGGCATCGACGCCCTCAACCAGGGCAAGGTCATTGTAGAATAGGCAGATGTAGGGGCCGATGCCCACATCGGCCTGAACCGGCCGGAGGCCGGTCCCTGATATGCGGCACCAATCCAGGCAGGCGCGGTCTCCGTGCCAACCAGCACTCCAACCAGCTTCACCCGAGGCAAAGGGCCGCTGACGCGGCGCGGGCCGATGTGGGCATCGGCCCCTACGAGTTGCTTCGTGTGCCGTGCATTTTCCCATCAACAATCCCAGAAAAGGAAGGAAATACGCTATGTTTCAGTCAAGAACCCACACCTGTGGGGAGCTGCGGCTCTCCGACGCGGGGAAAAACGTGACCATCGTCGGCTGGATGGAGAACGTCCGCGAGGTCGGCTCCAACTTTGCCTTCGTGGTGGTCCGGGACTTCTACGGCACCACCCAGGTGGTGGTGGAGACCGAGGACATGATGAAGATCGTCAAGTCCATCAACAAGGAGTCCACCATCTCCGTCAGCGGCACCGTCCGCGAGCGGGCCAGCAAGAACCCCAAGCTGCCCACCGGTGAGATCGAAGTCGTCCCCGCCGAGATCAAGGTGCTGGGCCGCTGCCGCTATAACGAGCTGCCCTTTGAGATCAACCGCAGCCGCGACGCCGATGAGACCCTCCGGCTCAAGTACCGCTATCTCGACCTCCGCAACCCCGCGGTGAAGAACAACATCATCCTCCGCTGCCAGGTGGTGGCCGCCATCCGCGCCGCCATGACCGCCCACAACTTCCTGGAGATCACCACCCCCATCCTGACGGCCTCCTCCCCCGAGGGCGCCCGGGACTACCTGGTGCCCGCCCGGAAGCATCCCGGCAAGTTCTACGCCCTGCCCCAGGCGCCCCAGCAGTTCAAGCAGCTGCTGATGACCTCCGGCTTTGACCGCTACTTCCAGATCGCCCCCTGCTTCCGCGACGAGGACGCCCGCGGCGACCGCAGCCCCGGCGAGTTCTACCAGCTGGATATGGAGATGGCCTTCGCCGGCCAGGACGACGTCTTCGCCATCCTGGAGGACGTGCTGCCCCCCATCTTCGCCAAGTACGGCAAGTACAATGTCGCCTCCGCCGCCCCCTTCCGCCGCATCGGCTTCACCGAGGCCATGGAAACCTACGGCTCCGACAAGCCCGACCTGCGCATCGACCTGGTCGTCCAGGACGCCAGCCAGTTCGCCGACTGCGGCTTCGAGCCCTTCGCCGGCAACACCGTCAAGGCCATCGTGGTCTCCGACTGCAAACTGGCCCGGAAGGCCATCGACAAGCTGCTGGCCGAAGTGGAAGTCCAGGCCGGCAACAAGGCCTACTGGGTGAAGGTGGACGAAGCCGGCAACCTGGCCGGCGGCATCGCCAAGTTCCTCACCGAGCGCAAGGACGAGCTGGTCTCCGCCCTGGGCCTCAAGCCCGGCGACTTCGTCGGCTTCACCGCCGGCAAGAAGGGCGCCGCCCAGAAGACCGCCGGCGTGCTGCGCAACAAGCTGGGCAACGCCTGCGAGGGCCACATGGACCGCGAGCGCTACGAGTTCTGCTGGATCGTGGACTTCCCCATGTACGAGATCGGCGAGGAGTCCGGCGAGCTGGAGTTCTGCCACAATCCCTTCTCCATGCCCAACGGCGGCCTGGAGATTCTCGAGAAGGCCGAGCGGGGCGAGATCGATCCCCTGTCCATCACCGCCTTCCAGTACGACCTGGTGTGCAACGGCGTGGAGCTTTCCTCCGGCGCCGTGCGGAACCACGACCCCGAGATCATGATCAAGGCCTTCGAGCTGGTGCGGCTGGGCGAGGAGGACGTCAAGAGCAAGTTCCCCGCCATGTACAACGCCTTCTGCTACGGCGCGCCGCCCCATGCCGGCATCGCCCCCGGCGTGGACCGCATGGTCATGCTGCTGGCCGGCGAGGAGTCCATCCGGGAGATCATCCCCTTCCCGATGAACAAGAACGCCCAGGACATCATGATGGGCGCTCCCTCCACCGTGGAGCAGAAGCAGCTGGATGAGCTGCACATCGCCATCACCGAAAAAGAGTAACAACGCGTAAAAACGCCCCGGCATCCTCCATCGGATGCCGGGGCGTTTTGCGTATTGCGTCGGCGCGGCGCGGGCGCTTACCGCTCCGCCTTGGTCTCGCAGTAGCGGCAGCGATAGACGCGGTTCTTCCGGTCCGTCAGCACGAAGGCCTGGGGCAGCTCCTGCTCGGTGGAGGAGATGCACCGGGGGTTCTTGCAGCGGATGACGTTGACCAGCTTCTCGGGCAGCTCGATGGCCTTCTTCTCCACCAGCTTGCCGTCCCGGATGATGTTGACCGTGGCGTCCGGGTCCACATAGCCGATGACGTCGGTGTTGAGGTCGATGGCGGCGTCCACCTTGATGATGTCCTTCTTGCCCATCTTGTTGCTGTGGACGTTCTTGATGATGGCCACGGAGCAGTCCAGACGGTCCAGATGCAGCAGCTTATAGAGCATCATGCCCCGGCCGGCGGCGATGTGGTCGATGACGATGCCGTTGATGATGGAGTCAATATTCATAGGTCAATCCACCTCCAGAAGTTTGAGAATCAGGGCTTCCCGCATGAACTTGCCGTAGAGGGCCTGCTTGAAGTAGCAGGCTCTGGGGTCCTGGTCCACGGCCACGCTGATCTCGTTGACGCGGGGCAGCGGATGCATGATGATGAGGTCCTGCTTGGCGGTCTTGAGCTTGTCCGGCGTGAGGATGTAGCTGTCCTTCAGGCGGAGGTAGTCCTCTTCGTTGAAGAACCGCTCCTTCTGCACCCGGGTCATGTAGAGGACGTCCAGCTGGGGCATGACGGACTCCAGGTCGGTGGTCTCGACGAACTCGTGGCCGCTGGGCAGGATGTGCTGGGTCTTGACGTAGCCGGGGAGCTTCAGCTCCTCCGGGGCGATCAGCACGAACTTGACGCCGCTGTAGCGGCACATGGCGGCAATCAGGGAGTGGACGGTGCGGCCGAACTTCAAGTCGCCGCAAAGGCCGATGGTCAGATCCGTGAACCGGCCCTTCTCGCAGTGGATGGTCAGCAGATCGGCCAGGGTCTGGGTGGGATGGTTGTGGCCGCCGTCACCGGCGTTGACCACGGGGATGGTGGCGTTCATGGAGGCCACCAGCGGCGCACCCTCCTTGGGATGGCGCATGGCCAGGATGTCGGCGTAGCAGCTGATCATCCGGGCGGTGTCGGCCACGCTCTCGCCCTTGGCGGCGGAGGAGCTGGCTGCGCTGGCCACGCTCAGCACGTTGCCGCCCAGCTCGTACATGGCGGCCTCAAAGCTCAGGCGGGTCCGGGTGGAAGGCTCGTAGAACATGGTGGCCAGCTTCTTGCCCTCGCACTTGTGGGCATACTTCTTCGGGTTGGCCATGATGTCCTGGGCCTTGGCCACCAGTTCATCCAGCTCCTCCACGGAGAGGTCCAGAATATCGATGATGCTTCTCATTTGTTACCTCCGATCCAGCTTTCATCAGACGGGTTGTTACGGAATTGAATGAGTCTTTCGATGTCGGCGGGCTGGATATAGCCCTCCTGGGCGGCCACTTCGGCAATGTGATCGAAGTTGGTGAGGCTGGTGTTCTCCACATGGGCCTCCTTGAGCCGGTCCAGGCCCTTCTGCATCCCGTAGGTGAAGATGCTGACGATGCCCAGGACCTCGGCCCCGGCCTCGCGGAGAATGTTCACCACTTCGATGCAGCTGCCGCCGGTGGAGATCAGGTCCTCGACAACCACGACCTTCTGGCCCTTTTCCAGCCGGCCCTCGATCTGGTTCTGGCGGCCGTGATCCTTCTTGCCGGAGCGAACGTAGCCCATGGGCAAGCCCAGGATGTGGCCGACGATGGCGGCGTGGGCGATGCCGGCGGTGGACGTGCCCATCAGGACCTCGACGTCGGGGTATTTCTCCCGGATGACGTCAGCCAGGGCATTTTCCACGTCGTTGCGAACCTCCGGCGCCGTGAGGGTCAGGCGGTTGTCGCAGTAGACCGGGCTCTTGATGCCGCTGGCCCAGGTGAAGGGCTCCCAGGGCCGGAAAAAGACAGCCTTGATCTTCAAAAGATCTTTGGCAATGACGGTTTGGACGTTTTCCATCGTATATCCTCCTTTGCGGCAAAGCCGCTACTATTCACTATTCACGCTTCACAATTCACTGGCTGGGTGCTGCGGGCGGCTGATCGCCGCGCAGACGGGAAACCCAGTCGGACGCGCTGTAGAGCACACGCAGGACTGTCACAGTCTCAGCGTGGATTTGATAGATCACGGAATACCGGTTGACCAGTAAGCGGCGAAGGCCACGGCTCCGCTCCGGCTCGCAGGGAAGCAGCGGACAGCGCTCCGGGAGGTCGGACAATGACAGCGCAGCCTGGGCCAGCGCTTGGTATTGCTTCCGGGCGGTTTCAGGCGCTGCCAGTACCTCGGAAATATAGCGGTAAATGGCCTCCAGATCCGCCTGAGCGGATTCCGTAATCAGGACCTGATACTGCTTCATGGGTGCGCTTCCAGAAATTCCGCAAACACTTCGGCAGCGGGGCGGACTTTACCGGACTGCCAATCGGCATATCCCGCATCCAGGGCATCATGGAGCTGCTGGGGCGTCATCCGGTCCGCGTTGACCGCGTCGGGCGCGGCGGGCAGAGAGACGGAAAAGGGAATTCCGCCGGTCAGCGCCACTTGCCTTAGGAACATATCCACGGCTGTGGCCATGGGAACACCCAGCTGCTTGAGTACCGCCTCGGCCTGCTGCTTTACAGTGGGATTGACGCGCAGATTGAGTGTAGTGGATTTCTCCATACGATCATCTCCTTCGAGACGATTGTAACGTAAATTACGTTACAAGTCAAGCAAGTGCGTAGCTTTACCCCACAAACTCCGCCAGGCAGCGCTCGTAGGCGGCGACGGGGTCGGCGGCGGCGGTAATGGGGCGGCCCACGACGATATAGTCAGAGCCGATGGCCTTGGCCTGGGCCGGGGTCATCACCCGCACCTGGTCGCCCTTGTCGCCGTCGGCGAAGCGGACGCCGGGAGTGACGGTCAGGAACTGCTTGCCGCAGGTGTTGTGGACGGCCTCCGCCTCCAGCGGGGAGCAGACCACGCCGTCCAGCCCCGAGAGGGCCGCGTTCTTGGCGTAGTGCATAACCACCTGGTCCATGGGCTTTTCGATCAGCAGGTCCTTCTCCATGGCCTCGGGGCTGGTGGAGGTCAGCTGGGTCACAGCGATCAGAAGGGGCCGGGTGCCGTCGGGCCGGGTCAGACCCTCCAGGGCGGCCTCCATCATGGTCCGGGTGCCGGCGGCGTGGAGGTTGGTCATGTCCACATCCAGCCGGGACAGCACCGCCATGGCCTTCTTGACGGTGTTGGGGATGTCATGGAGCTTCAAATCCAGGAAGATCTTGTGGCCCCGGGCCTTCAGGTCTCGGACGATCTGGGGGCCTTCGGCATAGTAAAGCTCCATACCGATCTTGATAAAGGGCTTCTTGCCGGTAAACTGGTCGAGAAACTGGAAGGTCGCTTCCCGGCTGGCAAAGTCACAGGCGATGATGACGTCTTTTCCCATACTGTACCTCCTATTTGCTGTGGCCCGCGCCGATGATGTCGGCGAGGCGCTCAATGCCGTACTGCTCCATCACCTGGGGCAGTGTTTCCACGATTTTTTTGCTGGCGTAGGGGTCCACCAGGTTGGCGGCGCCCACTTCCACGGCGGTGGCGCCGGCCAGCATTAGCTCCAGGACATCCTCGGCGGAGCTGACGCCGCCCATGCCCACCACGGGGATTTTTACGGCCTCGTAGACCTGGTAGACCATCCGCACGGCCACCGGGAACACCGCCGGGCCAGAGTAGCCGCCGGTGACGTTGGCCAGCAGGGGCTTTCTCGTCCGCAGGTTCATCCGCATGCCCAAGAGGGTGTTGATCAGGCTGATGCCGTCGGCGCCGGCGTCCTCACAGGCCTTGGCGATGGCCGCAATGTCAGTGACATTGGGCGAGAGCTTCAAAATCACCGGCTTTTTCGTCACGGCCCGGACAGCCCGGGTGACCTCGGCTGCCGCGTCGGGGCAGGTGCCGAAGCTCATGCCGCCGCCGTGGACGTTGGGGCAGGAAATGTTGATCTCAAACCAGCCGATCTGTTCCTCGGCGTCCAGCTTCTCCACCACCTGGACGTACTCGTCCACGGAGAAGCCGGAGACGTTGGCCATAACGGGCTTGTGAAAAATCTGCTTGAGTGCCGGCAGCTCCTCGGCCAGGACGTGGTCCACACCGGGGTTCTGGAGGCCCACGGCGTTGAGCATCCCCGACGGGCACTCGGCGATGCGGGGCGTGGGGTTGCCGAACCGGGGGTGGAGCGTCGTGCCCTTGAAGGAGAAGGAGCCGAGGCAGTTGATGTCATAGAGCTGGGCAAATTCCTGGCCGAAGCCGAAGGTGCCGCTGGCGGGGATGACGGGGTTATCCAGCGTCACGCCGCAGAGGGAAACTTGGGTATTCACCATAAGATCGCCTCCCGTTCAAAGACCGGCCCGTCCTTGCAGACCCGCCGGGCGCCCAGCTTCGTCTCAATGGAGCAGCCCATGCAGGCGCCAAAGCCGCAGCCCATCCGCTCCTCGAAGCTGTACTGGCCGGAGGTCTGGGCAGTCTTCTCGATGGCCCGGAACATGGGGCCGGGGCCGCAGGTGTAAAAGTAGGTGTAGGAGAGGTCTTTCATCACATCGGTGACGAAGCCCTTGGTGCCGCAGGAGCCGTCCACAGTGGTGATGTGAACCGGGACGCCCAGGGCGCGGAACTCGGCTTCATAGAAGATCTCGTCCTTGGTGTTGAAGCCCAGAATCACCGCGGGGTGCTTGCCCTGCCGGAGCAGCGCCTTGCAGAGGCCGTAGAGCGGGGGCACGCCCACCCCGCCGCCGATCAAGAGCGGCGCGTCGCCGGATTTCGTCAGGTCATAGCCGTTGCCCAGGCCCACCAGGGCGTCCAGATGATGGCCGGGGCGGATGCGGGTCATGGCGTCGGTGCCGTGGCCCACCACCTTGTAGAGCAGGGTCAGGCTTTCGCCGTCCCAGTCGCAGATGGAGATGGGCCGGCGGAGGTAAAAGCCCGGGAGCTTCAGCTCCACGAACTGGCCCGGCGCGGTGACGGAGGCGGCGTCGGCCTCCAGGCGCATCTGCCACACCGCGTCGGTGAGGGCCGCGTTCTGAAGGACGCGGCAAAGCTGCTGGTGCATCTTAACTCCTTTCTGCCTGCCAGACGGCTTTTCCGTCGCAGACCGTGAGCATACACTGGCCGAAGACCTCCATCCCGGCAAAGGGAGTGGCCCGGCCCTGGCTTAAAAACTGGGCGGGATCGATGGCGTACCGGGCCTCCAGATCCCAGACAGTGAAGTCCTCCCCCATCGGAAGGCCGAAGCGGCGGCGGGGGTTGACCGTCAGAGCGTTGACCACGGTCTCCAGCGGCACCAGGCCGGGCTTCACCAGATAGGTGTAGACCACCGGGAAGGCCGTCTCGATGCCGACGACGCCCATGGCCGACTTCGCCAGACCCCGGGCCTTTTCCTCGGCGCTGTGGGGGGCGTGGTCGGTGGCGATCATGTCGATGGTGCCGTCCAAAAGGCCCTCCACCAAGGCCTCCCGGTCGCTGCGGTCCCGGAGCGGCGGGTTCATCTTGAACCGCCCGTCCTCCTGGAGGCAGCTGTCATCCAGGGTCAGGTAGTGGGGCCCGGTCTCGCAGGTGACGTCCACGCCGGACTTCTTGGCCTGGCGGATCAGCTGCACGCTCTCCTTGGTGGAGATGTGGCAGACGTGGTACTTGCAGCCCGTCTCCGCCGCCAGCTCCAGGTCCCGGGCGATGGGGCCCCACTCGCTCTCGGAGCAGATGCCCTTGTGACCGTGGGCGCGGGCGTAGCCGCCGTCGTGGATATAGCCGCCGCGCAAAAGCGCGTTGTCCTCGCAGTGGGCGGCGATGATTTTCCCCAGTGCCTTTGCCTCCTCCATGGCCGCCTTCATCATGGCCCGATCCTGGACGCCCCTGCCGTCGTCTGAGAAGCCGCAGACCCGGGGCGCCATGGCGCGCAGATCCGCCAAGGCCTCTCCACGCTCTCCGGCGGTGATGGCGCCGTAGGGGCAGACGCGGATCACCGCGCCGGCGGCGATGGCCGCCTCCTCCGCCGCCAGATGGGCGTCGGAGTCCGGCACCGGGTTCAGGTTGGGCATGGCGCACACGGCGGTGTAGCCGCCCCGGGCCGCCGCCCGGGTGCCGGAGCCAATGGTCTCCTTATAAGAAAAACCCGGTTCACGCAGATGTACGTGGACATCCGCGAAACCGGGGAAAACGATATAGGAACGGTTCTGGGGGAGAAAAGAGAGCCAACGCTCGAATCGGGGCGCGGGGTACCCCAAAAAGGAAATACGAAGGTCGCGGTTCGTCTCTTCCAGGTGCTGATGACACATAGCCTGTCTCCCTTCCGGCCCGAAGGCCTGTTTGGTCCAAAATCCGATGTATTATAGCAACGAAGCGTCGCATTGTCAAGGATTATTTTGCACAATTCGAACCATCTGGTCGTAGCCCAGCGGCGAAAAGCCCATGCGGCCGTAGAGCGCCCTGGCCTTCTGGTTGTCGGGCTCCAGCTCCAGTCGAAAGGCCGCCGCCTCGGGAAACAGCGAAGGCAGCGCCTGGAAAAAGGCGGTGCCCAGTCCGGCGCCCCGGGCCTCGGGCGCCACGTAGATTTCGTCCACCCAGATCACGATGCCGCCGGCCTCCTGGGACCAGGACTTCATCAGCAGGGCGTAACCGGCGATCTGCCCCTGGTGGGAGAAGAGGTAGCCTGCCACGTAGGGCGACCCGGCCAGCACCTGGTCGTAGGTGCGCTCCATCTGGGCTGGGGGGATGGGATGATCCACGGCGTCGGAAGCGTAGAAGTCCCGGGCCATGGCCAGATACGCCTCCCTATGGGCGGCGTCAAAGGGAATTAACATCATTTCACTCCTTAAAACAGACAAAAATCGCCTCTCCGGACGCGAGGCTGTGCCCGGAGAGGCGCTACTGCCTCAGCCTTCGTTCAGATCGGCATAGTCGGACAGCTCGTCATCGTAATCGCTCTTGCGGCAGGGACAAAGGGACAGCAGCTTGTCCCAGAACACCACGATCAATACCAGGGCGCTGACGACAGCCGCCACGGCGCCGATGAAAATGGTCAGCTTGGTTCGGTTGCTCATTCCACACACCTCCTGTTGGATTTCCGTACCACTATGGTACCCTAAAACGGCGCGTTTGACAAGAATGATTCACAATTATTTTCAAATCCTTCATGAAGGCTTCGGCTGCACAGGATCGCTTCAGCCGACACGCACGATGAAATCCGCCTTGCGGGGCTTTTTCGGCTGGGGCTCCGCGGCGGGATAGCCCAGGATGCAGTTGCCCACGCCCCGATACGTCTCCGGAATGCCCCACTTCCGAAGCAGCGCCTTGCCCTCGGGGGAATCGAAGGTCTCCCGGGCCCGGTGGATCCAGCAGGCCCCCACGCCCAGGGCCGAGGCCGCCAGGAGCAGGTTGCCCATCACCAGGCTGCCGTCCTCCACCCAGGTGGGAACGGTGCTGTCAGCCAGCACCACCAGCACCGTGGGGGCGCCGTAGAAGGGGTCGGCGTCGGGATTGCCGATGACCTCGGCGTTCTTAGCCCGCAGAATCTCCCGGGTGGCCGGGTCCTGGACCACCACGATCTTGCCGGACTGACGGCCCATGCCGCTGGGGGCAAAGGTACCGGCCCGGAGGATGGCGTTCAGGGTCTCCTCGTCAATGGGGTCGGGGCGGTAGGCCCGGACGCTCTGCCGGGTCTCCATGGCTTTGAGAATCTCGTTCATCATCATGCCTCCTAAGTAAATTTCGCAAATTTCCGTCCATCGCCGCGCCAAAGGCTCAGCGGCTGCCCAACCGCTGCGGTCGCTTCTTCCGCCGCTGGCGGCGCTCCCTTGCGGGCCCTTTACACAAAGGGGGCCTTAGGGGGTGCGGCGGTAGAAACGGCCTTTTCAAACCACCTTACCCTCCATGAGAGGCCGCCGCTTCGCGGCACGGACGGCTAATAGCCGCCCCTACGGTGAGGACGGGTGGCCGGTGGAACTGTAGGGGCCGATGCCTACATCGGCCCGATCCCGCCGGAAGCGGGTCTGTTCGACGGCAGCACTCCGGCGGCGCGGCCTGGCGGGCGGCCATACAGGCCGCCCCTACGGTCAGGGCGGCAATATTTGTACGTAAAAGCTGCCGTGTGCAAGATCAAACCCCGGTTCCGAGGCAGTAAGTGCGGCCTTAGAGAAAACCACAGTAGCCGTAACGGCCACCCGATTCTACTGGCCCGCGCGAAGCCGGGAAGGGGGAGGCAGTATGGGACAGGACAGCCCGGTGGAGCGTAACGACTTGGGAGATGCCTTTTCTTGGGATGCACGCCGCGCAGCCCCAAGGGAGTCCGGGGGCCACAGCCCCCGGCGCGTTTTGGGGACTTTTCCGCGGTGAAAAGTCCCCCGCCGGAGGCAACCCAGCCGCGATGCCAGAGCGCTTTCGCCGACCGCATCGGAGCCGCGATTCCGCCGTAGGGGCGCGCATTGCGCGTCCGTTTGCTTGCGATGCCTGAGTGCTTCCGCCGAACAGACCCGCCTGCGGCGGGTGCGGGCCGATGAAGGCATCGGCCCCTACTGAAATACCTCACCAGCGGAGCTGGATGGAGAATTCTACGGGGCTTCGCCCCTTGGAATCTCGGCTTGCGCCGACATTCCAAGAATTCTTCAATCAATCATGCCGTTGGCATGACAGCTCCCCGCAAGGGGAGCCCATTGGCACTGCCATACTAACAGCCTTCCGCAGCCACCGTTCCCTCCACGAGAGGCCGCTGCGCGGCACGGACGCGCAATGCGCGCCCCTACGGCGGCAACGGAAAATCGGCAGAAGCAGCAGCCTTTCGCAGCCACTGCACCTTCCGAAAAAGCCGCCGGCGGATTCAATTCCCTTTTGTCTCACTCCGCCTTCGTCCACCAGCCGTTCCGGAGGCTGGCCAGCACCGTCGGGCAGGCCAGCTGCGCCGCCAGGGCGCGGCCCAGGGCCTCCCGGCCCTCGGCCTGGTTGAGGACCAGGGTGTCGAAGCCGCCCTCGGCCCGGAGGACCGCCGCGGCCCGCTCCGGGGTGGCCGGGTCCTCTACCGCCGCCCCGCAGAGGCGGGCGTAGAGCTCCGGGCAGTGGGCCGCTTCGGCGATGGGGCGCTGGAGGCCCGAGAGTCCCAGCACCGCGATCACCTGCCGGGCCTCGGGCGGCACCACCGGTTCAAAATCCCGGTGGGCCTTGAGGGGCAGCTGCCGCGAGCCGTCGGCCTCCACCAGCACGTAGTCGGCCAGGGTTGTCAGCGCCGCCCAGGGCTGGGCCGGCGCGCAGAGCTTCCCCCGGTCCGACCACGTGCCCAGGCAGACCTTGTCCGCCGGCAGGGCCGCCAGCGGCTCGGTGAAGAGCGGCAGCTCCGCCGGTGGGAGGATGTGGGTGGAGGTGGCCAGGATCACCTGGCCGGGCAGCTCCTTGATAAGCTGCCGCAGCAGGCTGGTCTTGCCGCCGGAGCCGATGACTGCGGTGAGGCCGGGCCGGATGCCCAGCAGCTTATAAAGCTCACTCACACCGCTCGCCCCGGCCAATGGCCATGACGTCGTAAGGCGTAGTCTGGTAGACGATGTAGTTGAGCCAGTTGGAGTAGAGCAGGTTGGCGTGGCCGCGCCAGCGGACCACCGGGGGCTTCGTATCGTCGTCATCCGGGAAGTAGTTCTTGGGCACCTCGATGGGAAGCCCGGCGTTCTTGTCCCGGAGGTACTCCAGCTTCAAGGTCTCGGCGTCGTACTCTGAGTGGCCGGTGATAAATACCTGCCGCCCGCCGGGGGTAATCATGGCGTAGAGCCCGGCCTCCTCAGACCCGGCGAGAATTTTAATCTCCGGCACCGCCGCCACGTCCTCCCAGCGGACCGTGGTGTGGCGGGAGTGGGGCACCCAGAAGGTGTCGTCAAAGCCGCGAAGCAAAATGGGGTTCTTGTAGACCACCTTGTGGGGGAAGACGCCGAAGAGTTTTTTCGGAAGGGCCACCTTCTCGATGCCGAAGTGGTAGTAGAGGGCGGCCTGGGCGCCCCAGCAGATGTGGAAGGTGGAGTGGACGTGGGTCTTGCTCCACTCCATGATTCGGCACAGCTCGTCCCAGTACTCCACCTCTTCAAAGGGCATCTGCTCCACCGGCGCGCCGGTGATGATCATGCCGTCGAAGAACTGGTTTTCGATCTCCTCAAAGTTCTTGTAGAAGGCCAACATATGCTCCTGGGAGGTGTTTTTGGACTTGTGACTGCTGACCTGCACCAGCTCCAGCTCCACCTGGAGGGGCGTGTTGCCCAAGAGGCGGGAGAGCTGCGTCTCGGTGACGATCTTGGTGGGCATCAGGTTCAGCAGGGCGATCCGCAGGGGGCGGATGTTCTGGGTCAGGGCCCGGGTCTCGGGCATGACGAAGATATTCTCGCTCTCCAGGGTCTCCCGGGCGGGCAGGGCGTTGGGGATTTTAATGGGCATGGGCTTCCTCCAATCTTAAATCTGATCCAGAGCCTGCTGAAGATCGGCCAGGATGTCCCGGATGTCCTCGATACCCACGGAGAAGCGGATGAACTCGGGGCCGATGCCGGCGGCGGCCAGCTGCGCGTCGGTCAGCTGGCGGTGGGTGGTGCTGGCCGGGTGGAGGACCGAGGTCCTGGCGTCGGCCACATGGGTGACGATCTTGGCCAGCTTCAGATGGTTCATCAGGGCCATGGCGGCCTCGCGTCCGCCCTGCACGCCGAAGGACACCACGCCGGAGGCGCCGTCGGGCAGGTATTTCTGGGCCAGGTCATAGTAGGGGCTGCCCTCCAGCAGCGGATAGTTGACCCAGAGGACCTTCTCCTGGTCCTTCAGGAACTGGGCCACGGCCAGGGCGTTTTCGCAGTGGCGGCGAATCCGCAGGTGGAGAGATTCGAGGCCCAAGTTCAGGAGGTAGGCGCCCATGGGCATGGGGGTGGAGCCGAAGTCCCGCAGCAGCTGCACCCGGGCCTTGGTGATGTAGGCAGCCTTGCCGAAGGCCTGGGTGTAGACCACGCCGTGGTAGCTCTCGTCCGGCTCAGTCAGCTCCGGGAACTTGCCCGCCGCAGCCCAGTCGAAGGTGCCGCCGTCCACGATGACGCCGCCCAGGACGTTGGCGTGGCCGTCCATATATTTACTGGTGGAGTGGGTGACAATGTCGGCCCCATGCTCGAAGGGGCGGCAGAGGCAGGGAGTAGCGAAGGTGTTATCCACCACCAGGGGCACGCCGTGGCGGTGGGCCAGGGCGGCGAAGCGGCCGATGTCCAGCACCGAGAGGGCCGGATTGGCGATGGTCTCGCCGAAGACCAGGCGGGTATTCTCGTCAAAGAGGGCGTCGATCTCGTCGTCGGTCATATCGTCGCGGACGTAGCGCACCTCAATGCCCATCCGCTTGAGCGTCACGGAAAAGAGGTTGATGGAGCCGCCGTAGATGTTGTTGCAGGAGATGAAGTTCTGCCCCGCCGAGCAGATGTTGAACACCGCCAGGAAAGTGGCCGCCTGGCCGGAGGATGTGAGCATGGCTCCGACGCCACCCTCCAGGTCGGCGATTTTTTCCTCCACCGCCGCCACCGTGGGGTTAGAAATGCGGGTATACATATGGCCCTCGGCCTTCAGGTCGAAGATCCGGCCCAGGGCGTCGGCGTCGTCATACTGGAAGGTGGTACTCTGGCAGATGGGCAGGGTCCGGGGCCCGCCGTTCTGGGGCTGGTAGCCCGACTGAATGCACTTGGTGTCAAAACGATAAGGTTCCATGGTGGCCTCCTTAAAAATAAAAAAGGCAATTTGTCCACGACAAATTGCCCTCAGGATACAGCGCCGGGAGGCGCGGATCGTGAAGGCAGCTTCGGCATCATCATAGAAGCGGAAACAAACACAACCGGCACCTCGCTTTGCTAAAAAGTACATTTATTGTACGCCACCGCCGCAAAAATGTCAAGTCCGGGGGAACGGCAGGCGTTTCCCCCGGGCAAAAACATGATCCGCGCTTCCGCTGCCTCCATGGCAGGCAGGCGGCGATTCGCTTGCCGGCGCTGTAGCGAGAACGACTCTTTTTTGCGAGAGGTACTGCTCAGTGGGTACCCATTACAATCTGCATCCCGTTCTGCCGCAGCCGTTCTGCCAGCGTTTTCATGGTAGGGCACAATGTCCCTGTCTCTCGTTTGACGGTGCAAACGCCCAGATGGACCGTATCAACGCCCATCGCCGTAAGCCGCTGCAGCTTTTCAGCAATCCCCGGATCAGATATCGGATCACTGTGACACCCATTGCAGTGAAGAAACGCGTTCAGCTGCGCCTCCTCTCCCGCATAGCGGGAAAACTGCCGTTCTCTCTTGTTCCATGCTTCCAGACACGCCGCACCAGTGCAGACGCGGCAGGCCTCCAGACAGGTCAAAATCGCGATATGTCTCAATGTATCGTGCGCTCCTTTCCTTGGGCATGGTACAGAATGTGAATGGCGCCGTCCTCTCCGGTCATCACTTGCGCGTCCACCTCATAGACCTTTCGGATAAATTCCGGCGTCAGCAGTTCCCGCGGTGTTCCCTCGCCGACGATCTTCCCGTCTTTCACCGCGCACAGCCGGTCGCAGTAGAGGGCGGCAATGTTCAGGTCGTGGATCGCGGCAATCACCGTGCGGTTCAGCCCCCGCACCAGATCCATCAGCTGGAGCTGGAACTTGATGTCCAGATGGTTGGTTGGCTCATCGAGAATCAGGCATGGCGTCTGCTGCGCCAGCGCCCGCGCCAAGATCACCCGCTGCTGCTCGCCGCCGGAGAGGGTGGAAAAGGTACGGTCCGCAAAGTCCGCCATGCCGACGGTCTCCAGCGCTTCCGCCACGATCCGATAGTCCTCGGCACTGTCCCGCTCCAGCGGGCGCTTGTGCGGCGCCCGTCCCATCAGCACCACATCCCGAACGCAAAAGTCAAAATTATAGTAATTATGCTGCGCCACCACGGCCACCTGCCGGGCGGACTTCCGGTAGCTCAATTGCTCCAAGGGCGTTCCATCCAGATATACCGCGCCCGCTGTGGGCTTTAAGACGCGATAAATACATTTCAGCAGGGTGCTTTTGCCGCTGCCGTTGGGGCCGATGACGCCCAGCAGCTCCTGCCGCCCAGCCTTCAGGTCTACGCCCTTGAGAATCTGGTTGCCGCTGAGGACGGATTGGATTTCCTTCGCCTCAATTTCCATGGCTATTCCCGCCCTCCAAATCCGTAGCGTTTGCGCGCCATCAGGAACACAAACACCGGTGCGCCCAGCACCGAGGTCAGAATACCAATGGGCATTTCATTGCCGGGCAAAATGGTGCGGCACAGCACGTCAGCCCAGACCAGGAAGATCGCGCCGCCCAGCGCCGCGATGGGCACCAGCTTTTTATGGGCGGTGCCGAAGAAAATGCGGGTCACATGGGGGACAACCAGTCCCACGAAGCCGATGACGCCCGCACTGTACACCGCAAAGCCCACCATCAGGGAGGACACAACCAGATACAGTACCCGCCAGCGGTGGAGATCCGTTCCCAGCGTGATGGCACTCTCATCGCCCAGGAGCATCAGGTCCAGCGTGCGGAATTGGGTGAGGAAAAAGAGCGTGCCTCCCACCGCCATCAGGCACATCACGCCATTTCCCGGCCACTCTGCCGCGGCCAGGCTGCCCATCGTCCAGCGCACCACCTGGGTCGTCGCGTGATCCGAATCGGCCAGGTAGATAATAAAGCTGGAGAAGGCGGAACAAATGGCGGAGAGCGCCGAACCGGACAGCAGCAGCTTGACGGACGTTGCCCGTCCGCCGATATTGGCCAGGGTGATGACCGCCATGGAGACGCCGAAGGCGCCGAGGAACGACATCATACCGACATAGTTACTGCCAAACGCTGCTCCCACGCCCAGCAGCACCGCCACCGTGGCGCCCAGGGAGGCGCCGGAGGAGATGCCCAGGATATAGGGGTCCGCCAGGGGATTTTTCACGATGGCCTGCATCACCACGCCGCTGACGGACAGCGCCATTCCGACTGCCGCGGCCAAAACCAGCCGCGGCAGTCGGATCAGCCAGACCACATCGTGCATGGCGGTGCCCGGCGCCCACGCCTCCGGGAAGGGGGTGCCCAGAAGCGCGTGGCGAAGCCGGTACAGCAGAACTGTGTAGACATCGGATAGGGGGAGATCCATGGTGCCAAAGGTCACAGCCGCCAGCAGAGAGAATACAAGCGCCGCCGCCAGCACGATGATGGTGACTATATAAAGGGGCACGCCCGGAAGCAGGCCTTTTTGACCCGGTCCGCGGCCCATCAGGAGAGCAGATCGGGGTACATACCCTGGGCGAAGGTGCGGATGCCGTCGATGGTGCGGGGGCCGCTGGCGTACATATCGCCCAGCATAATGAGATGGACGCGATTGTTGGCCACGGCCGAGAGGCTGGCCAGAGCGGGATCATCCTGGATCACCGCCAGCTGATTGGCCATGACCGTCTCGGGATCATCACCGGAGTAGGCCATGTAGACGACGAAGATCACATCGGGGTCCAGCGTCACCAGATCCTCCTTGCCCATTTCGTTGCCCTCGGGCTTGACCAGGGTGCCGCCCAGCTGCGTCACCATGTCGCCGGCCAGGGAGTTGGCGCCGTAGTTGCTGATGCTGCCGCCCAGGGGCTCCACCACCGCCACGGTGACGCTGTCCTGTCCCTCCACCGCGGCCAGCGTGTCGGCCACGGCCGCCTTCATTTCTTCCACCAGGGCTTCGGCTTTGTCCTCCACGTGGAAGATCTTGCCGATGTTGAGAATATCGGTATACTCATTCTCCAGCGTCCGATCCGGCGCGGCGCCGGAGTTGCCGGCGATGTAGGTGGCGACGCCCTTGTCGTGCCAGCCGTATACGTCGCCCAGCTTCTTCTCGCCAAAGTAAGAAGTCCAGGAGAAGATCATGTCCGGCTCCAGCATGGTGACGGTCTCCTTGTCCGGGGCGAACACGGATTCGTCGTAGTGCATCTTTTCAAATCCAGCCTTCCACTCGTCCTTTACCTCGTTGTCCAGGCCGTAGGAGGCGATGACGTGATCCTCCAGCCCCAGGGCGATCATCAGCTCAATGCAGCCCTGGTACACACAGATTACCCGCTCCGGCGCCTTTTCGTAGGTGTACTCCACCACATTGCCGGCGTAGTCATAGTTGGAGATGGTGACGGGATAGTAGTCATCCGAAGGCTCAGCCACTGTCTCTGGTTCGGCATCGTCCTCGTCAGTCGGTGCGCTGTCGGTCGTCTGCGAAGCATTTGATTCGATTTGCTCCGGCTGTGTGGCAGCGGTCTGGTCTGTGTTCGGCTCGTTGGTCGTACTGGCCGTACAGGCTGCCAAGCCCAGGCAAAGCGCCAGTGCCAGCAGCAGGGAAATGGTGCGTTTCATGGTTTCGTTCTCCTTGTGTTGTTATATTTGTTACACCGGGAAAGGCCCGAGAATAACCGGTCTCGCAGGCGGCAAAAAAGCCGCGCCTTCCATCGGAAAGCGCGGCCTGACAGCACAAGGAAACCTCCCCCGGCGCACAGACGCCTGGAGGCAGGGTTCAGACAGGGAGCTTTCTTCGGAAGATACCTATCCACACCGCACACAGCAGGTCTCCTGGCTTACGCCTCCCAGAGCCGCGCCTTCTCACTTTCGCAATGGCGTACTGCGGCTCCCTCGACGATTACAGTGACCGGATCGCTCGGGATTCTCACCCGATTCCCTATTCTCCCTCGCCCGTAGGCGAAGGCACTGCACGCGGGTATTCAATTCATCCATATTATAGGCTTGTCTTCCCAGCTTGTCAATCGACAAAAAGCGAGGAAGACATCTGGGTGGGAACGGCAGGCGTCCCCACGGAAACTGGGCGGGCTATGCCTCGTCGGAGTCGGACGGGGCCTGGTCCTGGGCCCGCAGGGCCTCCACCTGGTCGATTTCCTCCTGGGTCATCTGGGCGGCGGCCTTGGCCTTCTTCCAGGTGCGGTAAGCGGTGATGGCCACGGCGATGGCGCCGCCGCCCAGCAGCACGATGGAGACAATCAGCAGCGTCAGAGACGGAGCCTCCGGCCCGCCCTCGATATAGCCCTGGATCACGCCCCAGAGCAAGTACAGAACAAAGGCCGAGGCGATCAGGCGGATGCCAAACACCCGGTTTGCCTCCGAAGCCCGGCGAAAGTCCTCCCGTTTTTCGGGCGGGCGCTCTTGATTTTGCGGCATATGCTTTTCCCCTTTCCAGTTGGGATAATTTATGATATGATTATAATTGAAAAAACCAGGTCTGTCTATGGCAACCTGAGATTGTGAGGAAACGAGCATGGTGCAAGCGTATCATTTTTCGGCGCCGGGCCGCACGGAGATCAGCGGCAACCACACCGACCACCAGCACGGCTGCGTGCTGGCAGCCGCCGTCAACTTGGAGACCGTGGCGGAAGTCACGCTCAATGACCGGGGCGTCGCCGCCGTAGCCTCCGAGGGCTACGCGCCGGTAGAGATCGACCTCTCCGATCTCTCCATCCACCCGGAGGAGAAAAATACCACTGCCGCGCTGATTCGCGGCGTGGCCGCCGCCTTTGCCCAGCGGGGCGCGAAGCTCCAGGGCTTTGACGCCAAGGTCCGCTCCACGGTCCTCCCCGGCAGCGGCCTCAGCTCCTCCGCCGCCTTCGAGGTGCTGATCGGAACCATCTTCAACGAGCTGTTCTTTGAAAAGCGGCTCACCGCCGTGGAAGTGGCCCAGATCGGCCAGTACGCAGAAAACGTCTACTTTGGCAAGCCCTCTGGCCTGATGGACCAGACTGCCTCCTCCGTGGGCGGCATGGTGTTCATCGACTTCGCCGACCCCGCCCACCCGGTGGTGGAGAACCTCTCCCTGGACCTGAACGCCCTGGGCTACGCCCTGTGCATCGTCGACTCCGGCGCCGACCACGCCGACCTCACCGACGAGTACGCCGCCATTCCGGTGGAGTGCCGCCAGGTGGCCGCCTTCTTCGGCAAGGAAGTGCTGCGGGATGTGGACGAAGCCGCGTTCTACGCCCAGCTCAAGGAAGTCCGCGCCGCCACCTCCGACCGGGCCATCCTCCGGGCCATCCACTTCTTCGGGGAGAACAAGCGGGTGCAGCAGCAGTTCGCCGCCCTCCAGGCCGGGGACTTTGACGCCTTCCTCCAGATGGTGACGGAGTCCGGCCGCAGCTCCTGGATGTACCTCCAGGACATCACGCCCGCCGGTGCCATCCAGCACCAGGACATGGCCGTGGCGCTGGCGCTGTGCGACCGGCTGCTCCAGGGCAGCGGCGCCTTCCGGGTCCACGGCGGCGGCTTCGCCGGCACGGTCCAGGCCTTCGTGCCCCTCGCGAAGCTGGAGCAGTTCCGCAGCGGCATTGAGGCGGTGCTGGGCCAGGGCGCCTGCCACGTGCTGTCCATCCGCGCCGAAGGCGGCGTCCGTCTCGACTGAAAGGAGAGAAAGCCATGACTGTCAACGGATATCTCACCGCACTGGTAAACTACGGCCTCTCCAAAGGCCTCATCGAGCCCTGCGACCAGACCTATATCACCAATCAGCTGCTGATGACCATGGGCCTCGACAGCTTTGAGCCGGAGGAAGCCCCGGCCATGGAGCTGGAGGACATCCTGGCTGGCCTCCTCGACGACGCCGTGGCCCGGGGCGTCTGCGCGGACAACATCACCGCCCGGGACCTCTTCGACACGAAGCTGATGGGCGTGCTGACGCCCCTGCCCCGGGAGGTCCGTGCCAAGTTCGCCGCCCTCTACGCCGAGAATCCCCAGAAAGCCACCGACTGGTACTATACCTTCTCCCAGGACACCGACTACATCCGCCGCTACCGGATCAAGAAGGACCTCCGGTGGAAGACGGAGACGGAATACGGCGCGCTGGATATCACCATCAACCTCTCCAAGCCGGAGAAGGACCCCAAGGCCATCGCCGCGGCCAAGTCCGCGCCCCAGTCCGGCTACCCCAAGTGCCAGCTCTGCCCGGAGAACGAGGGCTACGCCGGACGGATGAACCACCCGGCCCGGGAAAACCACCGGATCATCCCCATCACCGTGGCGGGCGCCGACTGGTACTTGCAGTACAGCCCCTACGTCTACTACAACGAGCATTGCATCGTCTTCAACAGCCGCCACACCCCCATGGTCATCGACAAGGCGGCCTTCTCCAAGCTCCTGGACTTTGTGACGCTGTTCCCCCACTATTTTGTCGGCTCCAACGCGGACCTTCCCATCGTGGGCGGCTCCATCCTCAGCCACGAGCATTTCCAGGGCGGCCACTACTCCTTCCCCATGGAGCTTTCTCCGGTGGAGCGGGACGTCACCTTCACGGGCTTTGAGGACGTCAAGGCCGGCATCGTCAAGTGGCCCATGAGCGTCATCCGGCTGGACAGCCCCGACAAGGCGCGGCTCTGTGACCTGGCGGACAAGATTCTCAAGGCCTGGCGGGGCTACACCGACGAAGCCGCCTTTATCTTCGCCGAGACCGACGGCGTGCCCCACAGCACCATCACCCCCATCGCCCGCCGCCGGGACGGGAACTACGAGCTGGACCTGGTGCTGCGCAACAACATCACCACCGCCGAGCATCCCCTGGGCGTATACCATCCCCACGCGGAGCTGCACCATATCAAGAAGGAAAACATCGGCCTCATCGAGGTCATGGGCCTGGCAGTGCTGCCGGCGCGACTCAAGGGCGAGCTGGCCGAGCTGGAAAAGGCCATCCTCAGCGGCAGCCCCCTGACCGGCGAGCTGGAAAAGCACGCGCCCTGGGTGGAGGAGCTGAAGACCCGCTATACCTTCACCGCCGAGAACACGGCCTCCATCCTGCGGGAAGAGGTGGGCCAGGTCTTCGCCAAGGTGCTGGAACACGCCGGCGTCTATGGCCGCAATGAGGCCGGCCAGGCCGCCTTCCAGCGGTTCATCGACTACGTCAACGCCCGGTAAAACGCAAAATGCCGCAGGGCGCGGGAAAAACCCGCGCCCTGCGAAATTAAATCATTTTTCCTCTTTACAAGCCACAAAAACTTTGCTATAATCATTAGGCTATTTGATATGCGCTCGTAGCTCAGCTGGATAGAGTGACAGACTCCGACTCTGTAGGTCGCACGTTCGAATCGTGTCGGGCGTACCAAAAATCCCACCTGCCAAAGCAGGTGGGATTTTTCAGCGTGTCGAAAAAGTATTTTCGACACGCTGCCCTAGTTTTTGCAACTTTATGAAAGTTGCAAAAACACCCTTATTGAACGCGCAGGGGGCCCTTTGCCCCCTGCACCCATCCCCCGCTGCTCTATCGCGGAAATTTTAATCATAGTTTTTTGACAGTCTCAAAATTTCGGCAAGTCACGCTTGCTCGTCCTGCTCCTGCACCTCGCTGGAGGCGATCAGCCGCTCCAGAGGCTTTTTGAGGAGCCGCCAGTTAATGGAGGCGGCCAGGGAGAACCAGATGCCCAGCCAGACGATGCCGCCGGCCAGGAAATGCCGCGGCAGCAGCAGCGCCAGCACCACCGGGACGGCGTTGATCACAGCCATCAGCAGAGAGCGGGGAAAGTAGCCCAGGCTCAGCAGCAGCGCATTGTTCAACGTGTTGCGGACGGTATTTTCAAACTTGCACTGGAGCGGGAATACCCATGAAAACAGGAAGGCCCACAGCAGCCAGGCAAGGCAGGTGATGGTCAGCAGAATCGTGCCGCCGGTCATGTTGACCGCCAGGTAGTAGAGGGTCGCAAACAGCAGCGCCGCGCCGGTGACGGCCAAAATCAGCCAAATAACGGTGGCCTGTTTCAAATTTTGACGAAACGCGTGGAAAAAGTCCCGGGTGGGGCTGCCTTCGTCTTCCTGCAAATGCCCGACGGCATAGTAAAGCGCGCTGGCAGAGGCGCCGAGGGTAATAATCGGGATGGAGCATACCACCGCCAGTATGTTGAGCAGCATCAGATCCGCCAGCTTGGTGAGTCCCCGCATCAGGGGCGAATCGAGTCGGAAAATAGACATTGCAAAAGCCTCCCAGGATCAAAGTGGCCGGAACCCAGCCTTTCATAAAGCATACCAGAAACCACCGCGCCTCGTCAACTGTTTCCAGGAAATCCAAATATACGCCCCGGCTTTTGCCGGGGCGCACAGTTTGTCTGCCGTGTTAGCCCTTGGCCATGGCCTTGGCGGCGCTCAGCTGGAACTCCTGCTGCCACTGGTAGAGGCTGGCCTGAAACTTGGCCGTGTCCAGCTGGTACTCCGCGGCCCACTGCTCCATCTCCAGCAGCTTGAGGATGTAGGTCTGGGCGATCTCCAGGAGGTCGTCGGCCTTTTCAAATTCACCCTGGGCCCGGAGCTGGGCCGCCTGCTGGGCGGTCTGGGCCGTCATCTGGGTCTGGGCCAGGTTGACGGCCTGGCGGTTCTTGGCCGCCGTGGCCTGGATGGTGTTGTACTGGGCCTGGCCGATGCCGCCCCGATCTCCCCGGGTCTCGGCGTAGAGGGCGGCGTTGTCCAGGGCGTTGCGGGATTCTCCCTCGATCTGGTCCCGCTGGGTCTGGTACTGGGCCAGGGCCTCCGATTCCGCCTGCAAAAGCTGGGCCACCGCCTGGTCCACGGCGTAGTCCCGCATATTGATGGCCTGCTGCTCCGCGGCTTCCTTCCATCCCCCCAGGGAGGCGCTGCCGCCGCCTGAGACCGAGAGCGGCCCGGGGGAGGCGCTCCGCCGCCGGGCACCGGCAGGCGTGGTTTGGAGCAGCAGTCCCGGCTGGATAACGCCGTTTTCATCCACATAGGAGGTAAACTGCCGGGTGTAGTCGGTCATGGAGTTGTTGTTTTTCAGCTTGGGCGGCTGGGGCACCACGTTGCCGCTGGCGTCCAGGGGCGGCACGTACTCCTTCTCGTTGAAGCCGTCGCCGATCACGTCCTTATACGTGGTGGGGTTCACGTTGCTGGACTTGGAGCCGGTCAGCAGCTGGGCGTAGGGACCGTTGACGAACTGGCTGTAGACGCCGGTATAGCCGCTGGATTCATCCACCCAGTTGCGGATCAGCCCCTGGTCGACGTAGTTGCGGTAGCGGTTGGTGTCGGCCCGGTAGGCCGCGATCTGCTCGTCGGTCATGCGGTAGAAGTTCTTGTACCAGTCCAGGTCGTTGTACTGGCCCACGTTGTAGCCGTAGCCCAGGTTGGCGTTGTCGGTCTCCCAGCGGCCCTTTTCCTCGTTGTAGGTGCTGGTGGCGCCGCCGGTGGCGTCCCGGAGGATCTCCGCCAGCTGGACGTTCTGGTCATGGAGATACTGCTGGGTGGCCTGATCGGCCCCGGCCCAGGCCTGGGAATTGGCCTCCATCTGCTGGCGGATGTAGTTGGCCATGCTTCGGAGGTTCATCTCGGTGGAGAAGCCGTTGACCCAGCCGTTCTGGGGGTCGTAGTTGGTGTACTGATATTCCTCCACCCACTTTTTTACATTCTGGGCCGACTGGCCGCCCGCCCCCGCGTTGATCTTGGTGTAGCCGGTGCCATCGGCGCCGCCCTGGTAGCCGGCAGTGGCCCGGATGGCCTCGGCCTGCTGGTTGGCGGCCTTTTTGCCGGCCTCGTCGCCGGCAGCGTTGGCCTTGGCCCAGGCGTCCTTTAGGGCCAGAATCTCCTGCTGCTGGGATTCGGTCAAATAGGTTTGGTCGGCTTTACTCAGTGTCGCCATGGCTGTCCTCCTTCGTCAAGCGGTAAAGTACCTGCACCAGCTCCTCCCGGGTGACGGGGCTCTTGTAGCGCATTCCGGCGCTGTCCCCCACCAGAAGCCCCCGGCCCTCGGCCCAGGCCCGGGCCTCAGCGGACCAGTCGCCGGGCGGCTGCGCCCCCACCTCTGCCTGGCGGCGTTGGCAAAGGGCGGCAAAGGTTTCGTCTGTCATCGATCTTGCCTCCAATCTCTCCAAAAATTGCCGCCAGGCCGCCTCGTCAGTGACGAAGGGGGCCGGGCAGCATTTGCCGGTGACGTCGTAGTGGCGCACCACATGGTCGATGGGTACGCTGTGGCGGGCCATCAGGTCGGCCAGCAGCGTCAGGGCGTTCTCCAGCGTGGCCTCGGTGAAGCCGTAGCTGCCGTCGGCGCTGGTGTCGCACAGCTCCACGCCCAGGGAGTTGCCGTTGCGGCAGTGGGGATGGCGGTAGCTGGCCGCGCCGCAGTGCCAGGCCACGTGGGTCTCGGGCACCGAGGCCACCGCGCCGCCGTCGTCCACGAAGTAGTGGGCTGAGGCCGCCACGGTGTTCCGGGAGAAGTAGAGCCCGTTGGCCCGGGCCGTGTCGCCGTCACCCGCGGTATAGTGGACCACCAGGTAGGAGACGGGCCCCGTGCGGGGCCCGCCGTAGTTCTCCCGGCGGCAGGGGATGGCCTCAAGCGTCATCGTCTTCGTCCTCCGCGCCGGCGAAGAGCGCCAGCAGCTCGGCGAGCCCCTGGCCCAGCCCCTGGGCCGAGGCGGCGTCCACGCGGCCCTCGGTGACGATATACGTCACGGCGGAGACGATGGCCGTCACCGCGCCGAGGATTTGCTGCAAGTCCTGGCCGTCAGCCCCAAAGGCCAGGGCGGCGCCCAGAATGAGGCCCGCCAGGGCGCACCAGAGCTTCGTGGAGCGGAGTTTTTCCCAAATGGTTCTCGGCTGCATAGATGATCCTCCTTATTTCCAATTCAAAATGATGTCCCGCTCCGCCTCGGTCAGGATGCCGTCCTCCACGGCCTGACGGACGGCGTCGGCCTGGATGCGGCCCATGCGGTAGAGCAGCAGCATGGCGCTGGCGCGCAAGCTCATAGCGTATCACCTCCGTAAATCAGCTCCAGGGTTTCCTCCAGGGCCGTCAGGCGGCCCATCTTCACGGTGACGGTGCCGTCGCGGTGGTCGGTGATGTCGCCGGCCACGCAGTAGTCGCTGTTGTCGTAAGTGACGGCCTCCGGCGTCACCATCTCGCCGGTCTCAGGGTCCTCATAGGCCGGAGCCTGAAAGAGGATGGACCAGGCCGCGCCGTTTTGGAAGAGCGACGCGGCGGTGTTGTGGTCCATGGTGAGGGTGATGGATTTGCTGGCCCGATAGTCCCAGTCGGGGTCTCGGGTCTTGCCGCTGACGGCGGCGTCGTATTGCTGGGCTCCAAGGATGACCTGGGTCAAACAATCACGTCCTTTCTGATGATGCGGCGCCTGAGTCAGACGCAAAAGATGGGGGCCACACCGTACTCCTCGCTGGGAACCTCGTTCATGACGTTTCCGGTATCGTCCACGTAGCAGAACGTAAAGGCGTCGGCCCGGGAACGAAGCCACCATTCCCGCTCGGTGTTGCGCGTATCGTTCTGGGCGTAGCGGATTTTGCTGCCGCCGGCGGCGTAGTAGGCGTATTGCGCCTGCTGCGATCCCTGTCCGGCAGTGCCTTCCGTGACGGTGCCGAACACCTCTTTTTCCGCGGGAATCCAGAGGTAATCCGTGGTGGCGCTGACACTTCCAAGATCGCCGGAACCGTTGTCGGAGTATTTCTGCGCCGGGCGCAGCACCGCCAGCAGCTCCGCCGGGAACGTGCCGAGAATCGTCCCGGCGCAATTTGCCGGGTCGGTTCCCAATAGGGTATTGCGCAGACTGCACGTTTCCCAGCCGCCGGCAGTGCCGAAGGCGGAACTCAGCTGATACCTGTAAAAGCACAGCTCCTTGCCCGCCGTGGACCTGGCCAGCTGGAAGTGGATGCGGTTGTCGCCCTCCAGGGCGGCGTTGTGGTTGAAGCCCAGGATATAGCAGAGATAGGTTCCGCTGAGGTTGACGCCGCCCACGCTGCCGGAGAGGGTAATCTCCTTGGTGTCGCCCACGCGCCAGACATTCTCCGCCACACCCTTTTGGGCGGCCAGGGAAATCTGCTCCCAGGTATTGTTGTTCAGGACCGGGTCGAACCGGTCTAAAGGGATGTCGTAAATAGTGCCGGCCACCCGGGTCCGCCCGCCGGTGAGCGTGCGGGCAGTGCCGGATACCAGCGTCTTTCCGCCGGCGATGTCGTGGCCGGTGCCGCCGATGGTCACGCGATGTCCCATGGCTTCACCTACTCATACTGCCAGCAGATTTCGCCGTTGCTGCCGGGCGTGACCTCGCTGGCGGAAAGGCGGCTGTTGCGCAGGAGCGCAGTGCCGGGGGTCTGAGCAGCAGCGGCGGCAGAGACGGTTCCGGTGAAGGCGCCACCCGCCTTGGGCATGGCCGCGGCAGCCTGGGTCTTGGCGGTGTTCCAGCCGCTCTTTTCCGTGTCTGTCACCGTGCGGTGGCTGGAATCCTCGCTCAGCTGGGAGAGAGCGGTGGGCAGCGTCGGACCGGGAACGTCGCTCTGGGTGCCGTCGGAGAAGGTATAGCGCCACTGGTTGGTCTCCGGCAGGAAGGTGATGGCCGTGACGCTGCGGCCCGCTTCGCCGGGCTCCCCCTGGGCCGGCGGGTGTTCGGTGAGATACGCCGCCACCGCCTCTGCCAGCATTTCCTCCGACGGCAGGTCCGTAACGCCGGGCGCCCGGAGGATCTGCTCCGTACCGTCGGAGTAAGTCAGCCGCCAGGTGCCGTCCCAGTTGTCCTCCAGGGCGCGGATGCCCACGCCCCGGGGCAGCACGAACCGCAGCCGGGCGTTTTGGGCGGTGCCGAGATTGTAGACCGCCGGCTGTCCCCCCTCCTCGGCGCCGTCGATCTCCAGCGTGGCGTTCTTCCCCGGGATGCCCTGAGGGCCGTTGAACCGCCCCGCCTCCAGGTCTGCCTGGAGTTGGGCACAGAGCTGGCGGACCGTGGAGGCTGCCTCCTGCGCCGCCTGGACGGCTGTCAGCATCTGCTCAAGCATGGTGGGCGTGTAGACCGTGGGGTCAGTCGTCACCCCCGGCTCCGAGAGAAGCACCGGGATGGGCCGCACCATGGCCACGGTGCGCAGCACCGCCATGGAGTCCTCCAGTTTCTTATAACCGTGGCAGGCGACGTACAACTCCCCCGGCGCAAGGACGTTGGCCGGGATCTGCGTCTCGCCGGTGTAGAGCAGCTGGGCGGTGCTGTCGCCGTTCTGGAACACCACCACCTTGACCATCCCGGTCCACTCCGCGTCGAAATCGATGGTGAAGGTGTCCACCTGGGCGGTGTCCGCCACCAGAGGTTCGATGCCCTTTTTCCGCACGCGCCGGTCCCGGACGAATAATTCGAGTTTCATGTCTCTCCCCTTTCTCCGCCGACCCAGGGCTCCAGTCGTACCGGGAGCTTGTCCACTTGCTCCATCAGCGCGTCCAGATCGCCGTTGCCGCCCAGGCCGGTGTGGTATACCTGATGCATCCTGCGCAGCAGCTGCTTGTCCCGGAGCTCCACCTCCCCGGTCTGGATGTAGCCCATGGCCCGCTGGGCAATGACGTCCAGCAGAATGAACTTCATCCCGTCCACCAGGGCCTGCTCCGTGTCGCTGTGCTGCTTGCCCCGGCGCAGTCTGGCCTGCACCAGGGCGAAGATGCCGGAAATCAACGCCGAGGCCGCGCTGCCGCTGAAAAATGCGGCGAGAATCCCGTCCATGGCCGGCCTCAGCAAAGGGCCAGCCAGGCGTACGGGACGCCCGGCAGGTTCCAGGCCCGGGCCGCCGCGCCGCAGGCCACGGCCTCCTGGGAGGCGCTGAGCCAGATGGTCAGCCGGCTCCCCTGGAGGGTCAGTCCGGCGCCGTAGGTGGGATAGGCGCCGTCGGAGGCCTGGGTGCAGCGGAGGGTCTGGGCGACGCTCTGGCCCTGGAGCAGCAGGGCGGGCGATTCAAAGGTGCCCTGCACCACCAACAGGCGCGGCGTGGCGCCCAGGTCAATGGTGCGCTCTGCCTGATTGCCGGTGTAGCTGCCCTGAACGGCTTGGAGGGCGCCCAGCTGGGGCAGGCTCTGCCAGACGGGCCGCCCCTCGGAAAAGCCCAGCACAGCGCCGGACGCCTCCGGAGGGTCCAGCGCCGCCATGCCGTTTTCCGCGCCGTAGAGGAGCTGCCCCGCCGCCACGGCCTTGCGGCCCGTGCCGCCCCGGCTGACCGGCAGCACCTCCTCGTCCACGGTCTCCCACTGCCCGGGCGCCACCTGTAAAAATACCGCCCTGGGCAGGCGGAAGGCGGTAAAGGGCACGTGGCTCTGGAGCAGCGTTTCCCAGTCCTCCGGCGGCGCGCAGTCTGGCAGCGATGCCTCCAGCGCGCCCACCGGCACGATGGTCAAATCGCCCACCTGGAAGTAGCCCGCCGCCTCGGTGGAAGGCCACTGGGCCTGGAGCTGCAATTCCAGACTGCCGCTGCTGTCCAGCGTGGTCTCCAGCCAGCTGCTTTCCGGCAGCTGGACCGGCGCGCTGTTGCAGTAGAGCGTCAGACTGGTGAGGGCAGAATCCTGCCCGGTCAGCGCCAGATGGAGCAGCACCGCGCTGCCGCCGGGGCCCAGGCCCTCCAGCCGCTGGCTGACGCCGGCGGCGGACATGGTCCGGTCTGCGTTGAAGCGCCAGCCGCCCTCTGTCTCCTGGGCTGTGCAGCCGGAGAGGCTCCAGCTGGGTTGGGCCTCGTTCGCAACGTCCAGCGCCGGACGGAGCCACAGCTGGCCCACCGGGTAGTCGCTGTCGGGGGTTTGGGCCGCGCCGGGCGTGTTCCAGGAGACGATCAGGCGTCCGCCGTAAATGCGCGCCAGCAGCGAAGCGGCCAGCTTTTCCCGGGTGATGGAGCCGTCCACAATCTGTCCGGCGGCGGCCTTTTGGACCTCCGCCAGCGTTTCCTCGATGGCCGCCTGGATGGTCCCGGCGGAGAGGCCCGGCACGGAGATGGGCAGATTGGCCGCGGCGGAAGTGGCGTTGAGGCTGGCCACCAGGCCGTTGAAGGCGTCGCGCATCTCATTGTGCAGGTACTGCAAATCCGCCCGTACCTGGGCCTCGTCCGGCTCGTAGGTGGGAAAATCCGCGGGATCTTCCCAGGATTTCGTAAAGGTCATGGATTGAAAAGCCATGGCAGCGCCTCCTTACTCTTCCGCGCCGTAGGCCCGCCGGGCGTTGTAGCCCATCAGCTGGGCGAAGGCGGCGCGCTCTTCCTGGAATGCCGCCCGCTCCTGCTCCTCCGGAGGCGGCGCGGCGGGTACGGTGGCGCGGGGCTTCAGGAACCAGCCCAGGGCAAAGCCCAGGGCCAGCAGCGCCGCGCCGGTGATGGTCAAAAGCATCGTCTCGCTCCTTTCTCTATCGGTTTCTCTGCTGGCTGGTGAAGACGATCTGGGCTGACACCAGGGACATGTCGCACCCCGGCTCGTTGTTGGAAAGCCGCATGGTGAAGTGGCGGACGTGGCGGCAGCCCGGCTTGCGCACGGCCACGTGGGCGAAGCGGCGGATGGCCAGCATTCGCCGGGCCAGATCGCGGGGCGCCAGGTGCCAGCTGAAGCATTCCACCGGGGTGAGATCTTCCCGCAGGCCGTAGTCGGTCTCGTACTGAATGCGGATCACCGTATCGGTGTCGGATCGGGTGGAGAGGATCACCCGCCGGATGTGCTTCATCCGCAGATGGCCGCCGAAGTCCTGGGTGGGAAACTCAAATACCTTGGGGATGGCGCCGCCGTAGTCGCGGAAGTTCCGCACGAAGCGGCTGATGCGGCCCTGGGGGTCCAGATGGTAGATGCGCAGCGGGCCGGTGAAGGCCTCGCCGCCGTCGTCCCGGGTGTCGCCCCGAAAGAAGTCCACGGCGTCGATGTGGGTGAAGTAGAACCAGCTGGGCTTTCCGGCGGAGGAAAGGCGGTAGTCCCAGAGATAGACCTTTCCGCCGGCGGCGATCCAGTAGCGCTCGGCGTCGTCCAGGGCGGAGACGGTTTCGGCCTCCTGGACGGCCTGGAGAAGTCCGGGACGCCCGGCACAGCCATTGATGTTGCCGGAGATGCACCGCACCTGGTTTTCCAGGGCGGCGGTGGTGTCCTCCAGGCGGTAAACGCCGCCGTAGGTGCTGCACCAGACCAGGTTGTTTTCCACCAGCCGGATGGTGAAGGGCAGGTCGCAGCCGATGGCGGCGTTGACCGGGGTGTAGTCCATGGTCAGGTAGGCCCGGTCCCCGATGGTCTCGGTCCCCAGCAGGCACCGGCCCACGGCGTGGGTCTTGAACACCATCAGGTAGCCCGCCTGGAGGCCGAAGCCGGTGACGGGCTCCAGGCTGTCGCCAGCCAGGTTGTAGTACTCCATGGGGAAGTACCCCGGGTCCATGGCCACATGGCTGCCGTTCCAGAAGTAGGCGTTGGGCTGGGCCTCGGACCCGGCCAAAACCAGCACGGCGCCGCCGGTACCGCCGTAGGCGCAGCCGTAGCAGCAGTCCATGATGCTCTTCTGGGCGTCGGAGTTGGCCTTTTCGTAGGTGATGACCACGGTGTTGTTGACCGGCGGGTCCTGCATCGGCGGGGCCACGGCAAAGGTAATGGTGCCGGCCTCGAGGTCGGCGGTAAAGTTGGTGACGTCCTCGCCGTCCACGGTGCAGGACACGACGGCGTCGATCTCCTGCACCGGCAGGTGGTAGACCCGCACCGCCACCTCGTAGACCACGCTGACGGCCTCGTTGAAGCCCGGCGCGTCCTTGAGGGTGACGGTGCAGCCGTCCGTCGTGGAGACCTCGTAGTCGGTTTCCGGAACCAGGGTACTCCCCACGTAGACCTGCACCACCTGATAGACCAGCTCGCCGTCCTCGGTTTCAAAGTGGAACTCCTCGGCGGTGCCGTTGCCGGCGAAGGAGACGCCCCGGCGTTCCCGGGTGGCGGTATACCAGAGGGTCTTCCGGGGACTGAGGCGGTTTTCCGGCTGGTAGAGGTCGCCGGCGCCGTCGGCCGGGGCGCAGTTGATGGACGTCACCGGCACGTAGGGTGTCACGTCCTCGGCGGTGAAGCCGCCCTCGCCATCCCAGCGGATGGTTTTGAAGGCCCCGCGGGTCTTGTAGAGCAGGGCGTCCCGGTAGCGGATGAAGGTGCCGCGGGTGGTGGGGAGGCCGCCGCAGAGCTTTTCCGGCACCATTTCGGCGCCGGGCCGGGCGGCGTAGAGGCCGTCGCCGATGTGCAAAATGGCGTGGCCCCAGTAGAGCCGCTCGGCGCAGCAGATGCCCTGCCCCAGAGGCTCCGAGACGTATGCCTGGCCGTCCCGGCAGCTGAGGAGGCCGTCCCGCCACCAGAGGTTCTCCATGTCGGGGCTCTGGTCGGCATCCATCCGGTAGGGAAGCTCCCAGAGGTTCAGGCCGCCGGAGAGGTTTTCAAAGGTGATGGACCGCTCCTCCGGCGGATCGGGCAGGCCGGCGGTGGCGGCCATGGTGGAACTGGCCAATGGTTTCCCTCCTTTTTTGCGATTTTCTGGGCTCAGTCACAGCAGTCGTAGGCGTCCTCCACCAGGCCCAGCTCGGCTGTGGGCCCCTCCTCCAGTCGGGCGAGGCGCCGCTCGAACTCGTTGTAGAGCCCGGCATAGAGGAAGGCGTTGTCCTCCATGACCAGATGGGCCGCCACGTAGTAGGCCACCACCGGCTGGGCCTCCGGCGGGCAGTCCAGCCGGTCGTCGTCCATGGGCGTGGCCTGGGGCAGCTGTGGGTAGCGGAAGTATTCCACCTGGTACTGCCCCTGTGCCTCCCGGGGGATGGCCACCTGCCGCCCGCCCAGCAGCCGGTAGTTTTGGAAGCGGCGCAGCCGGCCGCCCTCCAGCCGCAAAAGGCCGCCGGCCAGCTGGTAGCAGTCCTCCGGCAGGTCGTAGATCAGCAGTCCGCCCTGCTCCTGGGGGTCGGTGAGGTCGGCCACAGCCCGCAGCCGCCGGGCCGTGGTGACGACGTAGATCAGGCCGTCGCGCATCAGCGCCGGAATGCGGGCCACCAGGTCGGCCTGGTCGTTATAGGTCAGGGGAACGCGGCTGCCGGCCACGGAGTATTGGTTGATGAGCTGCAGGACAAAGTCCTTCATTTCGCCGTAGGTCAAAGGTCTTCCCTCCTTTCCCGGCGGGGCCGGTTGGCCCCGCCGCGGTTTTGATTTGTTGCCGCAGGGTGATCGCGGGATTACGCCAGCTTCACGACGCCCACGGCCCGGGCCTTGCTTTCGCTGTTCAGCTCCACCACGGTGAGGAACTTCTTGCCGGCGGTGGCGATTTCGGTACCGGAGGCAGGCAGAGCGGTGAAGCCGGAGACGGTACCGTCGTAGGTGACGGTCTCGGCGGCATCACCCACCTTGTAGCTCCAGGAGCAGCCGTCCTCAGGCGTGCCGGGGTTCAGCAGCACGGTGACTTTGCCCGCCCCGGTCTGGGCGGCGGTGACGTTCAGCTGCCGCAGCACCGGCTGGTTGCCGTGGTAGTAGATGGCGTCGGCCTTCTCCGCCAGGACGAAGCAGTCGTAGACCACGCGGCCCTCGACGAGGAAGCCGCTGATGCCGGGGGGATCGCTGTGGGTCTTGTACTCCTCCAGCTGCCGGGGCGCGGTGGCGGCCATGGGGTGGGTCAGCAGGAAGGCGCAGCCGCTGGGCAGCCGCCCGGAGGGCACCTTGACGATCTTACAGCCGTCCACCTCGCCGATGACGCCCTTGATGAGCATCTCCTGGGAGCTGTCGCCGTACTTCATGAAGGCGGGGTCCTGCTTGAGCAGGTTGGCGAAGCGGTAGGAGCAGAAGGCCACCCGCCCCTTGTCCGGCACATTGCGGTTGCCCAGCTGCTCCATGGCCTGGAGGAACAGCTCATAGGCGTTGTCCTTGGTGGCTTCCTCGGAGCCGAAGTTGCCCCGGGCCGTGGCCTCGGCGGCCAGTTTGCGGAAGACATAGGCGTCGAACTCCGGTACCCACACCTCCTTCAGCTGCCGGGCCAGGGCCTTGCCGGCGTCCATCACCATCTGGGACTGGGCTCTGTCGCCCCGGTCGATGATGAAGGTGAAGGCCCGGTCCCGGCCCACGGTGAGGGTCTGGATGTTGCGGGTCAGGTCGTTGGGCGTGCCATAGCGGTGGTCGCCGGAGCGGCTGTAGTCGCTCATCGCCACGGTGGGGATGGAGTAGACGTTGACGGTCCGGACGCCGGTGAAGTTGTAGTCGTTGTTGAGTGCCAGCATCGCCTGGGATTCGCGGCTGAAGCGCTCGTCCACCCGCTTGGCGTACTTACTGGCCAGGTTCATGGTTTCACTCATGTTGGCATCTTCCTTTCTGATCGTGTGTTGGCTCTGCTGCAGCGAGAATCGAAAACGGCCGCCTTTCGGCAGCCGCTTGTAAAACACCACCGGCAGCGGGCCCGCTGCCGGTGGTTCCAGTATTTATTATAGCACGGCAGGTACTGCCATTCACTAGCAAACGCAAAATTTTTTACTTCTGACGCTCCTGCCAGAATCGCAGCACCGCCAGCACGCCTCCTGCCACGCAGTAGAGGTTCAGCAACACCGAAATCACGCCCAGCAGCGCCCCCACCAGGGGAATCCAGCCCAGCACCACCCGGAGCATGGCCGTGATGGCGGCGGCCAGCACATAGATGATGAGCGAGATCAAAAGGCTGCGCATATCGCCCTGGCGCACCTGGTCGCTCAGGGGGAAGAGGCCGTAAAGCGTTCGCATCTGTCGTGTTCCTCCCGGGTGTTTTTTTCTATGGTACCACAGCCCCGGGGAAAAGACAATGCCTTCCGCGTTTCGTTGACAATCCGAAATGCAGGGTTTACAATGAGGGGGACGGATGCACGCTCCGGTGCAGCGCCGGATAGAGCTTGGCGCAGAGCGCCGCTGTGGCTGCCACCTTCAGAATGTCCCAAGGCAGGAAGATCACCATGCCGCCCCAGAGCGTCGCCCAGACGGTCTGGCTCCGCTGGAGATACACCGTGAGGACGAGGTGCATATACGGAAGGCCGATGGCGTACAGCGGCACCAGGCCCAGCAGACAGGCCCAGCAGATGGTGAAGAATTTGGCGCCGCGCCGCTCCACAATATAGCCCACCAGGGCGCTCATGGCCGCCATGCCCAGCAGGAAGCCGAAGGTGGGCTGCAGCAGGGCGCCGGGGCCGCCGCCGCTCACAAAGATCGGCAGGCCCACCAGCCCCAGGAGGATGTAGGCCGCCTGGGAGAGAAAGCCCCATTTGCACCCCAGCAGCACGCCGGACATGGCCACAAACAACACCTGCAGGGTGAAGGAAGAGATGGGCGTGGGGATGCGGATCAGCGCACCCACCGCCGTCAGCGCGGCGAACAGCGCCGCTAAGATCATGGATTTTGTCTTGGACATCGTCGTTACCTCTCAGTCGTATTGTAAACCTTATTGGAAGCGTGCAGTTTACAATACAGAGTATACCGGAACAGTAAGAAAAAAGCAAGGGCAGAGCCGCACAATTTGGCAAGTGGATTCGGCCAAAGATTTTGGCTCATACGAAAGTTATAAAAGAGCGGGAATACTGTATGTATTTCCCTCTTTTATAACTGCACAGATGGGTCAAAAGATTGGGCGAAGCCCGCAGACACCATTGTGCGGTGCTGCCCAAGGGGGGAAAATATCATGACCAAAGATGCAGTTTTGGAGCTGCTGTCCCAGGGCGGGTATGTCTCCGGCCAGAAGATCAGTGAGCAGCTGGGGCTGAGCCGGGCCGCCGTATGGAAGGCCATTGACCGGCTGCGCTCCGAGGGCTACACCATTGAATCGGCCACCAACCGGGGCTATTGCCTCACGGGGCGGCCCAACCGACTGACCCAGGCGGGGGTGGTACAGCTGCTGGAGGGCCACCCCTGGCAGGGGCTGGTCCAGGTGCTGGAAACGGTGGATTCCACCAACAATTTTGCCAAAGCCGTGGCGGCCCAGGGGGCGCCCCACGGCACGGTGATTCTGTCGGACCACCAGAGCGGGGGCCGAGGCCGCCGGGGCAGGAGCTTCTCCTCGCCCAAGGGCATGGGGATCTATTGCTCGGTGGTGCTGCGGTACGACGTGCCGCCGGAGAAGCTGCTGCACCTCACCACAGTGATCGCCGAGGCCACCCGCCGGGCTCTGGCGGCGGAGACCGGGCTGGATGTGGGGATCAAGTGGACCAACGATCTGGTGCTGGAGAAGCGCAAGCTCTGCGGCATCCTCACAGAGCTTTCCCTGGAGGCGGAGACCGGCCTCACCGGCTACGTCATCCCCGGCACCGGCGTCAACTGCGGCCAGCAGCCGGCGGACTTCCCGCCGGAGATCCGGGATATGGCCATTTCCCTGGAGCAGGCTCTGGGCAGACCGGTGGACCGCTGCGCCCTGGCGGCAGAGATGATCCGCCAGTACCACCTGGCCGCTTCGGAAATGCTCACCAATCCCGGTCCGTGGCTGGCGGGCTATCGGGCCCACTGCCTCACACTGGGGCAGGATGTGCAAATTCTCCAGGGCGACCAGATCCGCCTGGCCCACGCCGAGGACATCGACGACGAGGGCGGCCTGGTGGTCACGCTGGCGGATGGCCGTCGGGAGACCGTCCGCTCCGGCGAGGTCTCGGTCCGGGGCCTCTACGGCTACGTCTGAGCGAGGCAGAAGGACAGCCTGTCCACTGGTCCTACCCCGCCTGAGGCGGATACGGCGGCGCACTGCGCCGCCTCTTTTTTGCCCGATCCGCTTTGGAAAAAGCCACAGTTGCAATTTCGGGAAAAAGTGGCTATAGTTTAGAATGGTATAATATTGTGGAATGAGGCGATGACTGTGCAGCAAATTGGATTTGACAACGACAAATACCTGACGCTCCAGACTGAGCGGATTCTCAGCCGCGTGGAGCAGTTCGGCGGCAAGCTCTATCTGGAATTCGGCGGCAAGCTCTTCGACGACTACCATGCCTCCCGGGTGCTGCCCGGCTTCCAGCCCGACAGCAAAATGCGGATGCTCTTAAAGCTGCGGGACCAGGCCGAGCTGGTGGTGGCCATCTCCGCCGACGACATTGAGAAAAGCAAGCGCCGGGGCGACCTGGGCATCACCTACGACATGGACGTCATGCGGCTCATCGACGCCTTCCGGGAATTCGGCCTGTACGTAGGCAGCGTGGTGATGACGCGCTTCCGCGGCCAGCACAACGCCGAGGTGTTCCAGCACAAGCTGGAGGCCATGGGCATCCGGGTCTACCGCCACTACCCCATCGACGACTACCCCTCCAACATCCCGCTGATCGTCTCCGACGAGGGCTTCGGTAAAAACGACTATATCGAAACCACCCGGCCCATCGTGGTCATCACGGCGCCCGGCCCCGGCTCGGGGAAGATGGCCACCTGCCTGAGCCAGCTCTACCAGGAGCATTGCCGGGGCATCCGGGCCGGCTACGCCAAGTACGAGACCTTCCCGGTGTGGAACCTGCCTCTGAAGCACCCGGTCAACCTGGCCTACGAGGCCGCCACCGTGGACCTGGACGACGTCAACATGATCGACCCGTTCCATCTGGAGGCCTACGGCGAGACCACCGTCAACTACAACCGCGACATCGAGATCTTCCCGGTGCTGGAGGCCATGTTCCGCAAGATCTACGGCCACTGCCCCTACAAGAGCCCCACGGACATGGGCGTCAACATGGCGGGCTACGCCATCGTGGACGACGAGATCTGCCGTGAGGCCTCCCGCCAGGAGATCATCCGCCGCTACTTCTCCACGGCCTGCGCCGTCAAGCGGGGCGTGGCCGCCCCGGCGCAGCTGCACAAGATGGAAGTGCTGATGCAGTCGCTGGGACTGGAGCCGGAGATGCGCCCCGCGGTGCCCGCTGCCCGGGCTGTGGCCCAGCGTACCGGCGAACCGGCCATGGCCATCGAGCTGTCCGACGGCACCGTCATCACCGGCAAGACCTCGGCCCTGATGGGCGCCTCCTGCGCGGCCATGCTCAATGCCCTGAAGCACCTGGCCGGCATCGCCGATCAGGTGGACCTGATCTCCCCCACGGTCCTGGCCCCGATCCAGCACCTGAAGGTGGAGCATCTGGGCAATCGCAATCCCCGGCTCCACACCGACGAGATGCTCATCGCCCTGTCCATGTGCGCCGTGACCAACCCCACCGCCGAGCTGGCCATGGAGGCCCTCAGCCGCCTGCGGGACGCCCAGGTCCACTCCACCGTCATCCTCTCGCCGGTGGACGAAACGGTGTTCAAAAAGCTGGGCGCCCAGGTGACGTACGAGCCGGTCTATGAAAGCCAGCGGCTGTACCACAAGTCCTGAGGGGCCAAACCCAGGGAAATTCACAAATTGTTCAAGGTGTTTCGATTGAAACCCACCCTCCGCTGTGCTAGACTAGTCTGACTGATTGGAAAGGAGGGTCCCCTTGCAGCAGCACACCGTGCGCTCCCTGCGCCTTGCTTCGGCGGTGCTGATCGCCGCGCTCCTGGTGCTGGCGGGGCTGGGCATCTACGCCGCCTCCCGCCAAGGCATGGAGGACGACGTCATGGTCTGCGGCGACTTCCGCCTGAGCAACACCCAGCTGGCGTACTACTACTGGAGCGAATACTTTTACTTTGCCGGCGCCTACGGCGAGTATCTGGACGGCGTCGTAGACCTGACCGTCCCGTTGGACCAGCAGGCCTACAGCGACGAGCAGACCTGGCAGGACTACCTGCTGGACGAGGCGCTTTCCACCGTGCGGGAGACCATGGCCATGGTATTCCGCGCCCAGGAGGAGGGCTTCACCCTCTCCGCCCAGGGCGAGGCCGATTTGGCGGAGGTTCTGGAATCCTTCCGCACCGCCGCCGAGGAAAACGGCTACGCCGACCTGGAGGCCTATCTGGCCGCCTCCTATGGCCCCGGCGCCACGGAAGAGAGCTTCACGGATTATCTCCGCTGCGCCCACCTGGCCGCGGAATACGCCGACAGCCTCTTCGAGGCCATCGCCCCCACCGAAGCGGAGATCCGCGAATACTATGAAGCCCACGCCGGAGAATATCTGGAGAACTACGGCGTCACCCGGGCGGACGGGCCCATGCCCCACGGGGTCTATCTCCCCTTTGACTCCTGGGGCGAGGCCCAGGCCGTCTACGATGACTTTCTGGAGGGCGGCGCCACCCACGACCTGCTCAACAACTTAGGCGCGGCCAACCTGGGCCAGACCGGCGAGCTGGAGGAGGTCACGCCCGATTCCATCGGCGAGGCGGCGGAAGCCTGGTTCTACGACGAAAGCCGCCAGAGCGGCGACCACGCCGTCGTCACCGAGGAAGACGGCAGCGCCGCCATCTGCTACTTCGTCTCCGCCGGCCAGCGGACCTACTGGCAGCGCCTGGCTGAGGACGACCTGCGCCACGAGACGTACCAGAACCAATATCTCACCATCGTCAACGCCTATACCTTCTACGTCAACTACGACAAAATCCGTATCACCGCGCCGGAGGGGCTCTACGAAACCCAGAGCGCCGGCTGAACACTGCAAATCACAAGAAAGAGAGTGTCACAACCCATGAAGTTCTGCAAATACTGCCACACCGCCATGGAGGACGACGCCCAGAGCTGTCCCTCCTGCGGCAAGCCCTGGGAGCCGGAGGAAGCTCCCGCCGACGCGCCCGCCGCGGCAGACGTGACGGACGCCCCCGTCGCCCAGGATTCCCCCGCTGAGGAGGCCACCACCGAGGAGGCCACCGCCGATGCCCGGGAAGTCACCGCTGCGCCCAGCAGCAAAAAGAAAGCGCCCGTGGGCCTGCTGGTGGGCCTTTTCCTGACGGCGGCGCTGGCCGTGGCCCTGGTGGTGGGCAAGAGCGCCTACGACCGCAGCCGCGCCGAGAGCAGCGCCCCCACCGAATCCATGGACAGCCAGGGTGAAACCGGCGACACCGCCCCCACCCAGACTCCCGTCACCGACGAAGAGGCTGCCGCCAACCCGGCGCTCCACAACAACGCCTACGGCTACCGCTCCTATTCGGTGAACTTCGCCCCCCAGGAAGACGGCACCGTCACCTACTCCTACCTCAACCAGGACAGCGAGACCGTCACCCTGGACGACGCCCAGGTGGAAGCGCTGATGGACCAGGTAGTGGCTACCTGCGGCAGCCTGGAGCTGACCAACCGGGAGCTGCTGTACTACTATCAGCAGCAGTATTACGCCTTCTATAACTCCCTCGGGTCCTACGGGATGTACCTCTCGTATATGATCGACACCACCAAGGGCTTCGACGAGCAGCTGAACCCCATGGGCGACGGCACCTGGCAGCAGTTCTTCATCACCGCCTCGCTGGAAGCCTTCCACCAGACCGCCGCCCTCTATGACGAGGCCATGGCCAACGGCTACCAGCTGGACGAGACGGCCCAGGCTGCCCTGGACGCGCTGGCCGACGACCTCAACTCCATCGCCCAGCAGTACGGCCTGGCCGACGCCGAGGCCTACCTGGACGACGTCTTCGGGCCCGCCGCCTCCCTGGAGACCTACCTGCGCTTTGCGGAGATCAACCAGATCGCCAGCGGCTACGCCAACAGCCTTTCCAACGCCTGGAGCTTTACGGAGCAGGAAATCTCCGATTACTATGATGAAAACGCCCAGACGCTCCAGGAGAACTACGGCCTGGAGAAGCTGGATCAAAACGTGGTCAACGTCCGGCACATCCTGATCCAGCCCGAGGACACCGAGAGCGAGGAGAGCTGGGCCGAGGCTGAAGCGGAAGCTCAGCGGATCTACGACGAGTGGAAGGCCGGCGAGGCCACGGAGGAGAGCTTCGCAGCACTGGCCACCGAGTACACCCAGGACCCCGGCTCCCAGAGTACCGGCGGCCTCTATGAGGACGTCTACCCCGGCCAGATGGTCCAGCCCTTCAACGACTGGTGCTTTGCGCAGGGCCGCGCCGTCAGCGACAGCGGCATCGTCAAGACCGACTACGGCTACCACATCATGTACTTCTCCGGCGAGGGCGACTACGTCTACTGGAAGATGGCCGTGGAGAGTATGCTCCGCAACGAGGCCTTCAGCGAGCAGCTGACCACCCTCACCGAAAGCTACGCCATGACCTCTGACGAAGGCCTGTGCGCCATTCTGGACCGCAACACCCCCACGGTACCCACCGCCGAGACCGAGGGAACCGCCGGCACCGCCGAAGTCACGGAATCCGGCGAGACCGCCGGCGCGAGTGAGACCGGCGGCAACGGCGAGGCAGACAGCACCACCGACACGGCGGCTGAGACCGACGCCGCCGACGCCGAATAGTCCGCCACGCCAGGGGGTGCGCCATGAACCGCAAAATGCTCTTTTTTGTCAATCCCAAGGCGGGGCAGCTGGAGCTGCGCAACCGCCTGATGGAGGTTCTCTCGGTGTTCACGGCGGCGGGCTATGACGTCACCGTGCATACCACCTTGGGCGCCGGCGACCTGACGTCCTTTCTGATCCAGGAGGCGGAACACTACGATCTGGTGGTCTGCGCCGGCGGGGACGGCACCCTCAACGAGACCGTCTCCGGGCTGATGCAGCTGGAACACAAGCCGCCCCTGGGCTACCTGCCCGCCGGCACCGTCAACGACGTGGCCGCCACGCTGGGCCTGAGCCGCGACCCGGTGGAGGCGGCCCGCACGGTGATCGGCGGCACGCCCTACGCCATCGACATCGGCAGTCTGGGCCAGGACCGCTGGTTCACCTATGTGGCCGGCTTCGGCGCCTTCACCGACGTCTCTTACCAGACGCCCCAGCAGGACAAGCGGATCTTCGGCCGCCTGGCCTACCTCTTGAACGGCGTCAAGAGCCTGGGCGAAATTCGGCCCATCCACGTGCGCGTGGAGACGGATACCGAGACCATTGAGGACGACGTGCTGCTGGGTCTGGTCTGCTCCACCACCAGCGTGGGCGGTTTCCGGGCGCGGCAGGACATGGGCGTCAAGCTGGACGACGGCCTCTTTGAAGTGCTGCTGGCCAAGAACATCACCTCGCCGGCAGACCTCAACGCCCTGGGCACACTGCTGCTGCGGCGGGAATTCGACCCGGCCTTCTTCCACCGGTTCCAGGTGGCAAAAATCCGCTTCCAGTTCCCCGGGGAGGTCAAGTGGACCGTGGACGGCGAGTTCGGCGGCGCCCACACCGACGTGGAGATCGTCAACCACAACCGCGCCGTACAGATCATCGTCCCGGCATCATAAACAGCAACCGCCCGGCCAAGAAGGCCGGGCGGTTTTTGATACACGGCCCCTCCAGGCAGTTGCTCTGGAGGGGCCGTGTATGTGGCTTTTCAAGTTTCTCTCGGGATCGTCAGCCGCGATCAGGCCTTCGTGCCCATCTCGGCGTAGTCCTGATAGAGCAGATACAGCGGCGCCTCATCTTCTTCGATCTCAGGGAAGCGGCCCGTCTTCTCCAGGAAGTGGTTATCCGTGCGGTCGTCATTGACCTTGGAGACTTCTCCCACCAAGATCTTTCCGCAGCCCTCTTCACCCCAGAAGCTGTGATAGACGCCGGGGTAGAGGGTGATGCTTTCGCCGGGCTGGAGGCGGATCACCGTACCGGCGGGAACCTCATTGCGGAAGCCGTCCACATAAACCGTCACAGGACTCTCCTGGTCCAGGCCGTCGTCCTCCGTGCGGTTATAGAGCTTCACCAGCAAGTTGCCGCCGCCGCGGTTGATGATGTCCTCCATCTTCTGATAGTGGTAGTGGTAGGGCGTCACTTGGTTTTCTTCCGTGATCAGCAGCTTCTCCGCATAGGGCTTGGGATAGCGCGCATCCACCAGGGAGCCGTTGCGGATGGTGAACATCAAAAGGCCGATTTTGTGGAAATCCCCATACCCGAAATCCGTGATGTCCCAGCCCAGCATATTGTCTTTGATCTCGCAGTATCTGTCGTCCTTATTCTTCCAGTCCTCTGCGGTCCAAAAGGCAAAGGGCGGAAGTTTGAAGTTCATGCCGGCGATGAAGTCGACATTTTCCTGCAGGATTTTGTTCAATTCCGATCTTTTCATGGCGTATCTCTTCTTTCTGTTGTTTCCGGCGCTTCCGCCTCCGGGTATTTTGGGTTCTGGGTCACGTGCAGCCGCAGTGTGACGATTTTCTTGGGCGCAGCCGCCAGCGTGACGCCGTTATCTTCCACGGCCAGCTGTTCCAAATCCGTCTCATCCATGCGGGTCAGCCATGCGGCGGTCAGCGCCAGGGGCTGCGGCACCTCCACCTGCACCGGGCATTCCTCCAGGCAGGGGTTGAATACCCGGAGCACGATCCCGTTTCCATCCTCCGCGGGCTTGATGGCCGTGGTCCGGCAGCCGCCCGTCACCTGGACAAAGCCGCCCGTCCAGTCCAGATCCCGGGCCGGCGGCACATAGTCCGGCATAGATTCCTCTTCCAGGAAATCCTTCTGCACGCTGTAGAGCGGATGGCGGAAGTATTCCACCTGGGCGAGGGCGTTGGGGTAATCGCCCTGGTGGGGGATGAAGGCATAGCGATAGCGCTGCTTGCCCTGCAGCTGGGCCGCGGGCAGATTGAACTTGCTGCCGCGGTAGAGGACGCCCACATGGAGATGCTCCGTCGCCCGCAGCAGCGTCATGCAGAGCGTCCGCCGCATGGGCAAAACCTCAAACTCCAGGATCCCATCGCCGGCCACCGCCGCGCCGGATTCTCCGTCGCTGATGCCGCAGAAATCATGCATGGGGTGATAGCCATAGTAGGCTTCATACGTCCCCGGGGCCACGTAGTTTACATTTTCCGGCTGGATGGGCCGCCGGATCACGTCGAAGGGCAGGCCGGAATAGCTCTCGTCGCTCTGGATGTCCGTGGGGAAGGCGACCCGCAGCCGGTGGCTCTTGGCGGTGTTGTCCAGGCAGGTCTCAAATTCCACGAAGCGGCTTCCCTTGCGCAGGATCACATCGGTCTCGATGGTCAGGTCCGTATAGCGCGCGCTTCTGGCGTTGCCGTCGCTCTGAATATCTTCAGGCACACGCATGGTCTGCCGGATACGGATGACGCCCTGCAAGGGGTTGTTCTCCCGGATGCTCAGGCTCATCCGGCAGCCTGTGCTGACATACATGGGATCCTGGAGGGGCGGGATGTGCATAAATCCGCAGCCTGCCTCTCCCTCATCCAGGAATTGATGCACCTGCCGGTACCGCCTGCCCGTCTCCTTGACGGTGACGTCCAGCGTCGCGTCGTCGTTGACCGACACCCGGAGGTATTCATTCTCCAACACCCGCTGGGCCACGCAGATCCCCTCCACCGGGCGCGGATGCGGCGCGTCCATGCGCACCTCCAGAAGCTGATAGCCGGTAGGCGGCACCTCGTCCACCTGCGCGGTGACGCGGAAGATGCGGACCGGCAGCTGCCCCACCAGGCCGGAGAAGGGCACATACCTGAGCAGCGCGTCCTCCCGGACCGACTGGACATAGACGGGGATTTCCCGCCCGCCGCACAGCAGGTGCGGCTGGGTGTACAGCGCGTCGTGCGGCGCAATGATGTCCATGGACAGAACGCCGCCGCGCTGTTCGGGCGTGGGATTGTAGATCATCACCGATTCGCCGGGCTCCGGGCGCAGCCGCCGGAACAGGCGCTGCTCCAGCTCCGTGTGGATCTCCCGGGCGATGTCGTTGGCCTTTTCAAAGCGGGTGTAGATCTCCCGGTAGCTGGGCTCCGAGTTGGCGCAGCAGAGGCTGTCGTGCGCCTGGTTCATCAGCAGGTATTCCCAGGCCTTCTCCAGCATCGCCACCGGCAGATCCTTCTCTCCCAGGCACATCATCCGGGCCATCATAGGCTCCACCCGGCGCTCCAGAAGATCTTCCATGCGGCGGTTATACTTCTTGATGTCCATGCGCATGGACTGGGATCCGGGCAAAATCAAGACCTGCCGCGGGTCGCGGTGCTCCCCTTCATAGAGCTTCAGCGGCTCCGCCAGGGTTTCCTCCACGGCGGCGATGTACCGCGGTATCGTGCTTTGCACCGTCTTCAGCGAGGGCCGCAGGGCTTCGATCTTGCGGAGCGTCCGCTCCATGGTGGGGTTGGCCCACATATGATCCACGCCGTTCATCAGAAGGAGCTGCGGCGCGTTGGCCCGGGCCGTCTCGCTCCGGTCATCCAAAATCAGCTTCAGCTGATCCGGCAGCGACGGCATGACGATCGGCTCGCCGAAGACTTTAAACACCTGCGGCTCCTCCCGGTCCGAGAGGCCGTTGCCGTTGTTATAGGAGTTGAGCAGGGAGCAGACCTTGACCTCGCTGCCGTCGGCGCCCTTCCAGCGGAAGTAATTGGGGCTGCCCAAGGGCATTCCTCTGGCGCCCACCAGATGCGTCATTCCAAAGCCCTGCATCATCTGCGGCAGCTGGGCATGGTAGCCGAACATATCCGGCAGATAATTGATGGGGGCCATGGCCATGGTATCGCCGTACTTTTTCATTTCTTTCCGGCCCCGGAGCAGATTGCGGACCTGCGCCTCCGCGTCGGACATATAGACATTGGGCTGGGTGTACCAGGGGCCCAGCAGCAGCCGGCCCGCCGCGAGCATCTCCCGGACCTCCGCCTCGCGCTCCGGGCGGATCTCCAGATAGTCGTCGATCAATAATGTGTGGCCGTCGGCAGTGAAATACTGGATTTCTCCGCGCTCCATCAGGTCCAGCAGCCGGTCCATCATCTTTACCAGCCGGTAGCGGAACTCCTCAAAGGTGAAGTACCACTCCCTGTCCCAATGGGTGTGGGGCACAACGTGTACTAGGAACTTCTCAAACATGGGAATCCTCCTGTTCATGGGCGATGGCGTAAATTCCGCACCGCCTAGCCCTTTACCGCGCCCAGCACGATGCCGTTGGCAAAGTGCTTTTGCAGGAAGGGATAAATCAGCAAAATAGGGATGATCGAAAGGAATACCTGGGCCGCGTTGCTGTTCTCCTGGCAGAGTTCCCCGATGTCTCGCAGGCTGTTGATGCGCGTGGGATCCACATCCACCACAATGGTCTGGAGGTAGGTCTGCAATGGGTATTTGGTTGTGTCGTTGATATACAGCATACCATCCACCCAGGAGTTCCAATGGTTGAACGCCGAGAACAAAACCAGGACGGCCAAAACCGGCTTGGAAAGCGGCAGATACAGCTGGAAGAGAATGCGCCAGTGGCTCGCGCCGTCGATCTGCGCCGATTCGCTCAACTCCCCGGGGAGGCCCTTGAAATAGTTTTGCAGCAGGATCACCGAGAAGACCGGCACAGCCGTCGGCAAAATCAGCGACCAAATGGTGTCGATCAGTCCGGTATATCGGACGATCAGATACGTCGGGATCATGCCGCCGGTAAACAGCATCGAAATCAGGAAAAACCACACATATTTCTGGCGCGCCCGAAAGGTGGCCGTGGATTTCGACAGCGGATAAGCCGCCAGAATGGTCAGCAGCATATTGATGGCAACGCCCAAAACCGTCCGCTCGACGGAAATCAGCCCTGCCCGGAAGAATTCGCTCTCCTTCAGAAGGTTCGCATAGGCCTCCAGGCTGGCATCCACCGGGAAGATGCCCACCGCGCCGGCGGTGATAGCCGTTTTGGAGCTGAGCGAAATGGCGAACAGATGCACCATCGGCAGCACGCAAACAACCGCCAAAAGAATCAAAAAGATGTAGTTGAAGACGTCGAATATCACGCCCGCGCGTGACTGGTTATATTTTTTCTGCATGGGATCAATCCTCACCAACCGCGTAGTAGTGATTTACGCCCCTCTCCAAGGGCGGCAGACCAGCATGGAAGCCGCCGACAGGCCGGGCGAAGCGCCCGTCCTGTCCCTTCGGCTGTGCGCCCGGCAGGCATCAGATGACTTTAAAGCCTGTCAGCTTGTCCGCCAACTTATACGACAGCATGAGCAGCAGGCAAGACACCGTGGACTTAAAGAGTCCCGCCGCTGTGGCAAGCCCAAACTGCGCGTTCTGCATACCGTAGCGATAGACAAAGGTATCCAGGATGTCGCCGGTATCCAAGGTCATGGGACTGATCAGGTTTTGCACCTGGTCGAAGCCCGCGTTCAGAATATTGGCCATGTTCAGCGTCAGCACCAGGATAATCGTGGAGAAAATTCCCGGCAGGGTGACATGCAGCAGCTGCTGCCAGCGCCCGGCTCCGTCCACGGCGGCGGCTTCATAAAGGCCCGGGTCAATCCCGGCGAAGGCGGAGAGGAAAATGATCGTATTCCAGCCAAACTGTTTCCAGACATCCGTCGCAACGATAACGCCCGGGAACAGGTTCTCATCGCCCAGGAAAAAAATCGGCTCCACACTAAACAGCCCCAGGAACTCGTTCACCAAGCCATGGTTTGGCGAGAGGATCTGAATGGTGATGGACGCCATGACGACCCAGGAGAGAAAATACGGCAGATAGATCAGCGTCTGGACGGTTCTTTTGACGAAGCGCAGGCGTATTTCGTTCAAAAGGAGCGACACCACCAGCGGCACCGCAAGTCCGAAGATGATTTTCCCCAGCGATATGGAGATTGTGTTATAAAGTACCCGGAGGAACGTTTCGTCACGGAACAGCGTGGCGAAATTCTGAAAGCCTACAAATTCAGATTTGAAGAAGCCCAACGCAGGATTGAAACGCTCGAATGCGATAACAGCGCCAAGCATGGGAAGATAGTTGTAAATGAAAATGAAAATCACCGGAAGCAGCATCATCAGATGCATCGAGCGAACATATTTCCCTTTGTTCAGCATAGTATTTCCTCGCAATTTCAGAGATCTCCCGGCGTCCCTTCCCGGAAGAAGGGACGCCGGATGTGCCTAGCAAGTCGCAGCGGTTCAGAACGGGCCGCAGCAGTTCTCAGCTCTTGGAAGCGGCATACCACTCGTTGACCTCCTGGGTCAGCGCCTCGCCGCCGTCCGCGTACCATTTCTCCACCGCTTTGTCAAATTCGGAAATATCGTCGCCCGTGATGACCTGGACCATGACCTGGTAGAGGTCGTTCATCAGCACTGTCAGCTGCTCGGAGAATTGCGGGGTCGGCAGCGTGCGGTACTGGTCCAGCACGATCCGGTCCTCATTTTTCATTTTATTGATGATGGCATAGGTCGAGCCTTCCGTCTCATTGACCAGCATATAGCCCTGCTTTTCCCGCTCCAGCGTGCCTTCGCGATATTTGATGATGTTATTATACATGTCCATGTTGTTGGCCGCGAGGGCGGAGGTGTCGCCGCTCTCCAGCGCATCCCACACCAGAATGTTGTTGTTGACATTGCGCCAGGGCTCCCAGGGGGCGGCAATGCGATAGGCGTGGACCTGGATCTGGCTCTCCTCATGGAAATTGTAGGTCATGGGATCTTCCACATCCAGCTTGAAGCCGAGGTTGATGAGCTTCACAGCAGCCTCGGGGTGCTCATAGCCCTTGCGTACAAAGAAGAAGCTGCTGGGCGCGCCGCTGCCCCAAGCCTGGGTCTTGGCGGGTGAGCCGTCCACCGTGGGCAGCTCCAGCGCGATCCACTTGGAATCGGGGTCGCTGTTCATCTGGTTCTGGATGGACATGATCGGCGCCCAGTATGTGCCGTAGCAAATGCCGACTTTGCCGGCCACCAGATCCTCCGTGATGCTTCCGTTGATCGCGAATTCCTGGCTGATGAGTCCTCTGTCATAGAGTTCCTTCATACCCAGAATTGCCTCACGCATTTCCGGCAGGGTGTTGGAATAGGCAAGCTTCCCGTCCTCGCCCTCGAGCCAGAGGTTGTAATAGGCGCCGTAGCCGTTCAGGAAGCCCTCCCAGTCGCAGTCGCCGGAGAACTCATAGGGTCCCATGCAGATGCCATAGGTGTCAGGGCCTCCCAGCTGCGCGTCCTTAAAGGCCTGGGCCACTTCCATCAGTTCGTCGATGGTCGTCGGCGCTTCCATGCCCACCGCGTCCAGCCAGTCCTGGCGGACAAAGAGGAAGTTGGCGCTGTCGGGGGTGGCGCCGGTGATGGGCAGACCCAGCATCCGGCCGTCAAAGGTCATATAGTCGACAGAAATGCCGTTTTCCGCCTCCACCTGGGCCTTGTAATAATCCGAAGCATACTGGTCGAAGTAATCCGTCATATCCTCCACCAGGCCGCCCTCCACCAGCTTCAGGTAGGTCGCCGCATCCACGACGCCCATATCGGGCAGATCGCCGGATATCATGGCCATGTTCCACTTGGTGGGATACTCCGTCCCCGAAGGCGTCCAGAGATAGTTGAGCTTGATGCCCAGCATGTCCTCATAAGCATGGGACCAAATGTTGTCTTCCAGAGATTTTGTCTCGGGATAGTTTTCGTCGAACTTGGTCGTGGAGTCCAAAATGCGCACGACGTTGATGGTGATGGGCTCCTCATACTTTCCAAAAGGATCGGGCGCCTCCTCAGCGTCCGTTCCGGACTGCGTCGCGGAGGCATCGTCGGAGCTGGTCTGCCCGTCCGGCGAAGCCGTGGTCCCCTCGTCCGACGCGGCGCAGGCAGAAAGCCCAAGCAGGCAGGTCATCGCCAGAACCAAAGCCAAAATACGTAGTTTCCATGTGTTCATGATAGATCTCCTTTCCTCTCGCTGAATTCGGCGGAAGCAATCCCGCCGTCTTTTTCATATCCCCGCTGCACGCTGCAGGCTGGTTCATTGCCGCCGTTCCAGGACTCGGCGTCCTGTCCATACGGTCCGGCGCCCCGCACCGGGGCGATTTTTCGTTCTGAAAGGCCTCTCTTTGCGGCGCGGCATGCGCATTCTCCGCTGTCGTGTGCCATCCCCCCCATCCGCAGCTGCCCAGCATAGGCGCCGAAAAAAGAAAGCAAAATTTTGAAGGCTGCCGGGCAAGCTGCCGGACTGTGCCATCCGCACAAACATTCTCCCCAGCGAATATCGTTCTTTATTCAAAATTCTGATTTCATTTTAATGTGTATCGATACATAAATCAACGCACAACATTCACAAAACTTTTTTTCTTTTTTGTCCAAGTTGCTTAATCCTGCAAAATGTGCCTGCGGCATATATTGACAGGGCAGCGCGCCGTGGTCTATACTGTGTATCGATCCATAATCCAAGCGAACATCGCCCTGCTTGGCAGCGCTTCCTCAAAAGTACCGCTGCGGCACGGTCCTATTGCTGGGTCCGGCTTTTGATTGCCCCATCCCATGCCGCGCCGCTATGATAGAGGACGTTTCAGATTTCTTCCACATACGCCGGATTGGTGGACTTCCGCTCGATCAGCTCGGTGTCAAAATGAACCGCCGGCTGCCGCGCCTGATCCTTTGCATCCAGCATCCGCCGCAGCGTTTCCACGGCACAGTCGCCCAACTTTCCAATGGGCAGCCGCACCGTGGTGATGGAGGGATGATACAGAGCCGCCATGGGAATATCGTCAAATCCCACCACGGCCATCTCGCCCGGCACATCGATGTTCTTTTTATGGCAGTATTTGATGCACCCCACCGCAAAGATATCCGCCTCTGTAATGATCGCCGTCGGGCGCTCTGCCCCGCGCCAGAATGTCTCCGCCGCCTGGTAGCCCGTCTCCGGGCAGTAGGGGCCATGGAAAATCATCTCCGGCCGCACAGCCATGCCGCCTTCCAGCAAGGCGCGGATATAGCCCTTCTGCTTTTCCTGCGATGTGGCACTGTTCTCCGGCGCGCCCACATAGCCGATGCTCCGATGCCCCTGCCCCAGCAGGTATCTGGTCGTTTCATACGTCCCCTTGGCCACGTCCACAATGATGTTCGCGTCGGCCTCCTTGGCGGCATTCCACGACAGCAGCACCATCGGCAGGCATTTCCACTGCTGCCGCAGGAAGGATACGATTTCCTCTTCATCCGGGAAACAGATGATCATGCCGTCCACCCTGCTGCTGGATGACACCGCAAAGGGGTGGGATACAACGGAATTATCCGTTTTCTGCACTGTGGGGATCGTCTGCAAAATAGCGGTATAGCCCAGTTGGAGGGCCTTGCTTTGAATCGCGCTGAAGAGTTCCGCAAAAAACGGGTTTGTTATATTGGGGCTGATGATGGAAATCAGCCCCGTCTTCCCAGTGCGCAGCGCACGCGCCTGTGTGCTTGGCACATAGTTCAGTTCTTTAATTGCCCGTTCAATTTTCTCTCTGGTATCGCTTCGCACACTGCTGGGAGCTTTTAAGTATTTGGATACCACCGATACGGATAGACCGGCTCGTCCCGCAACGTCCTTGATAACAGCCACTAAACGCACCACTTTCATTATTGATAGTTCTGTATGCTAAGACTCTTTCAGTTGAGATACGCGCGCTTCCCTCCCCTCTATGGTTTTCTCAATTCGCGCCGGCAGGCCGACGACAGCACCCAGGCGCTTTCCAGTTTCCCACGCAATCTTATAGACCATTATATTTTTAACTACTTTCTTTGTCAAGATATAACATATTTTGTGCTTAATGCACAAAATATGTTTCTTGTTTCCATCGAAATCAACAAAAATCATTTTAGGAGGAAAAGCAATGATCGGAATCAAGTCTGGTATGGTCATGCAGCGGGGCCCCGAAAACGTCTGCGACATCACGATTCAGGCAGCTGCCCTGCCGCCGTTCGCCGTGTATCGCGGCGCTGCGGAGGGCAACGCTTCCATCGAGCCGGCGGCTGAAGGCGCCTACCGGCTCCGGGGAATTCCAACCGGCGGGCCTTACACCGTCACGCTGGGCGATTCGGTCTTTGAATCGGTCTATGTGGGCGACGTCTGGATTTTGGCCGGGCAGTCCAACATGGAGGGCCTGGGCCATATGACGGCGGAGGATTATCATTTTACGCCTCGGGAGGACGTCCGAGCCCTCTATCTGTCCAACGAGTGGGCTCCCGCCAAAGAAGCGCTGCACGACCTGGGCGACGCGCATTTTAAAATCCACGGCCTGCTGGGCGGCTGCCACAAACCCGTGGCGATCAGCGTCGGGCCCGGTCTTTCCTTCGGCCTCACTATGCAGGCATACACCGGCGTGCCCCAGGGGCTGATCTGCTGCGCCCACGGCGCCACCAATCTGGCCTATCACTGGGATCCCGATGCCCTGCCCCAGGGGCCGGACCGCAGCCTGTATGCCGCCATGGTCCGGCGCGTGGAGGAAAACGGCAGCCACGTACGGGGAATGTTTTGGTATCAGGGCTGCTCCGACGCAGAAGACCAGCTCTGCGAAGCCTACACAGAGAACATGAAGCAGTTTGTAGCCGCCTGCCGGCGGGACATGGGCGAGCACCTCCCCATCGTCCAGGTGCAGATCGGGCGCACCGTCTCCCGTCCCAACGCCGACTACCGCCGCTGGTGGGACATCATCCAGGAGCGGCAGCGGCGCATGGACGAGGAAATCGAGCGTCTTTTAACCGTCAGCGCCATTACCAAAGAGCTGGACGACGCCATCCATCTGGACAGCCCCAGCCAGGCCGCTCTGGGCCGCGAAGCAGCGGAGGCCATGTACTGCCTAGTCTTCGGCACGGACCGGCGCGGCTGCCTGCCGCCGCCGCAGCTGGAGGCATACTGGCTGGAGACCGACGCTCTGACCGGCCTTGCCCGCCTGAAAATCCGCTATCGGAACCTGCACGGACGCCTGACTGCGGAGGGCAGGCCCCATGGCTTCTCAGTGCTGGACGCGACGCCGGGCAATCTCCCGCAGCTGGTCTTCAAGGTCACCCTGGAGGGGGACACCGCCGTACTCCACCTGGCTGTGCCGGAGGCCGCCCTGCACGGCCTGGCGCTCTACTACGGCTACGGCCCCGACCCCTACTGCAACATCACCGACGCCGCCGGGCGTTCCATCCCCGCCATGGGCCCCATCGTCCTCTGAGGCTCGCGGGAGGCCCCGCAGCCGCCCCGCATTTCCGGAAAAATGCCCAAACTTTCGCGGCGCTCTTTTCATCCGGCTGAAAATCCTGTATACTAACGGAAAGAAAAGAGGGGAGAGCCACCATGGAGGATATTCTCATCATCGGCATCGCCGGAGGCTCCGGCAGCGGCAAGACCACCCTGGTCAAGGGGCTCCAGGCCCAGTTTGGCGACGCGCTGACGGTGCTGAGCCACGACAACTACTACAAGGCCCACGACGACCTCACCTACGAGGAGCGCACCACGCTCAACTACGACCACCCAGACGCCTTCGACACCGACCTGATGATCGAGCATCTCAAGCTCCTGAAGAAGGGCCGGCCCATCCACTGCCCGGTCTACGACTACACCGTCCACAACCGCAGCCGCGAAGTGCTGCTGGTGGAGCCCACCCGGGTCATCGTGGTGGAGGGCATTTTGATCTTTGAAAATAAGGCCCTGTGTGAGCAGATGGACATCCGCATCTTCGTAGACGCCGACGCCGACGTGCGGCTGTGCCGCCGCATCAAGCGCGATGTGGAAAAGCGGGGCCGTACCATCGAGTCGGTGATCTCCCAGTACCTGGCCACCGTCAAACCCATGCACGAGCAGTTCGTGGAGCCCAGCAAGAAAAACGCCAACCTGGTCGTGCCCGAGGGCGGCAAAAACCTGGTGGCCCAGGAGCTGATTATGGAGCGCATCCGCAAGCACATCCAGGCCCAGGCGCCGGTCTCCCCGTAAGTTCCCGGGACGTACCGCCCCGGCCACGTATTTTGCGCAGTAGGAGGTTTTTTGTATGCAGGAAGTCTATGAATTTCTCAAAAAGTGCGGCACCTACTATCTGGCCACGCTGGAGGGCGACCAGCCCCGGGTGCGGCCCTTCGGCACCATTGACCTCTTCGAGGGGCATCTGACCATCCAGACCGGCAAGGTCAAAAGCGTCTCGCAGCAGATGCTGGCCCATCCCCAGGTGGAGCTGTGCGCCTTTGACGGCCAGCAGTGGCTCCGTGTAGCCGCCACCGCCGTGGAGGAGCCCAGCATCGAGGCCCAAAAGCATATGCTGGAGGCCTACCCGTCGCTCCAGGCCATGTACCAGCCCGGCGACGGCAACACCCAGATCTTCGCCCTGGAACACGGCACCGCCACCTTCTCTTCCTTCACCGCGCCGTCCCGGACCGTCACCTTCTGACGGCAAGAAAAAAGCAAACAGCCATTCCGCCGCGCCTGATTTTAGACGCGGCGGGGTGGCTGTTTGCTTTGCATTCTCACAGCTGGCGCAGTACCCGGAGGATCGCCGCTGCTAGTTTTTCGTGTCCCGCGTCGTTGGGGTGAAGGCCGTCGGGCATATAGCGCGCTTGAATCACCGGCACCTGGGGCTGGAGGCCGCTGGTGGCCCAGAGGTCCAGCACCGGCAGGGCGTAATAGGCCGCCGTCTCCCGGATGGCCTCCACGTACGTCTGAAGCAGCGGCGCGTCAGCCTCCTTGGAGCCATCACCCCGGGGGCAGTCCTCCTCCAGCCGGTGCAGCGGCGTGAGAATCAGAATATACGCCTGGGGATACCGCTCCAGCAGGGCGCGGTACAGCACGTGGAGGGCACCGCAGAAGGTGTCCGACGTCCGGTCCGAGAATTGGCCGAAGGGCGCGTCTCCGTGGCCGAAGTCATTGGTGCCGCCAAAGACCACCACCACGTCGGCGTCCGGCTCCATCTCCGCCACCCGGCTGCAAAAATCCCGATCCATCCGCACATCCGCTGAGGGGCGGTACTGCCGGGCGATTCTGCTGCCGGAGATGCCGTAATTGCGGCAGATGGCGCCTGTCTCGGCGGCGATCAAGTCCGGGTAGCGGCGCTCCGGGGCGCTGACGCCAGCGCCCTCGGTGATACTGTCGCCGAGAAAGTTGATTTTGATGCCCTGTAGTTCCATCGTAGTCTCCTCCTATATGCCGCCCTCAGGGCAGCAGCTCCAGCCGCGCCCGGAGAGAGATCCGCCGGGGGGTGGGCATGGTGTCGAACTGAATGAGATGGGCGCTTCGCGCCGGATCGGCCTCCACCACAGTGCCGGCGCCGAACTGGGCGTGGCGCACCCGCTGGCCCGGCGGCAAAAACGCTGCCTCCTCCTGGGGCAGGTGCCGCTGGCTCTCCGCCACATATTCCCGGGTCTCCCGGATGAGCCCCTCCTCCGGGGGCGCGGTGTAGGTCAGCAGCGCCTGGGCGATGTCCAGCAGGAACCGGGACGGGTACCGGGGCGAGCCGTCAAAGTTCCGCCCGCCGGACTCCGAGAGGTACAGCCGGTCCCGCGCCCGGGTCAGAGCCACAAAGGCCAGCCGCCGCTCCTCCTCCATCCCCGGCATCGTGCGAACCTTGCGGGAGGGAAAGATGCCCTCGTTCATACCGCAGAGGAACACATGGGGGAACTCCAGGCCCTTGGCGGCGTGGACGGTCATCAGCTTCACCTTGTCGCCGGTCTCGGCCAGGTCGCCGCCGGAGAAGAGCGCCACATGGGAGAGGTATTGCTCCAGGGTACTCTCCTCACCGCAGGTGGTCTCAAATTCATAGATCGATTGCTTCAGCTCCGCCAGGTTGTCCAGCCGCTCCTGGCTGCCCTCGGTGCGGAGCATGGCCTCATAACCGCTCTCGTTGAGAATGGCCGCCAGCACCTCGGAGACCGGGCGGCCCTGGTAGTCCTGGGAGAAGGCCTCGATCAGCGAGAGAAACTGGCCAGCCCTGGTGCCCCGGAAGATGGGATCGTCCAAATTGACTTGGAGCGCCTCGTAGAGCGTGCCGCCGTGGGCGGCGGTGTAATCCTCCAGGAAGGCCATGCGCCGCTTGCCCAGGTTCCGCTTGGGCACGTTGGCAATGCGGCGGAAGGAGAGATCGTCCCGGTAGGCGATCATCCGCAGATAGGAAAGGGCGTCCTTGATCTCCCGGCGGTCAAAGAACTGCACGCCGCTGTAGATGGTGTAGGGGACCTTCGCCGCCAGCAGCGCCTCCTCCACGGCCCTGGAGACATAGTGGGCCCGGTAGAGAACGGTCATATCCCGGTAGGCCACGCCCTGGCTGTGGAGCCGCTCCATCTCCTCTACCATCCACCGGGCCTCGCCCTCCTGGTTCTTGGCCAGGTGGCACAGCACCTCCGGGCCGCCGGGCCGGGTGGGAAGCAGGTCCTTTTTGATGCGCGTCTCGTTGACGGCGATCAGGGAGTTGGCCGCCGCTAGAATCTCCGGGGTGGAGCGGTAATTCTCCATCATCAGGATGGTCTTCACCGCCGGGAAGTTCTTGTCAAAGTCCAGGAGGAACCGGACGTCGGCGCCGCGCCAGGTGTAGATGGTCTGATCCGGGTCGCCGACAATGAAGAGGTTTTGGTGGTAGCCGCACAGAACCTCCATCAGCTGGTACTGGATGAGATCGATGTCCTGAAACTCGTCGATCATGATATACTCCAGCCGCTGCTGCCACTTGAGGCGGATGTCCTCGTGCTGCTCGAAGATGTAGAGGGAGAATTTCAACAGGTCGTTGTAGTCCAGGCCGAAGCACTTTTTCTCCTGGTAGAGATAGCCGTAAAAAATGATGTCCTCGGTGGAACGGGCCTGGTCGTACTTTTCCCGGAGGGTGTCCAGGGACATGGTAATCATGTCCCGGTAATACTCCGGCTTTTTGGCCAGCTTCTGAATCTCGATCATGTCCCGGGCCGCGGAGAAGGTCATGTCCCGCAGGGTGAGGCCCCGCTCCTCGTAGATGATCTGGAGCATGGCGTCGATGTCGCTGTTGTCCAGCACCAGGAACCGCTTGGGATACTGGACGGCGTGGCTGTCCTCCTGGAGGATGGAGACGCAGAAGCCGTGGAAGGTGTTGATATAGCCGGTGTCGTTGTCGCCGGTCAGATTGTGAATCCGCTGGCGCATCTCGTTGGCGGATTTGTTGGTAAAGGTGACGCAGAGGATATTCCCCGGCAGAATCCCCAGCTCGTTCACCAGGAACGCAAACCGGTGGGCCAGGGCCCTGGTCTTGCCGGAGCCCGCCCCGGCGATCACCCGGACGTAGCCCTCGGTGGAGGTGACGGCCTCCCGCTGGGCGCTGTTGAGCCCGGCCAGCAGTGCTTCCATGGTACCACTCCTTCCTCGTTTCGACCTTCCTTGTTTTGACCATTATATCAGGCCTATTCGCCGGGCTCAAGACGCAAAAGGCCCCAGGCAGCCGGATGTCCCGTCCATGGGACATCCGGCTGCCTGGGGCATAAGTCAGATTACGTCTTCCGCCGGGAAGGTCACGGTGACCGTGGTGCCCTTCCCCTCGGTGCTTTGCAGTTCGACCCGGGCCTGGTGGAACCGGGCCGCGTGCTTGACGATGGAGAGGCCCAGCCCCGTGCCGGAGACGTCGCTGGAGTGGCTCTTGTCCGCCCGATAGAACCGCTCAAAGACGCGGCTCTGGCTCTCCCGGGGGATGCCGATTCCGGTGTCCGTCACCCGCAGCCGCACCCGCTTGCCGGGCGTCACCGCCACGGTGACGCTGCCGCCGGGGCGATTGTACTTGATGGCGTTGTCCAACAGGTTGTAGACCAGCTCGTCTAGGATCTGGGGATTACCGGTGATCTGAGCCGACTCGCCCTGAAGCGTCAGGGACACCTGCCGCCGGGCGGCCTCGGGGGCCATCCGGGCCACCTCCTTCTCGCAGAAGGCGTAGAGATCGATGGGGCCGGTCTCCCGGGTGATCTCCTGCTCATCCAGCTCCGAGAGGCGGATGATGTCCTCCACCATCTGAATGAGCCGCTGGGCCTCGTCGTAGATGCTCTGGGAGAAGTCCGTCACATCCTTGGGGGCCACCACGCCGGACTTCATCAGCTCGGCAAAGCCGGAGATGGAGGTCAGGGGCGTTTTCAGCTCGTGGGAGACGTTGGCGGAGAACTCCCGCCGGAGGGTCTCCCGCTGTTCCCGCTCGGTGATGTCCATGGCCAGAATTACAGCGCCGGCGGCTTCGCCGTCCTGCTGTACCGGGTTGGCCAGCAGCTGGAGCGTTCTGCCGCCCACCTCCAGCCTGCCCTCGCCGTGGCGTCCCGCCAGGGCTTCCCGGATCACTGCCCGGAAGGCCTCGGCGTGGTTGAGGGCCAGGACGCTGGGATTGTCCGGCTGCTTCTCCGCCCCCAGGAGCCGCAGCGCGGCGCCGTTGCAGCTCAGGAGATTGGTCTGGGCGTCGATGACCAGCAGGCCCTCGGACATATTCTCCGTAATCAGCAAAAACTCTTCCTGGTTGCGCCGGGCCTGCTGGAGCTGGGCCTCGATGGTGCGCTTCTGCCGGGCAATCTTGCTGAGCAGCGGCGTGAGCTCCTCATAGCTCTGGTTCTTGCCCGGGTCGTCCAGGTCCAGCTGGTTGATGGGCGACACGATGCGCTTGGCCACCCGATTGGCCAGGAAGATGCCCAAAATCAGCGCGGCGATGACCACCACCGCCGCCGGCTGTGAGACCGCCAAAAGCAGCGCCCAGATGGAGCTTTGGGTCACAGCCAGCCGCAGCACCATGCCGTTTTCCAGCCGTACCGCGTAATAAAAAGTCTCCTGCGAGAGGGTCTCGCTCACCCGGCGGGATTCGCCGCTTCCGGTCTCCAGCGCCTCCTGGATCTCCTCCCGATCCAGATGGTTTTCCATCTGCGCGGCGTCGGCGGAGTTGTCGTAGACCACCGTGCCGTCGCCATCTACCAGTGTGATGCGGCGGCTCTTTTCCCGGAGGCCGGTGAGGTAAGATTCGCCGCCGGTGTTGAGTCCCTGGGCCACATAGGCCGTCTCGGCCCGCAGCGCCTGCTCGGTGCGGTCCACAAAGTTATCATAAAAGAGTGCCATGATAACCGCGGAGCCCAGCACCAGCACCAGCGCCGCCACCAGGCAGACCGCCTGAAAAATTCGTTTCGCCATGTCATGCGCCTCCGATTTAATGGGCACTCCGGCGGTTTCCCCGGGGAAAGCCGTGGAAATCCGGCGAAATGCGGTAGAAAACTCCTTGGGGACGCCTGCGCGGCCCCTGCGGCTCCGCCGCAACAACAGGGTATTGCGTTATACGCCCAGATTGGCCTTGTAGCCCACGCCCTTGACGGTTTCGATGCAGTTGCCCGCCTCGCCCAGCTTCTTGCGGAGATTGCGGATGTGGACGTCCACGGTGCGGCTCTCGCCGTCAAAGCTGTAGCCCCAGATCTGGTTGAGCAGCGCGTCCCGGGTCAGCACCACGCCGGCGGAGCGCAGCAGCATACAAAGAAGCTCAAACTCCTTCAATGCCAGATGTACCTCCTGATCCCCGGCGCGGACGATGTGCCGGGCCGGGCAGACGTAGAGCGAGCCCACCCGGTACTCCTCCTGGGCTGCCGGCTCGGTGCGGCGCAGCACCGCCTTGATCCGGGACACCAGCTCCATCATGCCGAAGGGCTTGGGCAGATAGTCGTCGGCGCCGGAATCCAGGCCGATGACCTTGTCGTACTCGCTGCCCTTGGCCGTGAGCAAAATGACCGGGAGGCCGGCCGTCTCCGGCCCGCGGCGGAGCTTGCCCAGCACCGTCAACCCGTCCTCCTCGGGGAGCATGATGTCCAACAGCAGCAGCCGGGGCAGCGTTTGGGCCATGGCCTTATAAAACGCGCTGGGGCGGTCAAAGCCCTCGGCCTCGAAGCCGCTGGTGCGGAGGGTATAGAGTATCAGCTTGCGGATGTTGTCGTCATCCTCCAGTACGTAGATCAACGGTGTCGCTCCTTTCCCGCCCATCCCGGCGCAGCGCTTCCAGCAGCCGGGGCAGGCACGGTTCAAAGTCCAGCCCATAGGGCCGGTGGCAGGGGTTTTGGGCCGTGGCAGCCACCACGGCGCTGGTAAAGGCCATGGCCCGGGACACGGCGGAGAAGAAGTCCCGCCCCTGCTGCACCATGGCGCCGGTGACGACACTGGCAAAGAGGTCGCCGGCGCCGTTATAATGTCCCGGCACCAGCGGCTGCTGGAAGATCGCCGTCTCCGTCCCGTCCAGGCAGGCCACGGCCACCTTCCCCACCTCCAGCGCAACGCCGGTGACGGCCACCCGGCTGGGGCCCAGCTGCCCAAGGCGCCGCAGCAGCGCCTCCAGCTCCGGCCGGGTCCAGCCCTCCAGCCGGGGCTCCTCCCCCAGCAGCAGGGCGCTTTCTGTCAGATTGGGCACGATCACATCGGCCCGGCGGCAAAGAGCCCCCATGGCCTCCACATGGCGGTGGTCGTAGCCGTGGTACAGCCTGCCCCGGTCCGCCATGGCCGGGTCCACCGCCAAGAGACCCGACGGCAGCGTCCGCTCCGCCAGCTCCAGCACCAGGCCGCACTGTTCCGGCCCAGCCAGGTATCCGGAGAAGACGCCGTCAAACGTGACGCCGCCGCGAATCCAGGCGCTTAGAATCTCCTCCATCTCTCCGGTCAGAGGCCGGGCCTCCACGCCGGGGAGCGCTGCGAAGTGGGCCGGCAGCAGGGCCGTGGGCAGCGCTACGCACTCCGCCCCCAGGGCGGAGAGTACCGGCAGCACCACCGAAAGGGAACACTTCCCTAAACAGGATAAATCATGGATCGCTGCGATCCGTTTCTGCATTGTCTTGCGCCTCCACATGCCGCCCGGTGATGGAGAACATCACCCACTCGGCAATATTGACGGCGTGATCGCCGATACGTTCAAAATACTTGGCAATCATCAAAAGGTCAAGACAATTTTCTCCATTCTGGGGATTTTCCAGAATCATGGCCGTCAGCTCCGACTTCACCTGGGTGAAAAGGGCGTCCACCCGGTCATCGTAGGCCACGACAGCCTGGGCCTGGTGAAGGTCCTTGCCGACAAAGGCGCTGACAGCGTCCGTCACCATGCGGCCCGCCGCTGCGGCCATTTCCGCGATGTGGCTCTTGCTCTCGGCTTCGGTGTCGGTGATATACTGGAGCGTCTCCGCGATGTCGGCGGCCTGGTCGCCGATGCGCTCCATGTCGGAAATCATCTTCAGCGCCGAGGAAATCACCCGCAGGTCGCCGGCCACCGGCTGCTGCTGCAAGAGGAGCTTCATGCAAAGGCTCTCGATGTCCCGCTCCTTGTGGTCGATCCGCACCTCCAGAGAGCTGATCTCCTGGGAGTGGACGGTGTCGCCCCGGGTCAGGGCGGCGGCCACCAAGCCGATGGCCTCTTCGCAGAGGGCGCCCATGGTGATGAGTTCCACATTGAGCTTGCCCAGCTGCTGGTCGAATTGTGTGCGCATTATCCAAACCTCCCGGTGATGTAGTCCTCCGTCCGCTTGTCCTGGGGGAAGGAGAAAATCTGTTCCGTCTTGCCGTACTCCACCATGTCGCCCAGCAGGAAGAAGGCGGTGTTGTCGGAGATCCGGGCCGCCTGCTGCATATTGTGGGTGACGGTGATAATGGTGTACTGCTTTTTCAGCTCCATGGCCAGCTCCTCGATCTTACCGGTGGAGATGGGGTCCAGAGCCGAGGTACTCTCGTCCATCAACAGCACCTCCGGTTCCACGGCCAGGGCGCGGGCGATGCACAGCCGCTGCTGCTGGCCGCCGGAGAGGCCCAGGGCACTCTTTTTGAGCCGGTCCTTGACCTCGTCCCAGATGGCAGCCTGGGTGAGGCTCCGCTCCACGATCTCGTCCAGCATCACTCGGGAGCGGACGCCGTGGGTCCGGGGGCCGTAGGCGATGTTGTCGTAAATGCTCATGGGGAAGGGATTGGGCTTCTGGAACACCATGCCCACCCGCTTGCGGAGGGTATTGACGTCCATGCCGCCGTAGATTTCCTGGTCATCCAGCTTCACCGAGCCGGTGATCCGGCAGCCCTCCACCAGGTCGTTCATGCGGTTGAGGGTCTTCAGAAGGGTGGATTTGCCGCAGCCCGAGGGGCCGATCAGGGCCGTGATCTCCCGGGCGGGAAAGGCCAGGTTGATGCCCTTGAGGGCGTGGAACTGGCCGTAATAGAGGTTCAAATCGGTAACGGTAATCTTGTTCATCGAAAACTCCTTTGAAGTGGGGAGAGTGGATTGCGTCTTCGAATGTCGGATGTAGGGGCGGATGCCCACATCCGCCCGACGGCCGTCAGGCCGCTTTGCGGCGCGGGTCGATGTAGGCATCGACCCCTACGGCCAGGGTTCGCGCTTCCCGCGTCCGGCTGGCCTTAACCCTGGCCGTTGGCGGTGAGCTTTTTGGCCAGGTGGGCGGAACCGGCGTTGATGGCGATGACCAGCACCAGCAGCACCACGGCGGTGGCCTGGGCCTCTTCCATATGGAGGCCTTCGCTCATCAGGTTATACATATGCACCGACAGCGTCCGGGTGGACTGGAACAGCGGCGCGAAGAGGTCGGCGAAGAAGTTGCCGGTCTTGCCCAGCATCAGGTTGTCCTTGCCGGAGCCGGAGGTGAAGATCAGCGCGGCGCTCTCGCCGACGATGCGCCCGATGGCCAGGATGATGCCCGAAAGGACGCCCGGCATGGCGGGAGGCAAAATGACCTTGAACACCGTCCGGAGCTTGCCGGCGCCCAGGCCGAAGGAGCCCTCGCGGTAGCTGTCCGGCACGGAGATCAGTGCTTCCTCCGTGGTGCGGAGGATCAGGGGCAGGATCATAATGGCCAGGGTGCAGATGCCCGCCAGCATGGAATAGCTCCAGCCGAAGGCGATGTTGAAGAGCATCATGCCGAAGAGGCCGTAGACGATGGAGGGGATACCCGAGAGGGTCTCAGCGGTCAGCCGCACCAGCTTGACCAGCTTATTGCCCCGCTTGGCATACTCCACCATATAGATGGCGGCGCCCACGCCGATGGGGACGGCGATCAAAAGCGTCAGAAGCGTCATCACCACGGTATTCACCAATGCCGGCATCATGGACTGATTGTCGGTGGTGAAGGTCCAGGCGAAGAGGTCCAGCGTCAGATTGGGCACGCCCGTCACCAGGATATAGCCCACCATCAGCAGGATGACGCCCGCGGTCAGCAAGGCAGCCAGCCAGACCAAAATCTTCAAAACCCATGAGTAGTAGCGCTGGCCTCTGGCCCGGGCCATGATCTCTGAAGCGGTCCTGGCATTTCCGGAAGCATTGGCGGGAAAGGGCTGGGCAGGATTGCTGCTTCTCATGTCTCACTCCTCCGTTTCATCAGGGAAAAGCAGGTGTTGATGATCAGAATGAACACAAACAGCACCACGCCGGTGGCGATCAGCGCCTGGCGGTGGAGGCCGGTGGAATAGCCCATCTCCAGCACGATGTTGCTGGTCATGGTCCGCAGGCCATCCAGCAGGCCGCCGGGCATCCGGGCTTGGTTGCCGGCGATCATAATGACGGCCATGGTCTCGCCGATGGCCCGGCCCACGCCCAAAATCACGCCGGACATGACGCCCGAGGCGGCGGCGGGGAGGACGGCGGTAAAGGTGCTGCGCTCGTGGGTGGCGCCCAGGGCCAGGGCGCCCTCATAGTAGCTCTGGGGCACGGCCCGCAGGGCGGGCTCGGCGGTGCCGATGATGGTGGGCAGGATCATAATACCCAGCAGCAGTGAGGCCGTCAGCAGGCCCTTGCCGGAGGTACCGGTCAGCTGCTGCACCACCGGAACGATGACCATCAGGCCGAAGAAGCCGTAGACGATGGAGGGGATGCCGGCCATCAGCCGCACAGCGGGGTTTAAAACCTGGTAGAGCCGCCGGGGGCAAAACCGGGCCAGGAACACCGCACAGAGGATGCCCACCGGCACGCCCACGATGATGGCGCCGGCGGTGACATAGATGGAGCCGACGATGAAGGGGACGATACCGTAGAGATTCTGGCTGGGCTTCCAGGTGAGGCCGAAGAAGTTCCCCAGGCCGATTTCGGCGATGGTGGGGATACCGTTGGCCAGCAGATACACGCAGATGACCGCCACCGCCGCGATGGATACACACGCGGTCAGTAAAAACACATAGTGCATGGCGGTTTCCTTGAATTTGGCCATAAAGCGCTCCTTTCGTATATTGGGCCGCAGTCTGGCGGCGGGACTGGTCTCGGTCCGGCCCTCCGGGCCGACACCGCTCCCTCCCCGGGACTGAGGCAAGGGTACGCCCCACCGGAGCATCCGCTCCGGTGGGGTTGGATCGTTTCGGGGGAATTATCCCAGCTGGCTCCAGTCGGTGATCTCACCGATGTAGATCTTCTGGATCTGCTCGGAGGTCAGGTCCTCCACCGGGTTCTGCTGATTGACAATCACGGCGATGCCGTCCAGGGCGATGGTCACGGGGACCAGGCCCTCAGCAATTTCCTCGTCCTTCAGGGCGCGGGAACTCATGCCGATCTCGCAGGAGCCGTCGATGGCGGAGGTGATGCCGGTGCCGGAGCCGGTCTGCTGGACGTCGATGACCACATCGGGGTTCAGGGCCTTATAGGCCTCGGCCAGGACTTCCATCACAGGGCCCACGGAGGTGGAGCCGTTGATGCTCAGGTTTCCGGAGAGGCCGGCGGCGGTGTAGCTCTCGGCGGCGTCATCGGCAGCGATGTAGCCCTCTTCGCTGAGGATCGCCTGGCCCTCGGCGCTCATGATATAGCTTACGAAGTCTTTGCCCAGCTCGCTGAGGTTCTCTTCCTTGTAGCAGACCACGAAGGGACGGGAGACGGCATAGTCACCGGCCTTGATGGTGTCCACGCTGACTTCCACGCCGTCCACCTTCACAGCCTTGACAGCGGAAGCATCATAGGAGCCCAGGGAGATGTAGCCGATGGCGTTGGAGTTGCCGGCCACAGTGCTCTGCACCAGAGAGGTGGAGTTGGCGATCTCAGCGTCCACGGTGGTCATGTCGCCCTCGTCGGTCTCCACACCCATCAGCTCCACAAAGGCGCCGCGAGTGCCGGAGCCCTCTTCACGGGAGATGACGGTGATGGGGCCGGACATGGCAGCGGCAGTGTCGCCTTCCGTCTCGGCGTCGGTCTCAGCGTCGGCAGCGGTTTCATCGCCGGTCTCGGGCGCGGCGGTATCTTCCGTCTGGTTGGTTTCGGTCTGATTGGTTTCGCTCTGGTCGTTGTTTCCGGCGCAGGCAGCCAGGCCCAGCACCAGCGTCAGCGCCAGCATCAGCGCAAGAATCTTTTTCATGATTTGTGTCTCCTTTTTGTATTGTGTTGCTGTTTTTCAGTACACCGCCATTATAAAAATCCAATGTTAAGTCGAAAAGTCATGGTGTGTTAATTGTGTGTAAACTGATTTTAACCCGAAATCCCCGAGAATTTTCCCGGCTCCATTGTAAACGAACGGCGGTATGTGGTATAATCAATAAAAATTCCCCCCGTATTTGAGGAGGCGCACCATGAAATCACCCTTCCTTCCCACCGGCCAGATCGTCAACACCCATGGCTTAAAGGGCCTGGTCAAGGTCATGCCCTGGGCCGATGACCCGGCGGACCTCTTGGACTTTGACCGCTTTTTCATCGACGGAACTGAATACGCGGTGGAACACAGTTCTCTTCAAAAGTCCATGGTACTGCTGAAGCTGGAGGGCATCGACACCCTGGAGGACGCCGTCAAGCTCCGGGGCAAGGAGCTTGCCATCGCCAGGGCAGACGTGGAGCTGGAGGAGGGCGTGGTCTTCATCGCAGACCTCATTGGCCTGCCGGTCTACTGCGGCGAGCGGGAGCTGGGCAAAATTACCGAGGTCCTCACGCCGCCGGCCAACGACGTCTATGTGGTCAAGGGCCAGCAGGAGTACCTGATCCCCGCGGTGAAGGAGTTCATTGAGGAGCTGAACCCCGAGGCAGGCTACGTCCGGGTGCGCCTCATCGAAGGGATGGAAGCAGATGCGGATTGACATTCTCACGCTCTTCCCCGACACCGTGGGCGACATGATGCACGAGAGCATCCTGGGCCGGGCCCAGGAGCGGGACCTCATCCGCATCGAAGCCTGGCAGATTCGGGACTATACCGCCAGCAAGCAGAACCAGGTGGACGACTATCCCTACGGCGGCGGCCACGGGGCCGTCCTCCAGGCCGATCCCCTCTACCGCTGCTGGGAGGCCGTCTGCGACGAGGTCGGCGGCCCGGTCCACACGGTGTATCTCTCCCCCTGCGGCAAGACCTTCACCCAAAAAGACGCCGTGCGCCTCCGGGACACCGTGGAAAACCTCATCCTGGTCTGCGGCCACTACGAGGGCATCGACCAGCGGTTCATTGACGAGTGCGTGGACGAGGAGATCTCCCTGGGGGACTTCGTTCTCACCGGCGGCGAGATTCCGGCCATGGCCGTGGCCGACGCCGTGGCGCGGCTGGTGCCCGGCGTCCTGGGCGACGAAATGTGCTACACCGACGAGAGCCACTGGGCCGGCACGCTGGAATATCCCCAGTACTCCCGCCCGGAGGTCTGGCACGGCCTGGCCGTGCCCAAAATTCTCCTCTCGGGCAACCACGCCGCCGTGGACCGCTGGCGGCGGAAGCAATCCCTCCTGCGCACCTACCGGCGGCGGCCGGATCTATATAAAACCCTTCGTTTTGAGACAAAGCAGGAGCGGAAGCTCCTCCGGGAAATGGAGGAAGAGTATGGACAATCGTTCGACCCTAAAAAGCTGGATTGAGGAGAGCCGGCGGATCGTCTTCTTCGGCGGCGCCGGCGTCAGCACGGAATCAGGTATCCCGGATTTCCGCAGCCAGGACGGCCTCTACCACCAGCAGTACGACTACCCGCCCGAGACGATCCTGAGCCACAGCTTCTTCTACGCCAACACCGAGGAATTTTACCGTTTCTACCGGGCCAAGATGCTCTGCCTCACCGCTCAGCCCAACCGGGCCCATCTGGCCTTGGCGCGGCTGGAGGAACAGGGGAAGCTCTCGGCCATCGTCACGCAGAATATTGACGGCCTCCACCAGGCCGCCGGCAGCAAGCGGGTCTACGAGCTGCACGGCTCCGTCCACCGCAATTACTGCCGGAAATGCGGCAAGGCCTACACCGCCGAAGACATCCTCCACTCCACCGGCATCCCCCGCTGTACCTGCGGCGGCCTCATCAAGCCCGACGTGGTGCTTTACGAGGAGGGGTTGGACAGTGACACAATCCAGGGCTCGGTCATGGCCATCGCCCAGGCCGACCTGCTCATCGTCGGCGGTACCAGCCTGACGGTCTATCCGGCGGCGGGCCTGCTCCAATACTACCGGGGCCACCGGCTGGTCCTCATCAACCGGGACGCCACGCCGCTGGACACCCGGGCCGACCTGGTCCTGCGGGACCCCATCGGCCAGGTGCTGGGCGACGCGGTGCTGGGTTCGTAGGGGTCGATGCCTACATCGACCCGAACCGGCCGGAGGCCGGTCCTGGGAAGCGGTTGAGAAGCCGCTGATGCGGCGTGGGCCGATGTGGGCATCGGCCCCTACAGACCGTTCGGAAAATCAGGCAACAAAGGAGACCTTATGGAATACGGCAAAGTATGCCTGCGGCGGGGCGAGGAACTGGACCTCCGCCGGGGCGGCTTTTGGATTTACGACAACGAAATCGACTGGTATGACGACATCTGCCCCGCGGGCGGCATCGTGGACGTCATCGACAGCCGCCACAAATTCGTGGCCCGGGGCTACTTCAACCCCCGGAGCAAAATCACCGTCCGCATCCTGACCCGGGACGCGGATGAAGTCATTGACGCGGCCTTCTTCCGCCGCCGGATCGAGGCGGCCTGGGCCTTCCGGCGGCAGCTGGGCTTTTCCGACTCCTGCCGGGTGGTCTTCGGGGAGAGCGATGGCCTGCCAGGCCTCACCGTGGACAAATTCGGAGACTATCTCTCCTACCAGATCGTCTCCCTGGGCATGGAGCAGTGGAAGGACACCATCGTCCAAACCCTGATTGACCTTTTCGCACCCCGGGCCATCTGCGCCAGAAATGACGTGCCGGTGCGGGAGAAGGAAGGACTTTCCCAGGAGGCGGCGGTGGTCTATGGCACGCTGCCGGAGCTGGTGCGGCTCAAAGAACACGACGCCTGGCTCTACGCCGACCTGCTCCACGGCCAGAAGACCGGCCACTTTTTGGACCAGCAGGAAAACCGGGGCCGGTTAAAGCCCTACGCCCCGGGGAAGACTGTGCTGGACCTCTGCTGCCACAGCGGCGGCTTCGGCATCCACGCCGCCCTCTATGGGGCCGCCTCGGTGGAGTGCGTGGACGTCTCGGAGGAGGCCCTGGCACTGGTGCGGAAGAACGCCGCCGAGAACGGCGTGGAGGTCGCCACCACCTGCGCCAACGTCTTCGACCTGGTCAAGGAATACGACGAAGCCGGGCGCCAGTTCGGCCTGGTGATCTGCGACCCGCCGGCCTTCGCCAAGAGCCGCAAGGCACTGGAGGCCGCGTACCGGGGCTATAAGGAGCTGAACCTGCGGTGCCTGAAGCTCACCGAGCCCGGCGGCTTCCTGGTGACTTGCTCCTGCAGTCAATTCATGACGCCGCCTCTTTTTGAAAAGATGCTGACCGAGGCCGCCGGCGACGTGGGCCGGCCCATCCGCCTCATCGAGACGCTGATGCAGTCCCGGGATCACCCGGCCTGCCTCACCGCCGAACACGCCCTGTATTTAAAGGGCCTGATCGTCCAGGTGCTGTAATCTGGCACCAATTCGTACGGGCCGATGCCCTTCATCGGCCCGCCCGGTGGCGCTTCCTGCCGCAGTACGCCGACCGCACAACCCCGTAGGGGCGCGCATTGCGCGTCCGAAATCCGGCGTTTCCAAACACCTTTTTGCCAAACGGACCGACCCATGGTCGGTTCGGGCCGATGTAGGCATCGGCCCCTACAAAAGGAAGTTTGGGTTATTGGGGCCTGCGGCAGTCTCCGGGCGGCTGATCGCCACCCCTACGCCGCGATACCGATACATTACAACGATTTGGAGTCTGATACCATGTACGAACTGATTACCCAGGAGACCCTGGCGGAATACGAAGCCTTTGTCCAGTCCCACCCTAAGGGCAACTTTGCCCAGAGCTATCTCTGGGGCAAGCAGAAGCCCATGTGGGTCTGGAAGGCCATCGCCGTCCGGGGCGACGACGGCAAGATCAAGGGTTCCCTGGCGGTAATGATCCGCAAGATGCCCATCGTGGGCCGGACGCTGATGTACGGTTGCCGCGGCCCGGTGTGCGATCTGGACGACCGGGACACCTTTGGCCAGCTGCTGGCCGGAGCCAAGGCGCTGGCCAAGGAATACAAGTCCTACGTCATCAAGATCGACCCCGACGTCCCCTCCTCCAACACCGGCTTTTACAACCTCCTGCGGAGCTTTGGCTTCGAGAGCAAGGAGGGCGGGAAGAATTTCGAGGCCATCCAGCCCCGGTACGTCTTCCGCCTCAACGTCGAGGGCAAGACCGAGGAAGAGATTCAGGCCGGCTTCCACCAGAAGTGGCGCTATAACATCCGCGTGGCCCAGAAAAAGGGCGTGGAAGTGAAGATCTGCGGCAAGGAGATGATCCCCGCCTTTGCCGACCTGATGCTGACCACCGGCGTCCGGGACGGCTTCGTCACCCGCCAGCCGGAGTACTTCGCCAATATGCTGGAGAATCTGGGCGAGCATTGCCGGCTCTACATGGCCTTCCACGAGGATCGGCCCATCGCCGGCACCCTGGCCATCCACTACGGCGACAAGGTCTGGTACCTCTACGGCGCCTCGTCCAACGAGGATCGGAACCTGATGCCCAACTACCTCCTCCAGTGGCGGATGATCCAGTGGGCCATCGAGGAGAAGTGCCGCATTTACGACTTCCGGGGCGTCTCGGGCGACATCAGCGAGGACAACCCCCTCTACGGCCTCTACCGCTTCAAGAAGGGCTTTGGCGGCGACTTCACTGAGTTCGTCGGCGAGATGGATCTGGTCCTCAACCGGCCCGTCTACGCCTTCGTGGAGAAGGGCACCAGCATCTTTAAGGACCTGCGCAAGAGCGTCTATCTCATCAAAAATCGCGGCAGAAAAGAGAAATAAGGTGAGGATTTGAAGGCATATTGTGTAGAAACAGCGGCCATCCGCTACAACCTGGACCGGCTTCTGACGCTGGCCGGGAAGACGCCCCTCTGGGCCGTTCTCAAGGGCAACGGCTACGGTCTGGGCGTGGGCCCCATGGCGCAGCTGTGCTGGGAAGCGGGCATCCGCCGCTTCGCCGTGACGGAAATCGCCGAGGCTCTGGAGATTCGCGCCCAGTTCGCCCAGGCAGAGATTCTCATGCTCCGGCCCACCACCGACCCGGAAGAGCTCCAGCAGATGCTGGACCTGGACGTCATCGCCACCATCTCCTGCTCCGCCGAGGCCGCGGCCCTCAACAGCCTGGCCCTCCAGCGGGGTACCGTGGCCGAGGTCCACGTGAAGGTGGATACCGGCATGGGCCGCTACGGCTTCATGCCCCATGAGACCGAGAAGATTCTCTCGGTCTACCGCCACAACGACAACCTGGCCGTCACCGGGATCTATACCCACTTCCACTCGGCCTTCTGCAACGAAAATTCCGTCTTCGCCCAAGCGGAGACATTCAAAGGGGTCATCGCCGCTTTGGAGAAGGCAGGCGTGGAGCCCGGCGCAGCCCACTGCTGCAACTCCACCGCCTTCCTCCGCTGGCCGGAGCTGCACATGAACGGCGCGCGAATCGGCTCGGCGCTGCTGGGCCGGGTCCTGGTCAAGGCCGACCTCCGGCGGGTGGGCCGCTGCGAGGCCACCGTGGACGAGATTCGCTGGCTCCCCACCGGCCACACCACCGGCTACGGCGCCGCCTGGAAGGCCCGCCGCCCCACCCGCATCGCCGTGATCCCCGTAGGCTGGTACCACGGCTTTGCCGTTACCTACGGCGACGATATTTTCCGGTTCCGGGACTGCATTCGGGCCATGATCCGGGCATTTTTGAACATTTTGCGGCGAAAAAAGCTCTATGTCCGCATCAACGGCTCCCTCTGCCCGGTGCTGGGCCATGTAGGGATGCTCCACACCGTCTGCGATGTCACCAACGCCACCTGCTCCGTGGGCGACACCGCCATTCTGGACATCAACCCCCTGCTGGTCCGAGGTATGGAGATCCGCTTTCTCTGAAAACCGGACTTGCACCGCAATGCAGGATTTTGAAAGAGAAACAGCCGGAGAGAGCTGCCAAGACGGCAGCGCTCTCCGGCTGTTTTTCGCGCCATGGCAGAGCAGACTGAAAACCCGAGGGTGCAAAGTGCCGGCGGGGTCGCCTCAGGAGCGGCCTGCATGGTCAGCCGTGCTGACAGAATACTTGCTCCAAACGTGCCAACCTCCGTTATTGTCGTAGGGGCGCGCATTGCGCGTCCGCGCCGCGAAGCGGCATTTCATGAAAGGTGCGACAGTTGCGAAAAGCCCGTTCATACCACTGCACCTCAAAGGCCCCCTTGTGTAAAGGGCCCGCAAGGGAGCGCTGCCAGTGGCAGAACAAGCGACCGCAGCGATTGGGCAGCCGCTTGCCTTGGCGGACCGCAACGCGGGCCGGGAAGGCTTAGCGGCAACCCGGGGGCATGGCGAAGCCATGACGGAGGGGTTGTCACCCTGCTGTAGACGCAAGTTCTGATCCCCTCCGGCACTTTGCGCCACCTCCCCTTGGGCACCAAGGGGAGGCTTTGGGCCGCTTCGTTCGGCGACAGCGCTCTGGCATTGCAGCCAGGCGGACGCGCAATGCGCGCCCCTACGGCAGAATCGCGTCCTGGTGCGTTTGACGGAGGGGTTCAGACATCGCAAATCAGCGAGACGATGTGCGCATCAGTCCTTATGACGGAAGCATGCCAGCCATTGGGTTGCTTGACTTTTTGCATTCTTTGTATTATACTCAATAATACAAAGAATGCAAAGGAGGTGGCCCATGCTGCTGCATCTGGACTTTTCCCTGGATACGCCCATATACCAGCAGATTCGAAACGAGATCGTCGCCGGTATCGCCGGCGGGACGCTGTCGCCGGGCACCCAAATGCCGCCCATCCGCACCCTGGCCGAGAGCCTGGGGGTGAACATGATGACCGTCAGCAAAGCCTACGGGCTGTTGAAGCAGGAGGGCTATCTCCAGGCGGACCGGCGCAGCGGTACGGTGGTAGCACCCTGTCAGACCGGCACACTGCCCGAGGCCACCCGCCAGGCCCTGCGTCTGGCGGTCACCGAGGCCCGGGCTGCCGGAGTACCGCTGGAAACCGTGTTGGAGCAATGCCGCCAGGTCTATGGCGGAGCTTGAAAGGGGGATTCTCATGTCCTGGGGCAATATTTTCCTGGCCGGATGCTTTTACCTGGCCCTGCCGATTCTCTATGTCGTCCTGCGGAACAACTCCAAGGAGCGCAACAACCTGATCCTTGCCGTCACGCTGACGCCCGAGGGGCGCCGCGCCCCGGAGGTGGAGGCCGTCTGCCAGGACTTCCGCCGGCAGCTTCTCTGGATGTTCTTGATTCTCACGGTGGTGATGGTGGGCATTGCCTGTCTGCCCTGGGTCTCCATCGTCACCACCCTCGGATGCCTGTGGCTGATCGCGGCCATTGTCCTGCCCTACTATCTCTTCGGCAAGGCCCACAATACCCTCAAGGCGCTGAAAAAGGCCCGGGGCTGGTACGCCCCCACCCAGGGCAAGACCGTGGTGGAGCTGCCCCCGGCCAAACCCATGCACCGGACGCCCACCGCGTGGTTCCTGCCACCGGTGCTGCTCTCGGCTCTGCCGCTGATCTCCCTGGCCCTGGATCCCTGGACCCTCGACGTGGCGGTGGTGCTGGGCACCACCGTCGGGATGTGCGTCTTAATTACGGCCATGAGCCTGCTGTTCTATCCCCTGGTCTACCGCCAGCGGCTGGACGCCCTGGACGCCGACCAGACCCTCTCCGCCGCCCTGACCCGGGTCCGCCGGTACAACTGGACCAAGTGCTGGCTTCTGATGTCGTATCTGACCGCCGCCTATTCCCTGGCCATCTGGGCCTCCGGCGGCAACATGGCCTGGTACATGATTTGGACCGGCGTCTACTGCGTGGCGCTGCTGGTGGCCAGCCTTCAGACCGAATTCGCCGCCCGCCGGGCCCAGCGGCGGCTGACCCTGGGCCGCACCGAGACGCCCCTGGTGGACGAGGACGACTACTGGCTCTGGGGCCTTTTCTACTACAATCCCAACAACACCCACCTGATGGTCAACGAGCGGGTGGGCATGGGGATGTCCATGAACCTGGCCCGGCCCGCGGCCAAGTGGCTCATGGGCATCACGGCAGCCATGATTCTGCTGCTGCCGCTGCTGGGCGTCTGGCTGATGCTGGAGGAGTTCTCGCCGCTGGAGCTGCGGCTGGAGGACGACGCCGTGGTAGCCAGCCAGGCCCTCAGCACCTACCGGGTGGGCCTGGAGGAAATCACCGATGCGGTGCTGCTGGAGGAGCTGCCCGACTGCTGGCGTGTGGCCGGCACCGGCATGGAGGACCTGCTCAAGGGCAGCTTCAACGTAGAGGGCTACGGCCTCTCCACCCTCTGCCTGAATCCGGAGTCCCCGCCGTTTTTGCTGCTGGAGACGGCGGACCGGGCTTACTTCTTCGGTGGCGACGGCGTGGAGGCGCTCTATGCCCAAGTTTCGGAGGCGCGCTATGAATAACGTGGTGGGGCGGTTCGCCCCCAGCCCCTCCGGGCGGATGCACCTGGGCAACGTCTTCGCGGCGCTCCTCAGCTGGCTTTCGGTGCGCAGCCAGGGCGGCGAGCTGATTTTGCGCATCGAGGACCTAGACCCGGACCGGTGCAAGGGCGCATACATCGAAACCTTAAAGGAAGACCTCCGGTGGCTGGGCCTCACCTGGGACCGCGAGCAGACGCCCCAGAGCCGCCGGAGCGCGGCCTACGCCGAAGCCTTTGCCCGGCTGGAGTCCCGGGGGCTGGTCTACCCCTGCTATTGCAGCCGCACGGAGCTGCACGCGGCCTCGGCGCCCCACGCCGCCGACGGGCAGGTGATCTACGCCGGTACCTGCCGGAATCTGAGCCCGGGTCAGCGGGCCGCCAAGACCAAGCCGCCGGCCTGGCGGCTGGCGGTACCGGATCAGGTCTGGGCAGTGGAGGACGGCCTCCAGGGGCACTACGAGGAGAATCTGGCCCGGAACTGCGGCGATTTTATCATCCGCCGGGCCGACGGAGTCTACGCCTATCAGCTGGCGGTGGTGGTGGACGACGCCGCCGGCGGCGTCACCGAAGTAGTGCGGGGCATGGACCTCCTCTCCTCCACGCCGCGGCAGCTCTATCTCTACCACCTGCTGGGCCTGACGCCGCCCCGCTTTACCCACGTGCCGCTGCTCCTCTCCCCCGATGGCCGCCGCCTGAGTAAGCGGGATCGGGACCTGGACCTGGGCGTGCTGCGCCAAAGCCGGAAACCTGAGGACATCCTGGGTCTGCTGGCCCACTGGGCCGGACTGCTGCCGGCGCCGGAAGCCATCTCCGCCCAGGAGTTGATTCCGATGTTCGACTGGGCACTGGTGCCGCGGGAGGCCGTCACCGTCGGCGGCAACGGATAGCCGCATTCCTTGCCCAAACACACAAAAAATCAGCCGGCCCGATTGGGCCGACTGATTTTTTACGTAATGTAGGGGGAAAATTAGATGAGGTTCTTCTCGGTTTCCTTGCTGAACAGATGCACGACGTTGCCACCGAAGGTGATGTCGATCTTATCACCATAGTTGAAGCCGTTCTTGTTCTCGTTGGCCAGGTCGATGGTGGGCAGGATGACGATGGCATCCTTGCCGTTGATGTTGACGTGCATATGGATGGTGCTGCCCATCAGCTCGGTGACGTCCACGCGGGCGTCGATGGCATGCGGCGCAGCGGGGTCGCACAGGACAATGTGGTCGGGACGGATGCCCAGGGTGATGGGCTGGGGCTGCACATTGCCGGCTTTCAGCGCGGCCTGCTTGTCGTCGGGCAGGTCAATGCGGACGCCGCAGGTGTTGACATAGTAGGTGTCGCCGCTCTTCTCCAGGGTGGCGTCGAAGAAGTTCATCTGAGGCGTGCCGATGAAGCCGGCCACGAAGAGGTTGGCGGGATGATCGAACACTTCCTGGGGGGTGCCGATCTGCTGGATGAAGCCGTCACGCATGATGACGATGCGATCGCCCAGGGTCATGGCTTCGGTCTGGTCGTGGGTAACATAAATAAAGGTGGTGTTGATCTTCTGCCGCAGCTTGATGATTTCCGCACGCATCTGGTTACGGAGCTTGGCGTCCAAGTTGGACAGAGGCTCGTCCATCAGGAACACCTGAGGATCACGCACGATGGCGCGGCCGATAGCAACACGCTGGCGCTGACCGCCGGACAGGGCCTTGGGCTTCCGGTTGAGGTACTGGGTAATATCCAGGATCTCGGCAGCTTCGCGGACCTTGCGGTCGATTTCATCCTTCGGCGTCTTCTTCAGCTTGAGAGAGAAGGCCATGTTGTCATACACGGTCATGTGGGGATACAGCGCGTAGTTCTGGAAGACCATGGCGATATCACGGTCCTTGGGGGCCACGTCGTTGACCAGCTTTTCGCCAATCCACAGCTCGCCTTCCGTGATTTCTTCCAGACCGGCGACCATGCGAAGGGTGGTGGACTTGCCGCAGCCGGAGGGGCCGACCAACACGATAAATTCCTTGTCGGCGATTTCCAGGTTGAACTCCTGCACCGCCACAACGCCCTTATCGGTAATTTGCAGATTGGCCTTTTCCTTCTGGGGCTCGTCGTCCTTCTTCTTCTTTTTCTTCTTGTTCTCACCGCTGACGAAAGGATAGATCTTCTTGACGTTCTTCAGGATAACTTTTGCCATGCGTTTACGACTATGACCACAGTGCCTCCGCAAGCTGTGATCTCACGGCCCTGCGCGCTGGCAGGCGCCGCGTTACGACAGGTCTCCACACTGCCGCACCGCTAGTCAGGCGGATGGTGCTTTTCCTCCTTTTTTTCACCTGCCAAAGGTATTCAGTGGAGTACCCATGGCCGGCTATAATACAGGTGTATTTTACCACAGGTTATCCACGACCTCAAGCAGCACATTTTCCAATATTTACTCCCCCTTTTTGTGCGTTTTCCCCATCCTCTCCCCGTCATTGCGTTTCACCCCGGCCCATGCTATAATCACGGTAGTTTTTTGAAAGGGAGGCCGTTTCCTTGCTGAACACCACCTTGTGCTACCTCACCCGGGACGACGCCTATCTGATGCTCCACCGGGTAAAAAAGAACCACGACATCAACCACGGCAAGTGGATCGGTGTGGGCGGCAAATTTGAATTCCAGGAGAGCCCGGAGGAATGCCTGCTGCGGGAGGTCCGGGAGGAGACCGGCCTGACGCTGAAGCGCTGGCAGTTCCGGGGCATCGTCACCTTCATAAACAACCAGGACGAGGCGGAGTACATGCACCTCTTCACCGCCGACCAGTGGGAAGGCGAACTCACGCCCTGCGACGAGGGCGACCTGCGGTGGGTCCCGAAAGCGGAGGTGCCGGCGCTGAACCTCTGGCCCGGGGACCGGATTTTCCTCTCCCTGATCGCCCGGGACGCGCCCTTTTTCTCCCTGAAGCTCACGTATCAAGACGATCATCTGGCGGAGGCCGTCCTCGACGGGACGCCGCTGCCCCCGGCCTGAAGGAGGGTGCCATGGACTGGTCCTTATTTCTCCTCACCGTGGTGGAAATGATCGGCATGGTGGCCTTCGCCCTCAACGGCGCGCTGGTGGGGCTCAAGTACCATCTGGACCTCTTCGGCGTCATCCTGGTCAGCGTCACTGTCTCCCTGGGCGGCGGCGTCGTCCGGGACCTCATCATCGGCCGCATCCCGCCAGCCATGTTCCAGGATTACCGCTACCTGCTGGTGGCGGTGGTGACAGCTCTGCTGGTGTTTTTGGCGGCTGTGATCTCCCGGGGCCGCTATCACGACTACGAGACCAAGGTCGAGGCCCTGGCCAATATCTTCGACGCCCTGGGCCTCGGCGCCTTTACCGTGGTGGGCGTCCAAGCGGGCATCAACGCAGGTTTTTCCGACAACGGCTTTCTGCTGGTCTTCCTGGGCCTCCTCACCGGCATCGGCGGCGGCATCCTCCGGGACCTCTTCGTCATGCGGATGCCGGTGGTGCTGCGCAAGCACGTCTATGCCCTGCCGGTCATCATCGGCGCTGCCCTCTACCTCCTGTGCTACCGCCTGGGCGCGCCGCAGCTGGTCACATCCGGCGCCGTGATCTTCACGGTGTTCGCGCTGCGGATGCTGGCTACCTATTATCACTGGAATCTCCCCCACGCCCCGTAAGCAAGACAAATCCGCCGCCGGAGGAACACGGCGGCGGACTATTTTTATCCTTTTCTCGTCAGGGCGAAGCGCAAAATCGGCAGCGCGGCCTGCTCCAGCATCAGCCGGTCCGGCTCGCGGACAAAGCGCTCGTCGTCGGCCAGGAAGAGGCCCTTGAACTTCCACTGCTGGCGCAGCAGCTGGGAGAGGGGCGAATCTTCGCTGCACACCTGGCCGTTGAGCCGTTCGGTGGGGATCAGCACCGCTGCCGCCGTGGGGGCAGCCAGGGCAAAACTCCGGCTGTAGAGCTCCAGGTAGGCCCGAAGGGTGACGTCGGTATAGTACTCCATGGAAACGGACCGGAGAACCGCGCCGCCCCAGCGGCTGACGCCGCCGGAAAGGGCCGCCGCATACCGCCCGGCCATCAGGGGGTCCTCCGACCAGCAGCGGCTGTTGTGGCGCTGGCTGGGGCCCCGCAGCACATCCGCGCCCGGTGCCAGCCACAGGTCCACCCCGTACTCGGCCATCTCGCGGCCCACTGCCGCGCCCACACCGGCCACCAGCTCCAAATCCCAGCTGCACCCCAGCAGGCTGGAAGCCGGGAAGGCCGTGCAGTACTGGCGGGCCGTCACCGCGCCGCTTTCGGGATCGATGATCTCTTTCGTCAGAAGCAGGCCGTCGGCGCCGGCGGCAATGGTCATTTGGGGAATGCCCCAGTCCTCCATCAGGTCCGCCGAGGCTCCCAGGGCGCCCGCAGGGCCGCCGGGGCACAGGCCGAAGTCCAGCACCAGGTGCCGGAGGGAGACATCGTCCATGGCTGCTGCCAGCTCATAGACGCTGGCCCTGCCGGCCTTCACGTCCTCCAGCCGCACTGGATGGTCCACGCCGCGGCAGAGGGCCGCGGGCTTGGGCCGGCGGATGGGCGTCTTGGTGAGGTTCCAGCCGGAGAGGCGGATGGCCCGCTTCCGGGCCTGGGCGATCTCCTCGGCCTCACCGGGATAGGTATAGGGCAGGCCGGGGGTGCGGTTGGCCGTGGGCTCCATGGGCAGCGGCAGCACCGGCGCCAAAAGCGCGTCGCGATTGAGGTAGAGCGAGCCCGCCACCACCGTGGCCCGGGCGGAGAAGCCCACCCGGACGTCATAGTATCCCGCCTCCAGCAAAAACGCGGCAGAAGCCTCGGAATAGGAAGTCAGATTGGCCAGATTTACCCGAATCTCCACCTGCTGGCCCTGGCCCGGGTCCAGGAGCTTCGTCCGGGCAAAGCCCACCAGGACATGCTTGGGCTGGGGCAGCTTGCCGGCGGGGCTGGAGACGTAAGCCTGCACCACCTGAGACACGGGCCACGTCTCCCCGGTGTTGACCACCCGGGCCGTGACCACCAGCTCCGTCCCATCCACCGCCACGCCGACGGACTCCAGCTCCGCTGCGCCATAAGTAAGGCCGTGGCCGAAGTCGTACAAAAGCTCCGTGCCGAAGCTGTCAAAGTAGCGGTAGCCGCAGTAGATATCCATTTTCTGATTGGCCTGGATGAAGTCGGCCCGCCGCCGGGGCCAGCTCTGGTTCAGGTGGCCCTGGAAGATGGCCTGGCCGGTGAGCAGGTCGGCCAGGGCCGCACCGCCCTCTTGGCCGGGGATGCCCATATAGACCACCGCGCCGCACAGGGCCGCCGCCTTGGCCACCTCCATATAGCCGGGGGTATTGAGGACCAGCACCGTCCTGGAAAAGGCCTGCGTCACGGCTTCGATCAACGCCAGCTCCTCGTTGTTGACGATGGGATCGTAGGCGTCCTCGTTGCGGGAGAGAACCACCACCGCGGCGGCGTTGTTCTCAGCCAGCTCCTCCATGGAAAGGCTGCGCCAGGGCATGGCGCCGGTGGGATTGTTCAAAGCCCAGGCCCGGTACTTGTGCGCCAGGAGGCCGTCGGGAGCCACCAGATCCGAGGCCGCCAGGCCGTCCAGCACGCTGACTGTGTGGTAAAGCTCAAATTCCGGGCAGGCAAACACCGTCCGCACCTGGCCGGTGCCGAACACGGCCACCGGCAGCTTCTCCGAGCCCTGGGGCCGGAGCGGCAGCGTGCCATTGACATTCTTCAAAAGCACCATGCTCCCTGCGGCAGCGGCGCGGGCCGTGAGCATATTCTGGAGCATTCGGGGTGTATATTCCATAGAAGAAACCTCCTAAGTACATTCTTTTTATAGTGTATCATATTTTCTGTCCGGGCAAAAGAGGCAAATCGCCATCCTTCGCCCGGCAGTCCGAAAACTTCTTGACTTTACTCAAAATTCCTGTATCCTTATTATAAGGGAAATCATAGCAAGACGCGGCGAGACGGGCTCTGGGAGTGCCCGCTCCCACGGCTCTTTTTTTGAAGGGAGATGACGCCATGGAAGAGTTTCTGCGCATGGAACATATCACCAAGCGCTTCGGCGATCTGTACGCCAACCGGGACATCAATCTGACGGTCCGAAAGGGCGAGGTCCATACGCTGCTGGGCGAGAACGGCGCGGGCAAATCCACGCTGATGAACGTCCTCATCGGGCTTTACCAGCCTACCGAGGGGCAGATCTATCTCAATGGCCAGCCGGTGAAGATCGACAATCCCGCCAAGGCCGTGCAGCTGGGCATCGGTATGGTGCATCAGCACTTCATGCTGGTGGAGGCCATGACGGTCTTTGAAAACATCATCCTGGGTGACAAGAACGCCAAGGGCGTGTTCATCCAGAAGGACGCCCGCCGCAAGGAGATTCTGGAGCTGGCCGAGAAGTACGGCCTGGAGGTCCAGCTGGACAAGCTGATCACGGAGATTTCCGTGGGCGAGCAGCAGCGCGTGGAGATTCTCAAGGCGCTCTACCGGGGCGCGGAACTGCTGGTGCTGGACGAGCCCACCGCCGCCCTGACAGATATCGAAGTGGAGGGTCTCTTCGCCATCATCGAAAAGCTCACCTCCGAGGGCAAGAGCATCATCTTTATCAGCCACAAGATGCGCGAGGTGCTGCGGGTTTCCGACCGGATCACCATTCTCCGCGCCGGCGAGACGGTCTGCACCCTGGACCGCGGCGAAACCTCCGGCCAGGAACTGGCCAACCTGATGATCGGCCGGGAGCTGAGTCCCTCCCACTATGAAAAACGCACCGTCACCGACGATCCGGTGGTGGCCCTTCAAAACGTGGACTACCACAAGGCGTCCAAGCACGCCGGCCTCAACGGCATCACCCTGACCATCGGCAAGGGTGAGATCGTCGGCGTGGCCGGCGTGGACGGCAACGGCCAAAGCCAGCTTGCCCAGCTGATCACCGGCGTCATCGCCCCTGACGGCGGCAAGGTGGACCTCAAGGACAGCAAGGTGGCCAAGTTCATGCCCCAGTCCTTTATTGAAGAAGGCGTCAGCCACATCCCCGAGGACCGCAACAAAATGGGCCTCATCGGCGACATGAGCGTCAAGGACAATATCGTCCTCAAATCCACCGGTGAGCCGCGGTTCAGCCGCGCCAAGGGCTGGCTTCTGAAGAAAAAAGCCATTCGGGACTACGCTCTGCAGATGCAGCAGAAGTACGACATCCGCTGCGCCTCCATCGAGCAGGAGGCCCGCAACCTCTCCGGCGGCAACCAGCAAAAGATCATTCTGGCCCGGGAGCTGGAAGCCCGGCCGGATATCCTCATCGCCGTCCACCCCACCCGGGGCCTGGACATCGGCGCCACCCGCTACGTCCACGACACCATGATCGAGGCCCGGGAGGCCGGCTGCGGCGTGCTGTTGATCTCCGCGGACTTCGACGAGATCCTCGAGATGTCTGACCGGATCGTGGTGATGTTCGAGGGCCGGATCCTCGGCGAGTACGACGGCAAGAACCCGCCCATCGAAGAGATCAGCCTGGCCATGGCCGGAAAGTGAGGGAAGCGCGATGGAAAGAACGAAAGCTCGCGGCGGAATCCGGGGCACCAAGCTCCTGAACGTCGCCGTGCCCGTGGTCTCGGTGCTGCTGGCCTTTGTGCTGGGCTGCCTGATCATGGTCATCCTGGGAAAAAACCCCTTTGAGGCGCTGCAATACCTGTGGGTCGGCGCCTTCGGCAGTCTGGCCAACCTGGGCATCACCCTCAACAAGGCCACGCCCCTGATCTTCACCGGCCTGTGCGCCTGCTTCGCCTACCGCTGCGGCGTCTTTAACCTGGGCGGCGAAGGCCAGTTCCTGATGGGCAGTATCGTCTGCTGCGTCATCGCCACCAAAGTCCCCTTCACCGGCCTGCCCGCCATTCTCCTCTGCCTGGTGGCCGGCGCCGTGGCCGGCGGCCTCTGGGCCCTGATCCCCGGCCTTCTGAAGATCTTCCGGGGACAGAACGAAATGATCATCTCCATCATGCTCAACTATGTGGCCACCCTCTTCATGGGCGTCATTTACACCGCCTGGATGCGGGACGGCTCCGTGCCCCAGACCGTGGCCGTGCCCAAAGAGACCCAGCTGACCCGGCTCTTCGGCATGCGGTTCACCGCCGCCTTCATCATCGCCGTGGTGGTAGGCCTGCTCATTTATTACTTCCTGTTCTACACCTCCAAGGGCTTCCAGCTCCGGGCTGTGGGTTACAACATGACGGCCGCCCAGTTCAACGGCTTCGCCGTCAAGCGGTACATCCTGATGAGCTTCCTGATCTCCGGTATCATCGCCGGCCTCGGCGGCAGCGCCGAGCTGCTGGGCACCCAGTACCGCCTCATCAACAACTTCGGCAACGGCTACGGCTTTGACGGCGTCTCCATGGCGCTGATCGGCCAGCTGCACCCCCTGGCGACCGTGGTGGTGGCCATCTTCTTCGCCGCGCTGCGCACCGGCTCCACCACCATGCAGGCCGCCACCGGCGTGCCCACCAGCGTGTCGGATATCATCCAGGCCCTGGTCATCGTCTTTGCCGTGGCCGGTCTCGCCATGGTCAAGCTGCCCCAGTTCCAGGCAGCGATCCAGAAGCGCACCACCAAGAAGGAGGGCTGAACATGGATTGGACTTTCGTTTCGAATCTGATTTTGGCCAGTGTCCGCATGGCCACGCCCCTGATCTTCCTGGCCCTGGCGGAGCTGTACTCCCAGCGGGCCGGCCTGGTCCACATCGGCCTGGAGGGCCTGGCGTCCATCGGCTCCCTGGTGGGCTTCCTGGTATGCCTCATTACCGGCGACCCCTTCCTGGGCGTGCTGGCCGGCGCTGTGGTGGGCATCGCGGTCAATATGATCTATGCCTTCGCCACCATCCATCTCTGCGCGGAGCAGATCGTCTACGGCATGGCCATCAACATCTTCGCCCCGGCCCTGGCCGCGTTTATCTACCGGGTCTATTTCGGCGCCGGCTCTGAGCTGGTCCAGGTAAAGCTCATGTCCACCGTGGCCATCCCCGGTCTCAAGGACATCCCCTTTATCGGCCCCCTGCTCTTCGATCAGACCCCCATGGTCTATCTGGCCTACGCCCTGGTCATCTTCACGGCCATCTATTTCAATAAGACCAAGTCCGGCCTCAACTACAAGGCCGTGGGTGAACATCCCAAAGCCGCCGCGACCCTGGGCATCCCGGTCATCGGCATCAAGTACCTGGCCAGCGTCATCTGCGGCGCCCTGGCCGGTATCGGCGGCGCGTACCTCACCACCTGCTACTCCACCACCTATGTGGACGGCAACGTGGCCGGCCGCGGCTTCATCGCCCTGGCAGCTGTGATCTTCGGCCGCTGGAGCGCCGGCGGCGTGGTGCTGGCCTGCCTGTTCTTCGGCTTCTGCGACGCCCTGCAGATCCGTCTCCAGGTGGGCTCCTCCGGCATCCCCTACCAGTTCTTCCAGATGATCCCGTATGTCGCCACTGTGGTGGTCCTGGCCCTCATTGGCGCCAAGAAGGCCGGCCCCAAGGCCGTCGGCAAGCCCTACCGCAAGGAAGAGCGGTAAGAGACGCCTCCCCTTCAGGGGCAGCGCCGCCACCCATTTCTGTTGACGCCAGCTTCTGCTGTTGTCATAAATACTTTTCAGGAGGAAATATCCCATGAAAAAGATTCTCGCCTTGTTGCTGGTGCTGACCATGATCTTCGGTCTGGTCGCCTGCGCCAGCACCGACACAACCAGTCAGAACACCGACACCGCTGACACCGCGGAGACCACCGGTGACAGCACCGCCGAGACCACCGGCGATGAGACCGCCGACGACACCACCGACGAAGCCGCTCCCACCGGCGATTTCAAGGTCGCCATGATCTGCGACTCCAGCATCTCCGACGGCGGCTGGGGCATGAGCTGCTACAACGCCATGGTGGACGCCGCCGCCGAACACGGCTGGACCACCGAGGTCTCCGACAGCATCGATCAGTCCGCCTACTACGACTCCATCATCGCCTACTGCCAGCTGGGCTTCGACCTGATCTACGCCCCCGGCAACCAGTACACCGACGCCGTTCTCCAGGCTGCTGAGGAATATCCGGACGTCTGCTTTGCCCTGCTTAACGGCGGCGAGGACACCCCCGGCCAGGCCGTCAACGGCAACGTCACCTCCCTGCTGCCCGACGCCACCCAGGTCGGCTGGATCGCCGGCGCGCTGGCCGGCCTGATGACCGAGACCGGCACCATCGCCTTCATCGGCGGTATGGAACTGGATACCACCAAGGGCAAGTATGAGGGCTACAAGGAAGCCGCTGCCTACGTCGGCGAGCAGAACGGCAAGACCGTCACCACCCTCGACTGCGTCTACACCAACTCCTTCTCCGCCTCCGACAAGGGCATCGAGTTCGCCAACGCCATGATGGACAACGGCGCCGACGTGTTCTTCGGTGACGCCTCTGCCGTCGACTCCGGCGCCCGCCAGGCCATCGACGAGCGCAACGCCACCAATGGCTCCGTCACCATCTACGACATCGCCCAGCCTTCCGACCTGCTGGGTCAGAACGAGTGCATCATCGGCAGCCAGGTCACGGACAACGCCTCCCTGGTGGGTCTGTGCATGACCGCCGTGGAAGACGGCACCTTCGGCGGTGAAGTGATCTACGGCACCATGCAGAACGGCGCCTTGTCCGCCGGCGCTGTCAGCGATCTGGTCCCCGCTGAGAAGCAGGATCTGTATCAGCAGTACATCCAGCAGATGATTGACGGCACCTTTATGCAGTAAGCATTCCGCGCCTCCAGGGGCCGGCCTTCGGGCCGGCCTCTTTTTTGCGCTCCGCCCGGAACGCACTTCTTCATGGAATTTTAGCAGCTTTTCTATGTGTTATTGTGATTTTTGATAAGATATATGAATTCTGCACAGTTTTACTTTACTTTTACAAGCTGTCTTGGTATAATGTAGCTACCTGTTGTGAGCGACTTCTTAATCTCTCGTCAAGAGAAGCCGCACATTTCGGCCAAAATAAACGAGGTGAAAGAAATGAAGAAAAAGAAATTGAGTCTCCCCATTCAAATCCTCATCGCGCTGATTGCCGGTATTGTCGTCGGTCTGGTCTGCTACTTTGCCAAGTGGGAGGGCTTTACCGAAGACTACCTCAAGCCCTTTGGCGACATTTTCGTCAACCTTCTGAAGTTCATCGTGGTGCCTGTGGTTCTCTTCTCCATGATCGACGGCATCCTCTCCATGGACGACATGAAAAAGGTCGGCTCTGTGGGCGTCAAGACCGTGCTGTACTTCCTGGTGACGACCGCCATCGCCTGCGTCATCGGCTTGGTGTTTGCCAATATCTTCAAGGGCGCCGGCCTGTTCCCCATCCTCGACGGCTCCGAGCAGGAATACACTGCCAGTGAGTTCGGCGGCTTCATGTCCACCCTGGTCAGCATCTTCCCCAGCAATATGTGGCAATCCTTCTCCACAGCCAACATGCTCCAGGTCATCGTCATCGCCCTGTTCTTTGGCGGCGCCATCCTGGCAGCCGGCGAAAAAGCCCGCCTCTGCCGCGACATTGTAAGCTCCTTCTACTCCGTCATCGAGAAGCTGATGATGTTCGTCATCTCCCTGGCTCCCATCGGCGTATTCACCTATATGTCCTGGGTGGTGGCCACCCAGGGCGCCGAGATCCTCGGCTCTCTGGCCTTGGTGCTGCTGTGCGCCTACGTCGGCTACATCGTCCACGCCGTGGTGATCTACTCCTTCTCCGCCAAGGTCTTCGGCAAGATCAGCCCCCTGAAGTTTTTCCGCCTGGCCTCTCCGGCCATGATCTTCGCCTTCACCTCCACCTCCTCTGCCGCTACCCTGCCAGTCTCCAAGGAGTGCGCTGATGAAATGGGCGCCGACAAGGACGTTGCTTCCTTCGTCCTGCCCCTGGGCTCCACCATCAACATGGACGGCACCGCCATCTACCAGTGCGTGGCCACGGTCTTCCTGGCCAGCTGCGCCGGTATGGACCTGACCCTCGGCCAGATGGTCATGGTCGTCGTCACCGCCACCCTGGCCTCCATCGGCACCGCCGGCGTCTCCGGCGCGGGCATGATCATGCTGGCCATGGTGCTGGAAGCCATCGGCGTACCGGTGTCCTACATCGGCCTGATCGTCGCGGTGGACCGGCTCTTCGACATGGGCCGCACCTGCCTCAACGTCACCGGCGACATCGCCTGCTCCGTCTGCGTCACCAACTGGGAAGCCAAGAAGAAGGCCAAAGCCGCCAAGTGATCGCAGTTTCCAAGCACAGAAAGGGCCCGTCGCAGAATAGGAAAATTCTGCGACGGGTTTTCTTCTGCCTGGGACGGCTAAAATAACGGAAATTACAGAAAAATCTGCGCATATATGTCTAAAATGGACGCACCAAACCAGACCCAGGC
>DVHE01000012.1 GCA_018712245.1 Candidatus Avoscillospira avicola | reverse complement strand
GCTCCAGGGCCTTGCCGAAGTCGCCCACCAGGCTGCAGCAGATGCAGCCGGAGTTCATCTCGGTAATCTCGATGCCGGCCTCCTGGAGGAAGCCGCCGTCGATGCCGATTTCGCCGAATTCGTTTTCGATCAGCACCACCTTCTGCCCGGCGTAGGCCTCTTGGATCATCTTCTTGATGAGCGTCGTCTTGCCTGCGCCGAGGAAGCCGGAGTAAATATCGATTTTCGTCATGGGTCATACACCTTCAATTCAAAATTTCTGTGGAATAGTATAGCACCTTCCCGCAAAAACATCAAGAAGAAGGGGAAAAATACATTGACAAACCGGAAAGGGTATGCTAAAATAATTCGCGTCTCTGAAAGATATGGAGAGATGTCCGAGCGGTTTAAGGAGCTGGTCTTGAAAACCAGTGACACAGCAATGTGCCGTGGGTTCGAATCCCACTCTCTCCGCCAGTTTCTTTCCTGCAGAGTATAATTCGACCTGGAGTGGTACCCAAGAGGCCGAAGGGGCTCCCCTGCTAAGGGAGTAGGCGTCTAAACAGCGCGCGAGGGTTCAAATCCCTCCCACTCCGCCATAGTACCGGATATTGGCTAATTTAAGCCGATATCCGGTACTTATTTTTTATTTTGTTGTTTTTTCGGAAGGGGACAATTTTCAATAAAGTGCCGTATAGTGCCGTATAGTCTCGTGAAATTCTTTTCTATTAGTCCGTCTATTAGTCCGTAAAATTGGCCGGCTATGTCATAATTTCTTTGCTATGCGCCTTACGCAGATTGGCCTTACGTCTTTACCATTGCCAGCAGCGCTTTCACCCGAGCCACATGGTCGATCATCTTTTCATGCTCCCAGTTGTAGACCATCATCATCGCTTCCGGCGGCTGGCCGTTCTTGGCGCGGTACGCCTGGATGACCGCAACGATTTCCGTGTGCAGGTTGTCGCCGTGTTCCAACTCCTGCTTGGCCATGTTCAGATATTTTCTGGACAACGCCGGGCGCTCCGTCTGGAACTGCACCGCCTTTTTCGCGTAGGCCTCTGCGCCTTCATACTCCTCCATGATCTCATCGATCATATCTGCGATCAGCTGCATCTGCTTAAGCCTCCTTGATGTACTTGTAGATTTTCTCCACATCGGTCATGTCCATCATGTACTCCCCGATCATGGGAATTTGGATGGGCACTTTTTGCCCGGCGTTGAACATCGGAACAGCTGCCTGATAGACCTTGTCGACGTCCACGTTGCCATTGGAGTCCACCACCTCCAGCACGGAGACCGCCGGATGATGGATATACTGCATCGCCTTAGCCTCCAGGTTGTTTGCGGCCAGCGCGACGTAAATGCCCAGCGCCACCTTTTTCCCCGTGGGAAGGTGGGGCAGAATATCGTTATCGACAAACCGGACCAGCCCGGTCTTCACCTGCGTCATAGTTGCCATGGGAAACTCCTTTCAAAAAAGGGGGAGAGACAGGCTCTCCCCCTTGCCGCGCCTCATCAGGCGGCGGGCGTAGTCGTGGTCGTTGTTGCCGGCGTGATCGTCACGTTGCCCCAGCCCGGGCATACGGACGCGTTTGGCACCACCAGCTTGGTCAGGCCGAGCAGCTGCGCAACCTGCTGCTGCATGCACTGGAGCGTGGCGGTATTGGTACCGTTGTAAACTGCCTGCTGCATGTTGATCTGGCCCTGCGCGTCCTTGTTGGCCCGAACCTCACCGGCCAGCTCCTTGATCTGGCCCTGGAGATCCTTGTAGGCCTCCACGATTTTCTCGTCGGTGTACTTGTCTGCCTCCAGCAGGCCGATCTTGGCGTCCTTGGCGGCCAGCTCCTGCACCAGGCCCAGCTCATACCGGTTTACCATGGCGCTGCCGGCGCTGCCGCTGCCGCCGCCCATCAGATTGAGCAGGCCGCCTGCGCCGTTGAGGACGCCCAGCGCCAGACCGCCAATGCCGGTCCCCAACGCAGCGCCCGCGACGCCCTTGCTTGCGAATTCACCCATGATACGTTCTCCTTTCGGATTTTAATATATTCAGCACGCCGTCCGGCGTTGCCGTCTCATGTCACGTCCGCCAGCGCGGCGTGGTACTTGTCCATGAGCGCCTTCACGTTGGCGGCGCTGGCCTCCCGGCGGCCCTCGATGACGTCCAGCCAGTATTCCGGGCTGTCCAGGCCGCACTCGTTTACGGCGTTTTCCACGGTGTCCTCCGGCTCCAGCATGGCGATATGGTGCTTGTCCATCAGGGCCTTGATGTTCTGCCCGCTGGCGACGGCCTGGCCGCCGAGAACGCGTGTCCAGTACGCCGCATCCAGCCCAATGTCCTCCACGCCGTGGGCGATGGTCTCGGCGATTCCGCCGCTGCCCGCTCCGTAGTCCTTGTAGACGTGGTTCTGGTCCACTCGGCTGTCAATCCCGTCCATCCGGGCGCTGGAGGTAAACTGCCAGGCGTCGCAGGGGTGTTTCGGCGGCGTGGAGCTGTATTTGGCAAGCCAGATATCAAACCCGTTTTTGACAAACGCATCCCCATCGATCTCCGCGGTGTACCAGCTCTCGGAGCAGTAGAGGCCCACGGTGTACCCCGCATCCCGCATGGCTCTGGCCCAGGTCAGGCCGTACTGGGTGCGCCGGGCCTTGCCGATCTTATCCGCCCGCCCGCTGGCGTTCGGCCCCATATGCTCGGAGTCCAGCAGCACCGGATACGTCAGCTGGTAGCCACGCAACTTGTCCACGCAATACCGAGCCTCCTCCAGGGCCTCGGCGTCGTTGAGCGCCTGGCTGCACCAGTACACGCCAACCGGCAGCCCAGCGGCGATGGCCCCGTCCATGTTGCGCTGGTACATCGGGTCTGTGCAGAGCGTCCCGGCGGCGCCATAGCCGCGGTAGCCCAGCCGGATGATGGCCGCCGACACCTGCGGCGCCACCTTGGCCCAGTCGATGGTCCCCTGGAATTGGCTTACGTCAATGACCAGTTTGCGCATACTCAATCCTCCTGGCCGGTCACGGCATCCACGGCGTCCTGGACCTTCTGCGCCGCGTCACCGACGGCCGCTGCGTCGATTTTCCCCTCGGTGATGATGTAGGCCACCACCGACACCACGGCCACCACAGCGCCGCTCACGGTCTCAGCCACGTTCGGGTCTACACCGAAAATCATAGCCACGCCCATCAGCACGCCGATGACGGCCACCCACAGCTTCCTCGACTTGAACTTCTTCAGAATTTCCATATGTATGCTCCTTTCATGCGCCCTCTAAAGGCTCCCCTGTGTAAGGGGAGCTGTCACGGCTTCGCCGTGACTGAGGGGTTGTCGTCTACCGGTCCGGCAGAAAGTCGTTTTTCTGCTGCCGTTCGTCATAAACGCGGCCGATGTTGTGGATGGCATGTACAGCTCGTTCGTTTGGATACTCAGGGTGCGCGTCGCAGTATTTGTGATACCGGTCGATGGAGGCCAAAGCCTCCCAGAACTCCTCCCGGGTGTGTTTTTCCCCGGCCATCAACTGACGATTAAACGCCAATATGTAGGCCCGTTCTTGGGTGGCTCGGGCTGCCTCGTCCTGGTTGATATGCTCGTCCAGCTTTTGCTCGGTGCGCTGCACCTGCTCCAGCACCTCGGCGTTGATGGCCCGCCCGATTCTCTTTGCAATCCAGCTCCACGGTTTTACCTGCACTGGCGCGATCTGCACCAGCGTCATCACCAGAGCCAGGACACCGCCTCCGCCCAGCAAAATCTCCCTCAAATCCATTCCTAGGCCGCCACCTCCACATAGATGCCCACCAGGTCGCACAACTTGTGGAACACCGGCTGACCGGTGCCCCTGGTGCATCTGTATACCACGCCGCCCTGGCTGTAGTATTTCTCGGCGATCAGCTCCATGTTGCCCTCATAGGGGATGGGGTCTTCCAGTGTCCCGGCGTGGCTCTCGTCAATGCGGGTATAGACGCTCTCGGTGCCCTGCCCCGGGGCATACACCCCGTCGAAGGTGTACCCAGGCTGCAAGGTCTTCCAGAGCCCTCCGTCGTACTGGAAGCGGTACCCGGCGTTTTCCGCCACGTACTGCCGCGCCACCAGGTCTTCATATGTAGGATAGAGCGCCAACGCTGCCAGCGCCTGCTGGTCCGTGGCAGATGTCTTCATGGCCACGATGGCCGCCGCCAGCGCCTTTGCCTGCTGTATCTCGTTCATCGCGTCATCGCCTCCATCAAAATTTGGTTGAGTTCCTCCGCCGTCGGCTTCCCCATCTTGACGGTAACAGTACCGTCACGGTTATCAGTTACGGGGCCAGCCACGCAGTAATCGCTGTTATCGTACTCCTCGATATCAGGCTTCACGGTCTCCTGGGTATCAGGATCGATATACTCGGGAGGCTGATACAGGATAGACCACTGTACATCATCCAAAAACGTGGCAATTGCCGTGGCATAGTCCATAGACAGAGTGATAGATTTGCTATCTCGGCCATTCCAGGACAAGTCCTTTCGAGTGCCAAATATTTCGGCATCGTAGATTTGCCCATTTATTTTAATTTGTGTCAATTCAAAGCCCCCATTCTCAAAGCTCAGTTACCTCTATCTCAAATATGTTGGTAGATTTCGTGAGTTTCACAGAAATGTTTTTACCTGTTATGTCGTATTCCTTTTGTATTCTCTTTCTATTCCCTGTATCTACTATCTCTCCATTGTAGTACAATGTAATAATACGACTGTACGAATTTGACTCAAGATAGCAAAAAAGCGTAACTGGTTGTCCTGCATCAAATACAAGGGACGCGGGATCATAGTATTTTTGGTCATTTAATGCGACATATATAAGAAGAGAACTTCCCTCTCCTGTAATTTCTACATTAGTTTCCTTTAAAAATCCTATATCATACCCGGTTCCGTTCACCAGCGTCCGGCCTTTTTTGATGCTGTACTCTGCGCCACCCACCAAGCACTTGCCTCCGGTGATACCGTACGAGGAGCCATTGACCTTAGTTCCATGTGCCATATGCTCACCTCAACCGTACGTCCAGCATATTTCCCCGTTGACCGTCGGTGTGGTATCGGAGGATGCCAGCCGCGTATTGCGGAGAAGATATGTTGTTGGACTCTCATAACTGGCCCCGCCGGCCTTAACCGTCCCCGTGAACGTCCCGCCGCTTTTCGGCATCGCGGCGGCTGCCTGGGTGGCGGCTGTATCCCAGTCCGATTTTTCCGCGTCCGTCACGGTGCGGTGCGTACTGTCTCCTGTCAGCTGGCTCAACTGTGTTGGAATGGCAGGTCCCGTCACCTGCTCGCTGCTGCCGTCCGAATACGTAATCGTCCACAGATTTGTTTCGCTGGAGTATGTGACGCCTGTAATCCCGCGCCCGGCGGGACCAGCGGGGCCTTCGGCGCCATCCTTGCCCGGGGTGCCCGGTTCGCCCGGGGCGCCATCCTGGCCGTCTGTACCGTCCCGGCCTGCCGGACCTGTCAGCTGCCCGGCGTCGTACTTCTGCTGGAAGGTCTGCCCGTCGCTGAACTTGACGCCGTCCGCGGGCAAATCCTTGTTTGTTACCTGCCGGACGGCCTCGTCGATCTGCGGGCCGGTCCAGGCGCCATTGTATCCTGCCATAGTCTCACCTCACGCAAAGGTATTCCAGCCCATCGGCGGTGAAGTAGGCGTCGCTGCCGGTGGGGATATACAGGTGGTTGTCGTTCCAGGAGCCGTCCAGGCCCTGGGCGAATAGGGAAATGCGATAATCGCCGTCTCCGTTGATGAGGTAATCATCGTAGATTTCAAAAGTGCGCTCGACATTCGCCGGGGTGCTGGAGAAGGACGCCACCAGCTCACCCTTGCCGACGCCATAGTCTTCCCCGGCCTTGGTGGCACGGCACTCGAACTTCTGGTACTGCTGGTCTGCCTGGAAGGTGACGGTGATAAAGTCGAATCCGGGTTGGCGGGAGATTTTACTCCCGCCAGCCGAAAACGTCAGCTGCGGCGCGCCCATCAGGCAACGCTCCAAATGCCGGCTGCGGTCTTGACGAACACCTTGACCACCTTCACGCCGTCTCCGGAAGAGGCCGTCTGCAGGTCTGCGCCGGAGATCGTGACCTCGATGGGCGTGGAGGCCGGGTAGCTGCCGCCGGTGCCGCTGGTGTTGACAGAGCCGCCATCGGTGGGGATCTGCGTGCCGGCATCCTGGGTGCTGCTGGTCTCCGGGACCACGCAGACCTTGTACTCGGCAAATTCCACATCGACGGTAAAGGAAATCTTGGACTTGTCGAAGCCGGACACCTTGGAGATTTTGGACTTGTCCGGCCCAGTGACCGTGACCGCTGGAACGGCGGTGTTGAGGGTGATGTCGTCGCTGGCCTCTGCGGATTCGTTTCCGACGTCGTCACGGACCTTGACATGGACCGTCTTCAGCCCATCGCCGCTCTCCAGCGTGACCGACTTCTCGGCGGCGAAGGTCTCCCAGGAGGCTGCCTCCTCATTGGCAACGCCTGCGATGCCCCAAATTTTCATCTGGTAGCCGCTGGTCTGTTCGTCCGACAACGTGATTTTTACCGTGACAGAGGTCGATGTGGTATAGAGCGCGTCGTCGTTGATGCTGACCTTTAGGCCAGACGGGGCGGTGGTGTCCAGTGTCAGGTTAAAATAGCTTGCCATGGGCTATGTTTCCTCCTTTGTCTCCAATTCGATGTAGATGTACCCGCCCGGGCGGGTGTAAATAATTTCAGCGCCGACGGCCACGGTCTTGACGCCCATGGGGCCGACCATCAGCTCGGCGGCGTCCGATCCTACGTTCACCATGCCGTCACCCCCGGATCAGATAGAGCGTCTTCGGGTCTTTCTCCGGCAGCGCGTCATACTCGGCCCGGTCCAGGACGTCAATGGTGCTGATGTCCTGGGACCAGACATTACCGGAGCCGCCACTGCCGCCCTCGGGGAGGGGGATATCGCTCTCGACGTACTTGTCCAGATCGACGTCCCACAGCATCCAATAGCCATTGGGGCCGGGGACCGGCGGGTGGGCGTTGTACTCTGCGATCCGCTGCTCGGCCTGGGAGAACTCGGTGGGCAGCGTCGGCCACTGGGCGTCTCCGGAAAGGCTGTTTTGCACCGGCACCCGAATCACGTTGGTGTGGCGCACCACGTCGCCCTGGACGGCTTTGAGCTGCATGGCGTAGTATCCGGACAGGGCCAGCGTTTCGGCTGTCAGAACGGCCTCCAGGCCGCCGGGGACCTCGCTCATGGATATCACGTCCAGCGCGTCTCCCACGGAGACCAGCATGGTCCAGGTCCAGCCCTCGGGGATGTCGCCCAGGACCTCCAGCAGCCGCGACATGTTGTCGTACTGCATGGCCAGCACCGCGCCGTCGCTGGCAAGGCGCCAATTGTCAAAGGTAATCATGCGTGCCTCCTTACTGCTTGGGGTTGCCGACTGGGTACTCCACCACGTAGGTGCCGGAGACGGAGAATATCTTCACCCGGTCTCCGGGGGAAAAGGTAACGGCGGTATTGCACTTGTAGTGCTTCTGCGAGGCGGTCTCTTGGCCGTCGAAGATCAGGGAAAGGCCGTCAGCGTAGACCGCGCCGACTGTGGCAAAGTGGGACGTCATACGATCACCGCCTTTTGCAGTTTGTGGTACATCTGCGCTCCCGGCTCCAGCACCAGGGACCAGGCGATCTCTTGGTACAGGCCTCCGGCCTCCGGGTGTACCACAGCCACGGTGTCCCGGACGCCGTGGCCCGGCTTGTTGGCCGTGTACAGCGTGATAGTGTCGTAGGACTGCATGGACTGGAGCCGCAGCCGGTCCGCGTAGGCCTGGAGGCTCTCCTGGTCTGCAATGTTGTCCACATTGGACACCTGGACAATCCGACGCCCGCGGCGGAAAACGGAGAGTGCCGAGGTGGGCAATGTCATTAAGTTAGTGACATTGTCCTAATGCAAAGACCGATAAGAACGAGTGCATCCGGCGACGGATGCACTTATTCTGTAAAAAGGGCATGAAAAGTAAGCAGATTGAAAAATCCGCTTACAAACACTATTCAGGCCGCCAGATTTATGCTACTCTATAGGTGAAGCTTATGGTACGAGAACCGGTCATAACACGAGGTCTGCTTCTGCCGGGACGAATGGGAGAAACATGCCTTTGAATGACAGCTTCAACATTGGGTGGAGACACATTGCCAAGAAAGAATTGTCTGCAAACATGTACAGCGACAGTGAAATTTGCTTTATAAGCATATTTGCAGTCGGCTTTATAAATGATTACGTGCAAGGTAATCAGTTCAGTAAAGTTGTACATGATTAGTCTGGCAAAGACCTCGTGGTATATGTGTTCCACCTTTTTTGCGTGGAAATGAAGCAAACCCACTGTGTACTTGAGCTCCCGGAAAGAAGTTTCAATCCCCCATCGCATTGCATAAAGTTTTTTGAGTTCCAGAGGAGGAAAGGTTTCTGCATCCAGGTTTGTTGCAACTGTTTCATAGGTATCGTCTGAAATTTTGAAACGGACAATCCGAAAGGGAAGGCTGTAAAACCGGGTGGGGTCGTGCTTGCGGTTTGTTTTCGGAAGAAAGTCAAATACACTGGAAGAAGAAATGTAGCGGTACTTGTTTTTCTCTTTGAGCAAGTTTTTAACTTCCTTTGTTTGCTTTCTGGTCAGAGATACATCTAGATACAGATCAAATTCTTCCTTGCATGGCAGCTCCAACCCAGAAGCGATGCAGCCGCTTGTTCTGGCATCTTTGAAGCGGATCAAAAATTTCCAGCCTTTCTCCTGAATATGGGCCATAAGATTATAGCTTTCATAGTTTCTGTCCGCAATGACAAGTGCTTTTTCAACATTTGAACGGTCAACCATAGAACATAACGCACCGGATTCATAGGATTCTCTGTCGCCAACGAGTTTTGCATCCTGGTAGGTGTGTTGGAGTAAATCATAAAGGGCATCCAGATGAAGCACATTATACGGAGATTGTCCATTTGTACCGGGATAATGCGAGCTGGTATGTTCCGGGTCGCTGGGGACTCGGATATCTGAACCGTCAGCAGCAAAAAGGCGATAGCCTTTGTAAAACTGAAATGGCTGTGTTTTA
>DVHE01000011.1 GCA_018712245.1 Candidatus Avoscillospira avicola | reverse complement strand
GAAACGCGCCTGCGGGCGCAGGCAGCGGCGAAATAAAATTAAAATCGCGATTTCCGGTTGTCTGCGCATCGGAAATCGCACTTTACACCCCAAAAGGTTCGACAGCTTTTCGAAGAAAACCGAGAACCTTTTGGGGTGCAATCCCCTTTGTCAAAAAAGCGTAGCTTTTTTGACAGTCTGAGACTGCCCATCCCCGAGGGGATGGGAAGTTGTTGTTTAATGGCGCGTGGCCTGGCGGATGTAGCCGTGGATTTCCGGTACGCCCACATAGAGGCGGGCGCCGTCGGCCTCGGGGACCACCAGCGTGGGGGCCTGGTGGAGATCATACTGCTCCACCAGATCGGGATGCTCCGCCGCGTCCATCACCGTATAGGCGATTCCGGCCTTGTCCAGCAGGGGCTTGACGATGCGGCAGTTGGGGCAGGTCTTGGTGACGAAGAGAAGACGTTCGCCCATAGGCTCTGCCGGCTGGGCCTCTGCTGCCTGGGCGGGCGCGGCGTCGGCGGGCAGGGGCGCTTCGGTGCGGAAGCCCGTCTGCGCGGCGCAGGCCGCGTAGGTCCTGCGGTCCTTGAACTCCTGGGCCTTGCCGTCGTTCCAGTTCTGCACGGGCCGGTAGTAGCCGGTGATGCGGCTGTAGACCTCGGTCTTCCGGCCACAGATGGGGCAGGTGTACTGCTCGCCGCTCAGGTAGCCGTGGTCAGCGCAGATGGAATAGGTGGGCGAGAGGGTGTAGTAGGGCAGCTGGTAGTTCTCGGCGATCGTCTTGACCAGGGCCGCCGCGGCCTTCCAGTCGGGGAGCTTTTCGCCCAGGAAGGTGTGGAACACCGTGCCGCTGGTGTAGAGGGTCTGGAGCCGGTCCTGGATGTCCAGGGCCTCGAAGACGTCCTCGGTGTAGCCCACGGGCAGGTGGGAGGAGTTGGTGTAGTAGGGCGCGGCGCCCTCGTGGGCGGTGATGATGTCGGGGTAGCGCTCCTTGTCGTGCTTGGCCAGGCGGTAGGAGGTGGACTCGGCAGGGGTGGCCTCCAGGTTGTAGAGGTCGCCGTACTGCTCCTGATAGTCCGAGAGGCGCTCGCGCATATGGTTCAGGACCTCCACGGCAAAGTCCTGCGCCTCGGTGTGGGTCAGGTCCTGCCGGAGCCACCGGGCGTTGAGGCAGGCCTCGTTCATGCCCACCAGGCCGATGGTGGAGAAGTGGTTGTCAAAGCCGCCGAGATAGCGCTTGGTGTAGGGGTAGAGCCCCTCCTGGAGGAACTTGGTGATGGTGGTCCGCTTGATCTTGAGGCTCCGGGCGGAGATGTCCATCAGCCGGTCCAGCCGGTGATAGAAGTCGGCCTTGTCGGCGGCCAGATAGGCGATCTTGGGCAGATTGATGGTGACGACGCCCACGCTGCCGGTGGACTCGCCGCTGCCGAAGAATCCGCCGCTCTTTTTCCGCAGCTCCCGCAGGTCCAGGCGGAGGCGGCAGCACATACTGCGCACATCGCTGGGCTCCATATCGCTGTTGATATAGTTGGAGAAGTAGGGCGTGCCGTACTTGGCGGTCATTTCAAAGAGGAGGCGGTTATTTTCGGTCTCGCTCCAGTCGAAGTCCTTGGTGATGGAGTAGGTGGGGATGGGGTACTGGAAGCCGCGGCCGTTGGCGTCGCCCTCGATCATCACTTCGATGAAGGCACGGTTGACCATGTCCATCTCGGCCTTGCAGTCGCCGTAGGTGAAGTCCATCTCCTTGCCGCCGACGATGCACTTCTGGTTTTCCAGGTCCGCCGGGACGGTCCAGTCCAGGGTGATGTTGGAGAAGGGCGCCTGGGTACCCCAGCGGCTGGGCGTGTTGACGCCGTAGATGAAGCTCTCAATGCAGTGCTTGACCTCGGTGTAGTCCAGATTGTCGGCCTTGACAAAGGGGGCCAGGTACGTGTCGAAGCTGGAGAAGGCCTGGGCGCCGGCCCACTCGTTCTGCATGATGCCCAGGAAGTTGACCATCTGGTTGCAGAGGGTGGCCAGGTGCCGGGCGGGGGCGGAGGTGATCTTGCCAGGCACGCCGCCGAGGCCCTCCTGAATCAGCTGCTTCAGGCTCCAGCCGGCGCAGTAGCCGGTGAGCATGGAGAGGTCGTGGAGGTGAATGTCGGCGTTGCGGTGGGCGGCGGCGATCTCGTCGTCGTAGATCTCGCTGAGCCAGTAGTTGGCGGTGATGGCGCCGGAGTTGGAGAGAATCAGACCGCCCACGGAGTAGGTGACGGTGGAGTTCTCCTTGACCCGCCAGTCGGCCACCTTCAGGTAGCCGTCCACCAGGCCCTTGTAGTCGAGGATGGTGGAGCTCATGTTCCGCAGCTTCTCCCGGTTGCGGCGGTAGAGAATGTAGGCCTTGGCCACTTCAGAATAGCCGGCCCGCTGGAGCACGGCCTCCACGCTGTCCTGGATGGCTTCCACGCCGATGAGATCGTGGTCCACCTTGGGGGCGAAATCGGCGGTGACCTGCAGGGCCAGCAGGTCGATGACGTCGGGATTGTAGGGGATGCCGGTGGCGTCAAAGGCCTTGGTGATGGCGTTGGCGATGCGGGTGATGTTGAAATCCACCGAACGGCCATCGCGCTTGACAACGTTGTACATGGGTCTCTCTCCTTTTCTAAATGCCGCGCAGCGCGGCGGCGGGGATGTAGGGCCGGACGGCTTCCAGCAGCGCGGACAGCTCCGCCGGCGTCATGGCAGCGGCGCCCCGGCCCACCAGGTCGCCGGAGTCCACAAAGGGTTGGATGAAATAGCGTTCTGCCCCGGCGAGCCACCGGCCGATCTCGGCCATGGCGGCGGGGTCGTGGAAGGGATGGCAGACCGTGGTGCGAAACTCGTACGGCACCGCGCCGCCCAGCAGGAAAGCGGCGCTTTCCCGGACCTGGGGCAGGATGTCAACGCCGCCGCAGGTCTCCCGGTAGCGGTCCGGGGCGTTCTTGATGTCCATGGCCACATAGTCCAATAGACCGGCCTCCACCATGGCCCGCAGCACCTGGGGGCGGGAGCCGTTGGTGTCCAGCTTGACCAAATAGCCCAGGGCGCGGATGTCCCGAATCAGGTCCGGCAGGCCCGGCTGGAGCGTCGGCTCCCCGCCGGAGAGGCACACGCCGTCCAGCTTGCCTCGGCGGGACTTCAAAAAGTCCAGCACCGCTTCGGGGGGGAGGGTGGGCTCTCCCCGGGGCAGGACCAGGGGCCGGTTGTGGCAGAAGGGGCAGCGCAGCTCGCAGCCGGTGAAAAACACCGTGGCCGCCAAATGGCCGGGATAGTCCAGCAGCGTCAGCTTGCTCAGACCGCCGATGACCATGCCTGTCCCCCCTCTCGTTTGCGTCCGGGTATTAGTATACCGCTCCAGCTCTGGAAAGTCAAGGAGAGAAAACACAAGATCTAGTGTGCGGGATATTTATGGGACACAGTATCTTGCACCCCTTGCCCACCGCACCCCGGTGGTGAACCGAAGCGCCTGCCGGTGCGTGGGACGCTGTGGTACGCAGCAGAGCGGCGCGGAGGCCGGGTCAGGTCTCTTCTTCCTCATCCTTCCAAGCCATCATTCTCTCGATCGCTCTCTTTTTCCATTCTGTAGTTTCTAAGTTATTTCTTTCTCTATATATTGTATGGCTGCGCGGTTTTCCGCCGGGGGATGCGTCGCGTTTCCTCTGGGGGAAAGATGGATCAACGGATTTTCCCCCGGGGGAAATCGGATCATTTATCTTACAAATACTGGAATCTCCCGGCAGGGGTCTGACGTAGATTCGACAGCAGCGCGTGCCCTGCTTGGCGTGGCGTTCGATCAGGCCGGCGGAGGTCAGCTGGCGGAACTGATCGCGGGCCTTCTGGACGCCGCAGTCGAAATATTCCGCCGTCTCCTCCACCGAGAAGTACAGGTACGTCCGGCCGTCCTCATCCACCCAGCCGTGTTTTTCCGACAGCCGCTGCCGCTCCTGCAGCAGGCAGTACAGCAGCTTCGCATCGGTGGAGAGCCCGCGATATTCCGCGCCGGTCAGCAGCAGATGGGGAACACGCAGATAGCCGCTGCGCCGTTGTGTGGCGGTGGTTTTGGTGATCGCCATAGTGATACTCCTTTCTGTCCACAAAAAAAGCGCCCCGCCGCAGCGAAGCGCCATATGCCCAATACTATTATAGCACATTCTCTACAGCCATTCACTGTCATAATCGTCGGTTCTGAAAAAATTTTTCGGCGGGACAATCGGAACTTGCCGGGGAAATTTGCCGGTTTTCAGGACGATACGGCTTCCTGCTGCGCCGGACGGCCGGTCCTGGACTGGCACAGACGGGCCGCTGCCGTGGGGCCCGGAAATTTCCCTTTGGCATTCCGGCCCGGGCGTGATATGATAATACTGAATTGACAAGGAGGCGACTTACGATGCACTATGATTTTGATACCCCGGTGGACCGTTCGGGGCATCATGCCGCCAAGTACGAAGAGCGCGTGCGGGTCTTCGGCACGGACCAGGTGATCCCCCTGTGGATCGCCGACATGGATTTGCCCACGGCCCAGCCGATTCTGGACGCCGTGACGGCCCGGGCCCGGGAGGGCCTGTTCGGCTACACCTCCCGCCCTGCCAGCTACTTTGAGGCCGCCTGCGCCTGGCAGGCCCGCCGCCACCACTGGAGCCCGGACCCGGCCCTCTGCAGCCACGCCCTGGGCGTCGTCCCGGCGCTGGCGTCTTTGGTGCGGATTTTCTCGGAGCCGGGGGACAACGTCCTCATCCAGCCGCCGGTCTACCCGGAGTTTGCCGATGTGACGGACTTTCAGGGGCGCACCGTGCTGGCCAACCAGCTGCTGGAGACGGCCCCCGGCCATTGGGAGGTGGACTGGGCCGACTTTGAAGGAAAGCTCCGGCAGGCCAGGCTCTTTATTCTCTGCTCCCCCCACAACCCCCTGGGCAAGGTCTGGAGCCGGGAAGAGCTGACGCGGATGCTGGAGCTGTGCCTGCGGCACGGCGTCCTGGTGATCTCCGATGAGATCCACAGCGACCTGGTCTTCCGCGGCACGCACATTCCCACGGCGTCGCTGTCGCCGGAGATCGCCGCCAATGTCATCACCTGCATTTCTGCCACCAAGACCTTTAACCTGGCCGGCCTCCATGCCTCGGTGACAGTGTTCCCCGACCAGGAAAAGAAGCGGCGGTTCGACCAGTTCTGGATGTCCTTCGACGTTCACCGCAACAACGTCTTCAGCCTGGTGGCCATGGAGGCGGCCTGGCGGGAGGGCGACGCGTGGCTGGATCAGCTCCTTTCTTATCTGGACGGGAACCTCCACTATATTAAGGCCTTTTTGGACGAGAAAATTCCCGAGATCAAGACCTTTGTGCCGGATGCCACGTATCTCATGTGGCTGGACTGCCGCGGCCTTTCCATGGCGCAGGATGACCTGGTGCGGTTTATGATCGACAAGGCGGGCCTGGGCCTCAACAGCGGCCATGGCTTTGACCCGGCGCGCAGCGGGTTTATGCGCCTGAATGTGGCCTGCTCCCGGTCCGTGCTGGAGCGGGCCATGGCCCAGCTGGAGGCCGCGGTGGCGGCCTGGCGGGAGGTGCGGGCATGAGGTGGATGATTGCCTCCGATCTCCACGGCTCGGCTTACTATACCCGATTGCTGCTGGAGGCCATGGACCGAGAGCAGCCGGACCGGCTGCTGCTGCTGGGGGACCTGCTTTACCACGGCCCCCGCAATGACCTGCCCCGGGAGTACGCGCCCAAGGAGGTCATCGCCATGCTCAACCCCCTGGCGGGGCAGGTTTTCTGCGTCCGGGGCAACTGCGAGGCGGAGGTGGACCAGATGGTACTGGACTTCCCGGTGCTGGCGGACTACTGCCTGCTGCCCGCCGGACGAAAGCTGCTCTACGCCACCCACGGCCACGTCTTCACCGAGGATAAGCCGCCCCAGCTGACGCCGGGAGATATCCTCCTGACCGGCCACACCCATATCCCGAAGTGTGCCGACCACGGGGACTACGTGTACCTCAACCCCGGTTCCGTGTCCATCCCCAAGGCCGGCAGCTGGCACGGCTATATGACCTGGGAAGGGGAGACCTTCCTGTGGAAGGACCTTGCCGGGGCGGAGCAGCTCCGCTGGGAGATGCCGTAAGCGCCGCGTGTCTGACTGTCCGATTGCCTTCTGGAAAAAACTCCAATTTCTTTTCGCTTTCGCCTTGTACATTTGGATAAAGTGCGGTATAATCACCCTAAGAACACCGGACGACCGGATGATGTTGACAAGGAGGCGTTTTCAGATGAAACGAATCGGAATGCTTACCAGCGGCGGCGACTGCCAGGCGCTGAACGCGGCCATGCGCGGCGTGGCCAAAACCCTCTATAACGCCCAGGAGCCTGTGGAGATCTACGGTTTCTTGGACGGCTACCAGGGACTCATCAAGGGGAAGTTCCGGCTTTTGACCTACGATGATTTCTCCGGCATTCTCACCAAGGGCGGCACCATCCTGGGCTCCAGCCGCACCCCCTTCAAGACCATCCAGGTCATCGGAGAGGACGGCGTGGACAAGGTCGCCGCCATGAAGCAGACCTACTACAAGCTCCAGCTGGACTGCCTGGTGATTCTGGGCGGCAACGGCACCCATAAGACGGCCAATCTCCTCCGCACCGAGGGACTCAATATCATCACCCTGCCCAAGACCATCGACAATGATCTCTGGGGCACCGACATGACCTTTGGCTTCCAGAGCGCCGTCAACGTGGCCACCGAGGCCATCGACTGCATCCACACCACCGCCGCCTCCCACGGCCGCGTCTTCATCGTGGAGGTCATGGGCCACAAGGTGGGCTGGCTGACGCTCAACGCCGGTATGGCCGGCGGCGCGGACATCATTCTGATTCCTGAAATCCCCTACGACATCGACAAGGTGGCCAAGAAGATCAAGGCCCGCCACGACAGCGGCAGCCGCTTCACCATCCTGGCCGTGGCCGAGGGCGCCATCTCCAAGGAGGACGCCGCCCTCTCCAAGAAGGAATATAAAAAGAAGATGGAGAATTACAAGTATCCCTCCGTCTCCTATGAAATCGCCGAAAAGCTCCAGAAAAAGTGCGGCTTTGACGTCCGCGTCACGGTCCCGGGCCACACCCAGCGCGGCGGCAGCCCCTGCCCCTATGACCGTGTTTTTGCCAGCCGCCTGGGCTCCAAGGCGGGCCAGCTGATTCTCGACGGCGAGTACGGCTACATGGTGGGCTATAAGAAGCGGGAAATGGTCAAGGTGCCTTTGGAGGAAGTGGCCGGCAAGCTGAAGATGGTCGATCCGGACGCCTCCATCGTCAAAGAGGCCAAACTGCTGGGCATTTGTTTCGGAGACTGATTGCGCAACTTGATATGCCGGTTCCGTACGCCGCGGGGTGATCCCACGGCGTACGTTTTTTCTATTTACTTTCTGCACGAAGTATGTCGCCTGATTTTCGCGAAAAATGTGTACTTATTCACAATAAAATCGGACAATCCCCTGCTTGACTTTTGAGAAATACTCTGCTATCATGTAGCTTGCTACATAAATAGGTAGCCCGCTACATATTTCGAAAGGAGGGGCCAGCCGTGAATCGGGAACGGTCATTATCAGGGTATGTGCGGGGGCTTGCCAACGCGCTTTCCCAGCAGCTGGGGCAGAACATGGAGGCTCTGGGACTGACCCCGGCCCAGGGGATGTTTCTCCACCGGATCTGGTACTGCCAGGAGGTTCTGCAGCAGGCCACCTGCGCCAAGGATCTGGAGCAGTTTTTCAGCATTCGCCACTCCACGGTCTCCGGCATTTTGCAGCGGATGGAGACGGCTGGGTTTTTGACCTTTGAGGTCAGCGCGCTGGACCGCCGGCGCAAGCGGATCTGCCTGACCCAGAAGGCCCGGGACGCGCACGCCCAGACGGAGCGGCTGATCCAAAAGAACGATGCCCAGCTGACGGCCGATATGACGGAGGAAGAGAAGCTGGAGTTCCGGCGGCTGCTGAAGCTGGCGGCCAAGAGCATGGGCGTTTTTCAATGCGAACCGTTTCCGCAATCAGAGGAGGAGGTATAATCTTTGCTGAAACATCTTTTGTCCTGTGTGCGAGAATACCGCCGGCCGGCGATTCTGGCGCCGATCTACGTGACCATGGAGGTGGTGCTGGACATCCTCATCCCCTTCTACATGGGCCGTCTGCTGGACTACGGCATCGGCAAGGGCGATATGAGCTATGTGGTCCGCACCGGCCTTTTACTGGTGGTGATGTGCCTCTTGTCCCTGGGCTTCGGCGCCCTTTCGGGCCACAGCGCCGCGGTGGCGGCTATGGGCTTCGGCAAGAACCTCCGGCACGATATGTTCCACCATGTGCAGACCTACTCGTTTGCCAATATCGATAAGTTTTCCTCTTCGTCCATCGTCACCCGGCTGACCACCGACGTCACCAACATCCAGAACGCCTTTATGATGACCATTCGCGTGGCGGTTCGCTGCCCTGCCATGCTGATTTTGTCCATGTTCATGGCATTCCGAATCAACGTCAGCCTGGCGCTGGTGTTTCTGGCGGCGCTGCCCATCCTGGGCATCGGCATTTTCGCCATTATGAAGTCGGTGCATCCGATCTTCCGCCGGGTGTTCAAGACGTACGACCGGCTCAACCAGGTGGTGCAGGAGAACCTCCGCGGCATCCGGGTGGTGAAGTCCTTCGTCCGGGAGGACTACGAGATCAAGAAATTCGACCAGGTCTCCGACACCATCTTTAAGGACTTCACCAAGGCCGAGACCATCATCGCCTTCAACGCGCCGCTGATGAACTTCTGCGCCTTCGGCTGCATGGTGCTGGTGGCCTGGATTGGCGCCCGGCTGATCGTCACCAGCCACGAGACGGCCATGTCCACCGGCCAGCTGACCTCGATGATTACCTACGTCATGCAGATGCTGATGAGCCTGATGTTCCTGAGCATGATCGCCATGCAGATCATCCTCTCCCGGGCCTCGGCCGAGCGAATTGCGGAAATTCTCGACGAGAAGTCCAGCCTGGAGTCTCCGGCCGACGCGGTCCGCGATGTGGCGGACGGCTCCATCACCTTCGACCACGTGACCTTCTCCTACGCCAGGAAGGCCGAAAAGCCGGTCCTCCAGGACGTTGACCTCACCATTCGCTCCGGCGAGACCATCGGCATTCTGGGCGGCACCGGCTCGAGTAAATCCAGCCTGGTGCAGCTGATCCCCCGGCTTTACGATGTCCAGGAGGGCCGCGTGCTGGTGGGCGGCGTGGACGTGCGGGACTACGACCTGGAGTCCCTCCGGGACCAGGTGGCCATGGTCCTCCAGAAGAACGTCCTCTTCTCCGGCTCCATCAAGGACAATCTCCGCTGGGGCAAGGCCGACGCCACCGACGAGGAGATGATCCACGCCTGTACCCTCTCCCAGGCCGACGGCTTCATCCGCGAGTTCCCCGACGGCTACGACACCTACATCGAGCAGGGCGGCACCAACGTCTCCGGCGGTCAGCGGCAGCGGCTGTGCATCGCCCGGGCCCTTTTGAAAAAGCCCAAGATCCTCATTCTCGACGACTCCACCTCCGCCGTCGATACCCACACCGACGCCATGATCCGCAAGGCCTTCCTGGAGGAAATCCCCGACACCACCAAGCTGATCATCGCCCAGCGGGTCAGCTCGGTGCAGGATGCCGACCGGATCATCGTCCTGGAGGACGGCAAGATCAACGGCTTCGGCACCCACGAGGAGCTTCTCGAGACCAACACCATCTACCGCGAGATCTACGAATCCCAGACGAGAAAGGAGGAAGCCTGATGCCTCCCAGACCCAATGGCGCCCATCACGGCCCGGTGCGCGTGGGCGACGTGAAAAAGAATACGGTTGTCCGGCTGCTGTCCTATCTCAAGAACTATAAGCTGCTGGTGGTGCTGGTGATGATCGCCATCATCCTGACGGCCCTTTCCAACGTTTTGGGCATGACGTATCTGCAGGTCATCGTCGACGACTACGTCAAGCCCCTGCTGCTGGTGGACAATCCGGATTTCTCCGGCCTGCTGAACGTGATTCTTGAGATGGCTGCCGTCTTCGGCGTGGGCGTGGTGACGTCCCTGTTCCAGGGCATCTTCATGGCCCGGGTGGCCCAGGGCGTCCAGAAAAAAATCCGCGACGATATGTTTTACCATATGCAGCGCCTGCCCATCAAGTATTTTGACACCCACACCTTCGGCGACGTGATGAGCTACTACACCAACGACGTCGATACGCTGCGGCAGATGCTCTCCCAGAGCATTCCCCAGACCGTCTCCAGCATCGTGACCATCGTGACCGTCTTTGTCACCATGATCGTCACCAGCCCCATTTTGACCCTCTTTGTCATCCTCTGCCTGGTGCTGATGCTCCAGGCCACCAAGAAGATCGGCGGCAACTCCGCCAAGTTCTTCATCGCCCAGCAGAAGAGCATCGGCAGCCTCAACGGCTATATTGAAGAGATGATCTCCGGCCAGAAGGTGGTCAAGGTCTTCTGCCATGAGCAGGCCACCATGGAGGAGTTTGACCGCCGGAACGAGGCCCTCCAGGAGAGCGCCACCAAGGCCAACATCTTCGCCAACATCCTCATGCCCATTATGATGAACCTGGGCAACCTCCAGTACGTGCTGGTGGCCATCCTGGGCGGCGCGCTGGCCGTGGTCAGCGGCGAAAGCCTCATTACCCTGGGCGGCATCATGCTGTTCCTGCAGCTGTCGAAAAACTTCACCCGCCCCGTCTCTCAGATTTCCCAGCAGTTCAACTCCATCATCATGGCCCTGGCCGGCGCCGAGCGGATCTTCTCCCTGCTGGACGAGCCGGTGGAGGAGGATCAGGGCTATGTGACGCTGGTCCGCGCCCGGGAGAACCCCGACGGCACCCTCACCGAGTGCGCCGAGCGCACCGGCACCTGGGCCTGGAAGCACCCCCACCAGGCCGACGGCTCCGTCACCTACACCAAGCTCACCGGCGACGTGCGCCTCTTCGACGTGGACTTTGCCTACGTCAAGGGGAAGACGGTCCTCCACGATGTCTCCCTCTACGCCAAGCCGGGCCAGAAGATCGCCTTCGTCGGCGCCACCGGCGCGGGCAAGACCACCATCACCAACCTCATCAACCGCTTCTACGACATCGCCGACGGCAAGATCCGCTACGACGGCATCAACATCAACAAGATCCGCAAGCCCGACCTCCGGCGGTCCCTGGGCATGGTCCTCCAGGACGTGAACCTCTTCACCGGCACCGTCATGGACAACATCCGCTACGGCAAGCTGGACGCCACCGATGAAGCGTGCATCGCCGCCGCCAAGCTGGCCAACGCCCACGACTTCATTATGATGCTGCCCCAGGGCTATCAGACGGTCCTCTCCGGCGACGGCTCCGGCCTCAGCCAGGGCCAGCGGCAGCTCCTGTCCATCGCCCGGGCCGCCGTGGCCGATCCCCCGGTGATGATCCTGGACGAGGCCACCGCTTCATGTATTTATACACAAAAGGGAAATAAGAAGATTAGAAAACCGCAGGCCGCCAATCAGACGGCTTTAATTTTTGACCGCCGTGCGGCGGCAAGGTTGTTGTCGATAAACTCCATCAGGCGTTTATGCTGGTCTTGAAATTTGAAGTGGATTTCAACGCCTTTGTCAGCATGAATGTAAATCACGTCGATCAGGTCAACCACGATATTCCTGTCCAGTTCCTTGATGTTCTTATATTTCAGGAAAGTGGTCAGGTAAGGGTCGTCGGTCGTAACTTCCTTTTCATACTCTTTGCGTTCTTCTTGCAGGTTTGCAATCGCTTGTTTGAGCTGTTCAGCTTCCGTCTGGAACCGGGCTTTCATTCGGTGATATTCTTCGCGGGTAATGTCGCCGTTCTTCCAGTCCATATACAGGCTGTCGGAAATACCGGCTGTTTTCTGCAATTCCCGTTCCTTGTCTTTCAGAAGATTATCAATGAAGATCGTCCGGCTGATACGGGTCGGGGCAGAATTGATTTCCTTAATCACTTCCGCCATGTTCTCCACAAGGGCAATCTGGGCTTGAATGGCTTTCAGGGCCGCTTCTGCGATAATGTCCTCTTTGATGTTGTGGCTCCCGCCGGTGCATAAATCCTTTGATAGTGTCCGATAGGTACGGCAGCTATAATAAGAATAGCCGTGTGAGCTGTTCCGTACCATACCCCGGCCACAATCAGCGCAGCGGAGAAAGCCGGAAAACAGATACAGGTTATTGCGCTTTGGAGAAACGCGGGTGTTGCGGCTCATTAAATCCTGTACCTTTTGAAAGGTATCGGCGTCAATGATCGCTTCATGCGTTCCCTCCACCCAAAACCAATCTGCTTCATCAACGGGGATGATGTCGTGGATTTTGTAGCTTGTCACCTTATGCCGTCCCTGCACCATATCCCCTATGTAAGTGGGATTGTGCAAAATCTGGTCTACGGTTCGGGTAGACCAATAGACGACACCGCCTTTCTTTACGGCCTGTGGATTGAAGCACTTCATTCCATGCTGCCTTTTGTACTCATAGGGGCTGGGAATACCCAATCTAATCAGTTCTTTTGTGATTGCTGATTTTGACATCCCCTCCATGTACCAGCGGAAAATGTCTTTGACGACGGGGGCGGTTTCTGGATTGACAACTAAGTGATGGTAGTCCTCCGGGTCTTTCAGATACCCGTATGGGGCAAAGGCTCCGATAAACTGGCCCTTTTCGCGTTTCTTGTCTAAGGTTCCCCGCACTTTGATGGAAGTTTCCCGGCAATGGTTTTCGTTATACATACTCTGGAAAGAAACATCCAGCTCGTAAACTCCTTCGGGCCGTTTGAAGCTGTCCAGCTTCGGCAGTTCCAAAGAGATAAAGCGGACATTCATTTTCACAAAGAGCATTTGCAGGTAATACTTACATTCCCAATCATTACGGGAGAGGCGGGACAGATCTTTGACAAGCACACAATTTACTTTCCCATTGTGAATATCCGTCAAAAGCCGCTGGAAATCGTCGCGGTCGCTGTCAACTCCGGTAAATCCATCGTCGATATAATAACCGACAAATTCAATACCGTCCTCGTCAAGCATGAGCTGTTCTAATGTGTCGTTCAGGCGTTCCCTCTGGTTCTTGACGCTATAACTTTCGTCGTTGCCGTCGTCCTTGGAAAGCCTGATATAGATTGCAACCCTCCAAACTATTTTTTTAATCGCTGTGCTAACTGTCTGTTTCAGGGATTGTGGATTTTGTTTTCTCCGTGGCATACTGTCCTCCAATCCCCTATAACCACAGCATCATTATACCATAGTTACAAGAAAAAATCAGCCTCCTTTTACGCTTGCAAAGTGCCTTTTCAGGATATTTTGCAGATTGTCGCCATCGGCGGCAAAGCTGATCCGCACCGCCGTATCGCCGCAGCGGAAGCAGTACGGATTTTTAATCTGTTCCAAATAATTCAATAGCCGTTCAGCCGGGGGCAGGTCAGGGTCAATGTGGACGGTTTCGATATCCACCAGTTCGTCCTTGTTCGCAGCCCCATATTCCATACGGCTCATTTCTTCCAATTTCCCTAAACCATATTCCATAGGTCAAACCTCCTAAACTGTGTACCTGAAAAAGACAGTTTACAGCGGTTTTCCAAAATAATAGGTTGCAATTTAATATGGGCCATAACGGACGGCTGCTGGCGCAGCTCCACGGGACTTTCACCCCCGCGTGGTTCTCACGCGGCCCTACCCATCGCCTGCGACGCTTTTAACGCTCGGACTGTGGCTATAAGGGAGTATCGCCCGCCTGTGTGTCGTCGCCCGCAAGCTGCCACACTTGCTTTGCGGCGCGGTGTTGGTCGCTCCGCTTTTCCCGTAGGGAAAAGCCTCTTGGCGCATCCGCCGTTTGGCTCGGCACAGACGGAAAGTGTCCGTTTTGCCCTATGATGCGCCGCCGTTCTCTTGCGGGCATTTTTGTCAAGGTACACCCAGCGGCCACCGGGTCAGCGGAAACATGGAAAGGAAGAATAAAGACATTTCCGTTTCCGGGGCCGTGCCGTTACTCTAAGGCAACGACGATGGAATGAATGAGCTTAATTTCCAGACGGCGCTTCATGTACTCGTCCACGCACACATAAGGGAAGCCGTTGCTGTCGTACAAGGTGCGGGTGCAGAGCTTGTTTATGTAGCCCTCATAATACCGCAGCACTCGTTCCATAGCCATTGCGTCCCCAGCGTGGGCAGCTTCCATCACCGAAAGGGGAAGAAGCTCCTTGCCGTTGAATGTGGGTTGCTTCATCCGCGTTTACCTCCCTCCCGGCATTAACGCCATCAGTTTCACGCGCAACTGTTTCAGGGTGCTTGTCCTGTGGCGCTGTACGGCGCTGCGGGACATTCCCATGAGGCTGCCGATTTCTCCGTCTGCCATATCCAGAACACAGTGCAAAATCAAAATACTTTGTTCCTGTTCCGGCAAGCTGGCGAAAGCCTCGGCCACAAGCTCGTTGTCGATCCGCAAGTCATATCCATGCGACGAAAATACGTAGCTGTCGCTGGGGTAATGATCCACGGTGGAGAGCTTGTCCAATTCCTGCTGGGTCAGGGCTTCCAGCGACTTTTCACGGTCGCGGTGCCGCGCCATCTCCGACAGGTAGTTTTTGGCCTCGTTGCGGAGTACCGCCTTGCAGAAAGCGTCATAGCGGTTCCGCGTATCAAAGTCATTGCGGGGGATCGTTTCCATCTTTTCACCCCCTTTCTATGGGGGATTTCGGTGGTTCTCTCCCTTTCCGCCAAAGATACAAATGAAAGGCCGCCAGCTACCCGGTAAACGCCACTTTTTGGAAAATTTCTTGAAAAAGTTTTGGCCGGTGGTGCGGGCCGCAGAAAACAACAAATTTCGCCCGGCAGGTCGCAGACCCACCGGGCGAAGGAAGAAATGATATGCAGTTGATTTACATGGTATAGTACATACTCATGGCCGTTTGTCCCCGCTGCCGGGGATGGGTTTTTTTTAACGGTTTATACCCCGTCGGATTTTGTCGAAACGCTTTTTGCTTCATGGCGGCTCCCTCCGTGGGCCGCCGATCCCGCCAGCGTCAGGGCGTCGTCAGTATGAGGGCATAGAGAACGGCGGCCTTGATTTATTCAAAGCCGCCGTAATGTAATCAGGCATGGGAAAAGGGCTGCTGAACGACGGCTTTTTTTCTTTGCCGTCGTCCGGCAGAAAATAGATATAATTTTTTAAAGTGGTAAATCCTTTCGTTTAAATCCCAGCAATCCAATAATCAGGAAAATAGCAGTTAATCCCAGCAAAACCACAAGGCTAATAACTGAAACAATATTTCCATTGACAAGCTGCCTTGAGTGGGCAAAAAAGATGTCGCACCCCACTGGTAACCCCTTGGCGGAAGCCCATATTTCTGAAACAGTCGCCTGGATAGGCTATTTTTCATTGATTTGGTGCCTGCTTTTGCGTTACAATCCAAGT
>DVHE01000057.1 GCA_018712245.1 Candidatus Avoscillospira avicola | reverse complement strand
ATGTGCATATCGGCTTTAGTCAGCAACTGCCGAAACAGCAACAGCGCGGGCCAGCCTGGCGAAGAGCTGGTCGGGTGTGCGTCTGCGGTTGAAGCGGAAGCAGTATTCGTCCAGGTAGCTCTGGAGCTGCTCACATCTACCGTGGTAGGTTCCGGTCAGGAATGCCTTCAGATTGCTTAGTGCCTTGTGCAGCCACTTCAAATCCCCGCTGGCGCAGTCGTAGACCTTTGCATCCACGGCAACGTTTTTCAGACCGGGATAGGTCTGGAAGCCATCGCATTCCACAGTGGTACCCTGTTCGACATGGGCATCAATAAACTCTTGCAGTGTTTTGCGCTTGAGATCAGGAACCTCCTGCATCCGAAGATTCATCGGGATTCCTTTCCCGGAAACTTTGGACAGCGCAATGACAACTTTCTTCTGTGCTGTACCACGACCCCGTTTGCCTGGTTTTCTGCCGCCGAAAAAGCCCTCGTCCATCTCCATCAGGCCGGAAAGCAGGTAATTCGAATCCCGCTGTCCCATGGCTTTGCGGATTCGTTTCAGCAGATACCAGGCACTTTCGTACCCGATTTTCAGCATTTGGGACAACTGGGATGCAGAGATACCACGCTTGTCGTTGACACAGAGATAAATCGCCCAGAACCACAGCACCAGAGAGAGGTGCGTGCGGTGCATCACTGTTCCGGCAGTCACAGAAGTCTGCTTACGACACTTCTTGCACTGGCACAGGTTCCGGCGGTAGATGGGGTAATACTCCTTCGCACCGCAAGAGGGGCACACAAAGCCGTTGGGAAACCGCTGCCGGAATAAATACTCCCGGCACTGCTCCTCGGTCTTGAACCGCTCCTGAAAGTCTGCAAATGTAATCCGCTCCGCCACTGCCATACTGATTGCCCTCCTGTTATTTGGATGACACCAGTATACTGCGGCTTGTGTCCAATAAATTGGATAGATTCTATTTTTGGGGTGGTTGCTGAGTTAAGCCGATAAGCACATTTTATAATTTACTCCAGCTGGTGCTGGTCATGGGCTGCGCGATTGCATTGGCCATCATGTTCTTTGAAATCAAGAACAAGTATCTCTCCGGCTTCTACAAAGGCTCGATCCTGCTGCCGACCTTCCTCTCCTGGATCATCGTGCAGTACATCTTTTATGCGCTGCTCTCCGGAGACCGCGGCATCGTCAACGGTATTCTCGAACTCCTCGGAAAAGAGCCAAAGGATTGGTACGGCACGCCGTTCTACTGGCGCTTTATCATGCCGGCCGCTTACCTCTGGAAGAACGTCGGCTACTATTCTGTCTTTTACATCGCAGCCATCGCAGGCATCAACACCGATTTTTATGAAGCGGCCCAGCTGGACGGCGCCAGCAAATGGCAGCAGATCAAGTATCTGACCATTCCCCTGCTCCGGCCCACGGTGATCATTCTGAGCCTTCTGTGGATCGGCAAGGTGTTCAGCGGCGGCTTCGGCGACTGGAACGGCTTCCTCAGCGCGCCCAATGAGTCCACGCTGCTCTATCCCGCGACCGACGTCATCGACACCTACGTCTTCCGCGCCCTGAAAGACCTGCACGACTACGGCATGTCCTCTGCGGTAGGCCTTTACCAGGCTGTGGTGGGCTTCGTGATGGTACTCCTGTCCAACTGGATCATCAAAAAGCTGGATCCGGAAAGCGCCATGTTCTAAGGAGGGACCGGAATATGTTACAGCATCGCAAATTCAGCGTGTCGAAGCTGATCATTCACGCAATCTTTATTTTCCTGAGTCTGTGCTGCATTATACCGCTGCTCATCATTCTGGGCGTCTCGCTGACAGAGGAGCATTCCCTGTTGGTGGATGGCTACCACCTGATTCCGAAGGTGTTCTCCCTGGATGCGTACGAGTATGTCTTCTCCGGCGCATCCAGCGTGATGCGGGCCTACTTCGTGACCATTGTCGTCACGGTTGCCGGAACCTTTCTGCATCTTCTGACCACGGCCATGCTGGCCTACGCCCTGACCCGGAAGGAAGTAACGGCCCGGAATTTCATCTCCTTCCTGGTATTCTTCCCGGTGCTGTTCAGCGGCGGCCTGGTTCCCAGCTATATGCTGATCGTCAGGACCCTGCACCTGAAAAACACCTGGACTGTGTTGATCATCGCCGCCTTGGTGTCGCCCATGAACGTCATCATTATGAAGAACTTCTTCAAGGGCATTCCCGAGAGCCTGATCGAGTCTGCCCGTATGGACGGCTCCAGCGAATACCGGACGCTGTTCCAAATCGTCATGCCCCTTTCCACGCCGGTTATCGCTACCGTAGGCCTCTTTACCGCCATCAGCTATTGGAATAACTGGATGCAGTGTTCACTGTATATCGAGACCCCCGATCTCTATATGCTGCAATACCTCCTCCAGTCGCTGATGAAGAACATCAAAAACATCATGGGCAATATGGACAAGATCCACGGCTTGGAGCAGGCTGCCATGGCCCTGCCCAGCGAAGGCGCGAGAATGGCCACATGCATTATGTCGATCGGCCCTATCATCCTGCTCTATCCGCTGCTCCAGAAATACTTTGAGAAGGGCCTGACCATCGGCGCCGTCAAGGAATAAGCGCAAGCATTTTCAGGTATTTTGCCGCGAAAGCGGGGAAATAAATAAACAAATATAGGAGGAACATTATGAAAGAGATGAAAAAGCTGCTGGCTCTGCTTCTGGCTGTGGTGCTGACGCTGTCCCTGTTCGCGGGCTGCTCCAGCGAAACTGCTACCGATGCCGGCAACACCACCGACGCCGCCGATTCCACCGACGCCACCGATACTGCAGATACCGATGCCGTGGAAACCGGCGACGCCGCCCCCGAAGAGATCGTCCCCCTGACCTTCTACATGACCTGCGGCGTACGCCCCGAGGCCGATCGCATCATGGAAAAGGCCAACGAGATCATTGAGAAGGAAATTGGCGCCCATCTGGAGATCATTGACGCCGACGCCGAAAAGATCAACCTGATGATCAGCACCGGCGACGAGTTCGACCTGTGCTTCATGGGCAACTGGGGCGGCTATAACTTCTTTGAGAACGCCGCTGCCGGCGCCTTTGTGGATATGGCCCCCCTCTTCGAGGAGTATGCCCCCGAGACCTACGCCCGTGTCCCCGAGGCCCTGTGGAAGGGCGTCTCCATCGGCGACGCCATCTACGGCGCCGTCAACTACCAGCAGTGGGGCGTCGCGGCCCAGAAGGGCTTCGCCATCCGCATGGATATCGCCGAGGAAGTGGGCTATGATTGGCAGAAGCTCAAGGGCATGCCCGCCAACGACGTCCTCCGCGATCTGGAGAACTTCTTCGAGCCCGCCTTGGAACTCTATCCCGAGATGATCGGCTGGGAGTCTTCCGCTACTTACAACCTCTTCGCCAACGACCCGCTCTACTACGACATGGAACCCGTGGGCGACATGCTCCAGCCCGGATGGGTTCGGTTTGAAGAGCCCGACACCGTCATCAACCAGTTTGAGACCGAGGAGTTCGCGGAGTTCTGCGAGATCATGCGCGAATACAACCAGAAGGGCTACGTCCGCGCCGACGCCGCCACCGTACAGGACACTTCTCCTGACCGCCAGGCCGGACGCATGCTGGCCGGCACCCTCTACTCCTGGCCCGATATGATCGACTACGCGCCCACCGGCGTAGAAGAACTGACCATCGCCGGCTTTGAGGCCGCCAACTACACCATTCCCAGCATGTCCATGTGCGCCGCCGGAACCTGCCCCGCCGCGCAGGTCTCCACCACCCGGATCGTCATCCCCGCCGCCGCCGGCCCTACCGCCTGCACGGCTATTTCCGCCACCTCCAAGCACCCCGAAAAGGCCATGGAGCTGATTGAGTTGCTGAACACCAACGACGAGCTCTTCAACCTGCTCCAGTGGGGCGAGGAAGGCGTGGATTACTACTACGACGACAACGGCAACTTCCAGCGTGTGGAAGGCAAGTACACCTTTAACTTCAACGAGTGGCAGATGGGCCAGTCCTACAGCCCCGATTTCTCCCGCTCCGACTTCGGCCGTCAGCTCAACGCCGCCCAGAAGGACACTGCCGCCAAGCAGGAGATCATCTTTGAGGCCGACCTCACCGCCACTCCGTCCCCTGTGACCGGCTTCACCTTCGATCCCGAGCCGGTGAAGACCGAGCTGGCCAACTGCTCCGCCATCATCACGGAGATGGTTCCCGTCCTGGGCGCCGGCGCTGCCGACCCCGCCGAGTATCTGCCGCAGTTCCTGCAGCGGCTGAAGGACGCCGGTGTGGATACCATCATCGCCGAGAAGCAGGCTCAGCTGGACGCTTGGCACGCTGCCGGCAACTAAATCCTTCCCCAAATCTTTTTCAACACTTGCGCTGGGCGCGGCGGCAATTTTTCGCCGCCGCGCCTGGCTTTTTCTGGGAGGTACCCCTATGCCGAAACCGTATTGCGACCTGCATTTCAAACACACCATCTCCCGTTGGGATGAGGCAATTCCCCTGGGTAACGGTTCCCTGGGCGCCCTGGTCTGGGGGCCTGCCAGTTCCCTGCGTCTTTCGCTGGACCGCGCGGATCTCTGGGATACGACGCCGTTTCCCGGCATTTCTGAGCCGGAATTCACCTATGCAACCATGGTCCGTATGGCCCGCGCCGGACAGGAAGCGGAGATTCGTCGGATCTTCGATGCCCCCTACAATCATCCAACCCCCTGCAAGCTCCCTGCCGGGGCTTTAATTCTGCATCTTCCGTCGGACAGGGCGGTGGAGAGCCGCCTTTCGCTCACCACGGCCACAGCTGCCTTGAAGACGGGAGACATCAAACTCGAAATTTTTCTTCACGCGGAGGAGAACGTGGGCATTTGCCGCGTCAATTTGCCGCACCTGGAGTTTCAAATAGAAAACCCGCAATATGGAACCACTGAGAACAGGGATGCCCCTCCCGGTTCCCTCAAAAGTCTTGCTTATCCACCGGCGGAGTACGGCGCCGGAGACGGCGCGGTCTGGTTTATCCAGCGGACTGCCGGTGACGCGGCCTATGGCGTCTTTGCCAGCGCCTGCTCCGCTTCCGACAGCACGCTTCTCACCTTTACGGTGGGCAGCACCCGGGACGGCGCAGACTGGCGTGAAAGGGCTCTTGATCGGCTCAGATTTACGCTGGCGCGGAGCTATAGCCGGACGCACGGAAGCCACAAGCAGTGGTGGAAGCGCTTTTGGTCCCGGAGCAGCCTGACGCTGCCGGACAAGAATCTGGAGCGCAACTGGTATCTCACCAATTATTTTCTGGCCTCCTGCTCCCGCAAGGGCGGCTATCCCATGGCGCTCCAAGGCGTCTGGACAGCGGATGACGGCAATCTCCCACCCTGGAAGGGCGACTACCACCACGATCTCAACACCCAGCTCTCTTATTCCCACTACTGCAAAGCCAATCACATGGAAGAGGGCGAGAGCTTCGTTGACTATCTCTGGGCGATGGCCGATTGCGGGCGCCGCTTTGCCAAGGACTTTTACGGCACCGAAGGTCTGTGTATGCCCGCTGTGATGTCCATCGACGGCCAGCCCCTGGGCGGCTGGGGGATGTACGCTCTCAGCCCCACCAATCAAATCTGGCTCTGCCAAATCATGGAGCGCCACGCCCGGTATACCGCCGACAAAACCTTCTGGAAGGAGCGGGCGCTGCCGTACCTCACCGAGACGGCGACTTGCATCGCCGCACTGCTGGAGGAGCGGGACGGCCAGCTCTATCTGCCCATTTCCTCCTCGCCGGAGGTCCATGATGATCACATTGAAGCCTTCCTGACACCCAACTCCAACTATGATCTGGCGCTCATGCGCTGGCTCTTCGGTCGTCTGTCTGACGAGAGTCCCCGTTGGCGCGACATCTATGGCAAGCTGCCGCAGCTGGCGCTGACGGAAACCGGCGTACTCAAGCTCTCCCCGGACGAGACATTGGAGGAGAGCCACCGGCACCACTCCAACCTCATGGCCATCTGCCCACTGGGGCTGATCGACGATCAGACGGAAGCGGGGCGGCGCATCATAGAGGCAAACCTGCTGGACCTGGAGCGGCGCGGACCGGGGCTGTGGTGCGGCTACTCCTACGCGTGGGCGGCAGAACTCTACGCCATGGCGCACAACGGCAACGCCGCCCTCCGGGCGCTGCGGATATTCTGGAAGGACTTCTGCTCCCCCAACGGGTTCCATCTCAACGGCGATTACCGCCACTACGGCTCTTCCATGCTTCACTACCGCCCCTTTACGCTGGAGGGAAACATGGAAGCGGCCCACGCGCTCCAGGAGATGCTGTTGCAATGCAAAGACGGGAAGATCGAGGCGTTTCCCGCCGTGCCGGAGGAATGGAGAGATCAGAAAATATCCTTTTCCAACTTCCGGGCCGAGGGCGGCAGGCTGGTCTCCGCCACCTACGACAAGGGCATCGTAACCATGACGGTGGAAGAGACGGACGAATTAGGACAAATTTGACTTTTGCGAAAAAATATGACGAAACGCGCCGGTGGACTATGCGCCGGATGCGAAGTGTGCTATGGTGAACGCAGAGGAGCGCGGCTCCAATCAACCGCAGCGGCCCATCATTTGGCCCCAGAGCTTGAGAAAATAGGAGTGTTGACATGACAAACCGGGAACGTTTTATTCGCACGCTGAAGTGCGAGCCCATCGGCGGCCAGGTGCCGACCTTTGAACTGGTGTTCTTTTTGACCATGGAGGCCTTTGGCCGTGTTCACTTTTCCCAGCGGATTTTCTCCCAGTGGGATCAGATGAGCCGCCGGGAGCAGGTGCTGCATATCAAGGACCAGGCGGATCTCTATATCCAGACCGCCAAACGCTACGGCCACAGCGCCATTTTTGTGCAGCCCAACGAGATGCCGTCGGCTGAAAAGACGCAGTGGCTCTGCGAAGAAATCCGGGAACAGAGCGGCGACGAGTACTTCCTGATGGTCCACGGAGACCCCACCTGGGCGATCCCCGACGGCGATACCATGGTGGACTTCTCCCTGCGGATGTTCCAGGAGCCGGAAAAGCTCAACGAGGAATCCCAGCGGCGCATGGATGCCTGCCTGGAGCTGGCGGCGCAGCTGGACCAGAAGGGCCATCTGCTGGACGGCTTCGGTCTCTGCTCGGACTACTGCTTCAACACGAACCCCTTCTATGCCCCGGAGCAATTTGAAGAGCTGGTGGTCCCCTACTTAAAGGGCGTCATCGACGGCTATCACGACCTGGGCTATTACGTCATCAAGCACACCGACGGCAATATCCTGCCCATCGTGAAGCAGATGGCCGCCTGCGGCCCCGACGCCATTCACTCCATCGACCCCCAGGGCGGCGTCTCTATCCCGAAGGTGCGCGAGCTGATCGGCGAGAATATCTGCCTCATCGGCAACGTCAACTGCGCCCTGCTGCAAACCGGCACCGACGAGGAATGCGACGCGGACATTCTGCGCTCTCTTCGGGAGGGCATGGCCACCGGCCGGGGCTATATCTTCGCCACGTCCAATTGCGCCTATACCGGTATGCCCCTGGAGCGCTATGAGCGCATGATCGAGCTGTGGCGGCAGCACGGGCACTATGCGTAAAATCCTGCTGGTTTTCAAGACCCATCTGGATTTGGGCTTCACAGACCTGGCAGAAAATGTCCGGCAGCGCTATCTGACCCAGTTCATTCCCCAGGCTCTGGCGCTGGCGCGGGAGACCCGCAACACAGACCATCGCTTCGTCTGGACAATCGGTTCCTGGCTTCTGGAGGAATACAGGCGGTCTCTCCCCTGCCCCGACGCCCTGGACGAGGCGGTGGCGCGGGGCGACATCCGCTGGCACGCGCTGCCCTTTACCACCCATACGGAGTACATGACGCCGGAACTCTTCCGATATGGCCTGTCGATTTCCAAGGAGCTGGATCAGCGCTACGGGATGGCCACAAAGGCCGCGAAAATGACCGACGTGCCCGGCCACACCGTCGCCATGGTCCCGCTGCTGGCACAGGCAGGGGTACGGTTTCTCCACATCGGCGTTAACCCGGCCTCCACGGTGCCGGATGTCCCGGACCTCTTTTGGTGGCAGGCTCCCACCGGAGATCAAGTACTGGTGATGTACAACGGTAGCTACGGCGAGATGACGCCCATCGGAGAAAGCGGAGCGGCGGTGTATTTCGCCCACACCGGCGATAACAACGGTCCCCAGAGCGCGGCGCAGATCGCGGCACTCTATCAATCCCTGCGAAGCCGGTATCCCGGTGCGGAGATCGTCGCCGCGACCCTGGAGGATGTGGCCGAATTGGCTTTGGCCCAGGAGGGGCTGCCGACCCTTTCCTGTGAAATCGGCGACAGCTGGATTCACGGCACCGGCACAGACCCCCAGAAGACCAGCCAGTTTCGCAGCCTTCTCCGTGTACCGCAGTCCGAACAAGTCTACACGGCATTGCTGCCGGTGCCGGAACACACCTGGGGTCTGGATGAAAAAACACATCTCCCGGAGAACTATTGGAAGGACTTCCGCGGCGAACGCCGCTTTTTTGCGCGGCAGGAATTCGAGCAGGCCAGGACGACGCCTCGCTTCCAGCGCATGGAGCAATCCTGGCAGGAGCAGCGGGACTATATGAAGGGCTTGCCGGGCGCGGAAGAAGCCAGCCGGAGCAGAACCGACCTGACCGGCTTCCAGGAGGTCCCCGTCGGTTCGGTGCTGGACATCGGCGGCTTTTCCCTGGCTGTCGACGCAACGGGGGCTCTGGTCCGGCTGACCCACGCAGGCAGAGAATGGGCCGACGCCAGCCATCCCCTGGGACGGTTTCTCTACGAAGTCTTTTCCCAGCGCGAATACGACCGCTGGCGGGCGCAATACATGACCAGCCAAGAGGACTGGGCCATCGAGGACTTCGGCAAGCTGGGGGTGGAGCAGGCCAATGACCGGCTCCGGCAGTACGTTCCGGCTGTAACGGGCCTGTTCCGGCAGGGTAACACCCTGGTGATTTGCAGTGCGTTTCCCAAAGAGGCCGTGGAGCGCTTCGGCGCGCCGGCGTTTCTGGAAACACGGCTGACGTGCCTCCAGGAGAAGCTCCAGGTGGACGCCGCCTGGTTCCAAAAGGCTGCCAGCCGGATTCCCGAGGCCATATGGATGGACTTCTCGCCCCGGGCGAAGCTGCAAGCCATCCACAAGCTGGGGCTCTGGCTGAACCCCTTCGATGTGGTGGCGGGCGGAAACCGGCGGATGCACCACACGCAAAAGGGCGTCCGCTGGGCAGGGCTGGAGCTGGAGGGACTGGACACAGGCCTGGTGAGCCTGGGCGGTCCGACGCTGCTGGAATTTGACCGGACGCTGCCGGACCAGTCGGCAGGCGCCTGGTGGAATCTCTATAATAATGTATGGGGCACGAACTTCCCCATGTGGTACGGCCAGGATGCCCGCTTCCGGTTTATCCTGGACTTCGCGCAGTTTTCAGAGCATTGAAATAAACATAGACAACTCAAGGAGGAGAACAAACCATGCTCAATCTTGGCATTATCGGTTACGGCGTTCGAATGGATATGTTGATGGACCCGCTGTTCAGTCTGGGGAAGGAAGTCCGCATCAAAGCCGTGGCGGATTTCAATCCCGAACGGGCCAAGGCATTGATGACCAAAGATGTGGAGAAGGCAAAGTGGTACGGCATGGAGCTGGACAAGATCGACGCCAATCTCCGGGAGTGCCCCATGGACCCGGAGTCGATCACCTGGTATGCCGACTGTGAGGAAATGATGGACCGCGAGCAGCTGGACGGCGTGATGATCGGCACCAACTGCAACACCCACGCGGTGCTGGCCAAAAAGGTCCTGGATCGGAACATCCCGCTGTTCCTGGAGAAGCCGGTGGGCGTCTGCCAGGAGGACCTGGATCTGCTGAAGGCCTGCGACGCCAAGAACCACGCGCCGGTGGTGGTGTCCTTCCCCCTCCGGGCCACCAACCTGGTGGTAGAGGTGAAAAAGCTCCTGGACGCGGGGGTGATCGGCAAGGTGGACCATGTCCAGGCCTTCAACGACGTGCCCTATGGATTTGTCTACTTCCACGACTGGTACCGGAACGAGTCCATCTCCCACGGCCTGTTCCTGCAAAAAGCCACCCACGACGTGGATGTCCTGAACTTCCTGATTGGCGAAACGCCCAAGACCGTCTGCGCCATGAAGTCCAAGCAGATTTTTAAGGGTGATATGCCCGCGGGCCTGCGGTGTTCGCAGTGCGACAAACAGTTCACCTGCATGGAATCCAGCTACAACATCATCAACGCCCGGAACGACACCCCCCGCAGTGACTACTGCTGCTACGCGGTGGACACCGGCAACGAGGACTCTGGCTCCCTGATCCTCCGATACGAGAGCGGCATGCACGCCATCTACGCCCAGAATTTCTTTGCCCGGAAGGGTGCGGCCCGGCGCGGCGCCCGGCTCTACGGCTACAAGGGCACGCTGGAATTCAACTTCGCCACCGAACAGATCACGATCTACGACCATATGAGCGACAAGGTCACGCGGATCTCTGTGCCCATCCCCGCCAAGGGACACGGCGGCGGCGACACGGCGCTGATGAAAAATTTTGTGGAGCTGTGCGAAGGCAGCACCACCGAGTCCATCGCGCCCCTGTCTGAGGGCATCAAGAGTGCCCAGGTCTGCCTCTGCGCCAAGCAATCCTCCGAAACCGATACGTTTGAGACCGTCGTTTTATAACAGGGAGGCCATCCATGTACCTACAGGTATCGCTGCGCAGCTATGAGAAAAGCCGCCGGGTGGCCGTGTGGAAGGCGGAGCTGCCCGCCAGAGCCGGAACCTACCGCCTGGAACTGGGCGGCCTCTGCGCCGTTCGGGTCAATCTGTGTGAGGACGGGAGTTGCCTGACCGGCGAGGCGGAATTCAGCTTTCTTCGCCCCACCGCGCTGGCCGGCGCTGTGGCGGTGGAAGTGACTGCGGCGGATTGGGACCGGGAGAAGTATGTGTTCGCCCCCGGCGCCGTCTATGCCGGCAACCGGTTTTCCAGCCAGAAGCTGCCCTACCCCCCCTACGCCCAGATCAAGGCGGAGGAAGCCCTGACCCATCCACCGGTCGTCACGGATATTCCGCGGCTGTCCGATACGGAGCCGGTCTCCAAAATCGAGCTGCGCTCCGGCGACATGACCACACCTGCCATCGGCTATTTCAGCCCCAAAGACCGGCAGGGCGTGCTGCTGATGACGACCCATCTGGCCAACGGGGATTACACGGGCCTTTCGGTCTATGAAAACCTGCCGGAAAAGCAGGCACTCTTTGCCCTGAGCTGCCCGGCAGTCCGGGAGGAGACCAAGTATTTCTTCGGCGAACGGGCCGACGGCACCGGCTTTTTCCCCCACAGCGACGCAGAATCCGACGACACGGGCCGCTGGTTTGAGGCGGGTGAGGCCATCTGTCTGCCCTTCGTTCTGGACTTTTTTGACGCGGCAGATCTGCGGGCGTTTTTCGCCCATTTCGAAGCCGTGCGCGGCACGCTGGAACAGGGCGAACCAGACATCTCCGTTCCCTATGGAATTGCCTATGAAACAGTGAAGGAAAAATTTCAGCGGGAAAACTTCATCGAAGAGCAAGGTGGCGGCTACTACAGTGTGGGCGTGCGGCGGGATGTGCCGCAGCAGTGCTGGCAGGCCGGCTGGGTCGGCGGCGGCATCAACGGCTACCCGTTCCTGCTGGAGGACAGCGGTCTGGCGCGGATGCGCGCCTTGGAGACAGTGCGGTTTATCTTCGACCATCTGCAGGAGAAGACCGGCTGGGTCTGCGGTATGTATGCCGGCGGCGTCTACTACGGCGACACCTTTGACCTGGAGCATCCCAATCACGTACTGCTGATCCGCAAGGACGCGGACCTCCTGTACTTCCTGGCCAAGCAATTTCTGTCCTGCCCGACGGAGCTGGCGCCCTACGCCAAAAACCTCCGAAGGCTGGCCGACGCCTTTGTGCGGCTCTGGCAGCGGTACGGTCAGATTGGCCAGTTTATCGACACGGCAACCGAGGAGATCGTCATTGGCAACTCCGCCAGCGGCGCCATTGCCCCGGCGGGCCTGGCCCTGTGCTATCGGCTCTTCGGCAATGCGGCGTATTTAGAGACGGCCGAAGCCCTGGGCGCCCTTTACGAGCGGGAGTATCTCGATCGGGGCATCGTCAACGGCGGACCCGGCGAGATCTGCCAGGCGCCGGACAGCGAAAGTGCCTTCGGGCTGCTGGAGTCCTACACCCAGCTCTATGAGACCACGGGAGACGCCCGCTGGCTGACCGCAGCCCGGGCCGCCTGCGATTTGGCATTGACCTGGGTGATGAACTACAATTTCGAATTTCCGCAGGAAACCCCAGCGGCCAAGCGGGGCATCCACACCACAGGCACGGTCTTCGCCAACGCCCAGAACAAGCACTCGGCCCCCGGTATCTGCACGCTCTCCGGCAACAGCCTGCTGAAGCTCTATCGCTTTACCGGCGAAGAGGCATATCTCGAGGCCCTTCGGAACATCACCCGGGGCCTGATGCAGTGTGTCTCCCTGCGGGAACGGCCAATCTACTGCCTGGAAAAGCGGTATCTGCCGGTGGGCTACGTCAACGAGCGGTGCCAGACCAGCGACTGGGAGGGCAAGGAGACCATCGGCGGCTTCCTCTGCGGCTCCAACTGGCCGGAGGTCTGCGTCCTGCTGACCTACGCCGAGGTGCCCGGCGTCTATGTGGACACGGCAGCCCACCGGGCCTTTGCGCTGGATGCCGTGGACTGCGGCTGGGAGGGTGATCTGCTGTGGGTGGAGAATCCCACTGCCTATGAGACCACCGTGACCATCCTCACCGACGATCCCGGGGACGTGGGCGCCGTGACCTGCAACTACTTTGCAGCGATGCAGCAGGTGCGGCTGAAGCCCGGCCAGAGGTGGGAGACACGCCTGGAAACCGGAAATACACAATGAGGAGTGTAGTGCCATGAAAACCCTGCATTTGATTTGCAATGCCCATATCGATCCGGTCTGGCTGTGGGACTGGGAAGAGGGCGCGGCTGCGGCCCTCTCGACGTTCCGCAGTGCCGTCAATCTGGCCAACGAATTTGACTATATCTTTTGTCACAACGAAGCGCTGCTGTTTCAGTGGATCGAGGAGTACGATCCGGCCCTGTTCCGGGAACTCCAGGCGCTCTCCGAGGCAGGCAAGCTGAAAATCATGGGCGGCTGGTATCTCCAGCCCGACGCCAACCTGCCCACGGGCGAATCCTTCATCCGACAGATGATGGAGGGCCGCCGTTATTTTGACGAGAAATTTGGACAGCATCCCACCACCGCCGTCAACGTCGATTCCTTCGGCCACTCCCTGGGGCTGCCCCAGCTGCTGCGCGGCTGCGGCTACGACAGCTACTTGATCGGACGTCCCTTCCCCCAGCAGAACGTGTTCCCCGACAACTTTTTCTGGGAGGGCATGGACGGCTCCAGCGTCCGGGTCTGCCGCGTCTCCAACGGCTACAATACGCTGCTAGGCGAGGCTGCAAAGAAAATCCGCGGCGTGCTGGAAAGCCAGAAGGACCGGGAGACTGCTGTGGTCCTCTGGGGCGTTGGCAACCACGGCGGCGGCCCTTCCCGGCGGGACCTGGGAGAGATCGCCGCGCTGATGGCTGAGAGCGAGGTGCAGATCCTCCACTCCACGCCGGAACAGTATATGGCCGAATCCGCCGGAGACCTGCCGGTGTTCCGCAAGTCCCTCAACCCCTGTATGCCCGGCTGCCTGACCTCCATGGTACGGGTAAAGCAGCAGCACCGGGCGCTGGAGGCCGCGCTCTACAGCGCGGAGAAAATCGCCTCCGCCGCCGCCATCCAGACTGGCATGGCCTATCCCATGGAAGAGCTGGAGGACGCGGAAAAGGATCTGATGCTCTCGGAGTTCCACGACATCCTCCCCGGCAGCGCCATCCGGGCCGGCGAGGAGACCGGCCTGCGCAAGCTCAGCCACGGTCTGGAGCTGACCAGTCGGGTGCGCACCAGAGCGTTCTTCGCCCTGGCAGCCCGGGAGAAGCGCGCTGCCCCCGGTACCTATCCGGTGCTGGTGTACAATCCCCATCCCTATCCGGTGGACACCGTGGTAGACATCTCGTTCATTCTGGAAAACCAGAACTGGAGCCCTACCTTTACGGATTTCACCGCCTATGACGGAGAGACCGCGCTGCCCACCCAGGTGGTCCAGGAGCCCTCCATGCTGAACCTGGACTGGGCCAAGCGGGTGCTGTTCCCCTGCCGGCTGAAGCCCATGGTACTCAACCGGTTTGACCTTGTGCCCTCGGTGGTTGAACACCGTCCGGAGATGCCTTCGGTCCATGGCGATGTCTGCTTTGAAAACGAAACCATGCGGGCGCGGATTGGCGGAAAAACCGGTCTGCTGGAATCTTACTATGTGAACGGCCTGGAGCTGCTGTCCGGGCCTGCTGTGCCGGTTCTCTACCGGGACAACGCAGACCCCTGGGCCATGAGCGATGCGCAGCTCAAGCACCTGCCGGGAGAAGTGCTGGATTCCTTCCGGCTGATGACGCCCCAGGAAGCAGGAAAATTCGCCGGCGCGGCGGGAGAAATCTCGCCCATCCGTATCATCGAGGACGGTCCGGTTGCGCAAGAGGTGGAAACGCTGCTGTGCTGCCGGTCTTCGGCCCTGCGGATCAACTGGCGGTTCTATCGCTGCAGCCCGGAGGTGGATGTGACGCTCCATCTGCTGTTCCTGGAGCAGGACGCCCTGGTCAAGTGGCATTTGCCCCTGGCCTTCTCCGGCGAGATCCGGGGACAGGAGGCTTACAGCCAGGAAATCCTGGCCACTGACGGCCGGGAAGTCGCCTCCCAGGACTGGGTGGCGGCCTCGGACGGAGAGAAGACCTTTGCAGTGCTGAAGCAGGGCTGCTACGGTCTCGACTGCTCTGACCGGGAACTGCGGCTGACGCTGATTCGCGGCGCTTGTTATGCGGCGCATCCCATCGAGGATCGCCCGCTGCTGCGGCAGGATCGGGTCATGGCCCGGATGGACCAGGGCCAGCGGGACTTTTCCTTCCGGCTCACCGGCGGCAGCGCCAAAACGGTGGCGCAGGAGCTGGAGCGCCGGGCTCAGGTGTTTGCGGAGCGGCCCTATGCCCTGCAAATGTTCCCCACCGGCGACGCCTCCACGCAGGAGAGCCTGATGACCCTGGAGGGCGACGGCGTGGTGCTGACGGCCTGCAAGGCCAGCCGGGACGGCGGCTATATTCTCCGTTTCCACAACAACACCGGCGCGGACGCCGAATGCCTGTGCAAGCTTCCCGGCATGGGAATTGAAGAGACGCTTCGGTTTGGCCCCTACCAGATCCGCACCTGCCGCCTGACAGCAGGCAGACTGGAGACCTGTGAACAATTTGAAATTTAAGACAATGCAAGGAGGTTCCTATGTGTGCGTTTCAACCTGACTATCGGCGAATTGTAGCGGCAGCCCGTAACCAGGAAACGGCATGGATTCCGCTTTATGAGCATCTCATCGCTGATGAGGTCATCAGCGCCGTCATGGGCGAGGACATCTGCGGCAAGCAGTGGGGCGGGACCGCGGAGCTGCGGGACTACTTCCGGGTCTACTGCCGGTTTTTCCAGGAGATGGGCTATGACACCGTCTCCTTTGAGTGCTGCATCGGCGGCGCCATGCCGGGCAGCGGGGCCCTGGGCGGGCACATCCCGGGCGTCATCCAGAACCGGGCAGACTTTGAGGACTACCCGTGGGCCAGCCTTTGCGATCGCTATTTTTCCATGTTCAGCAGATGCTTTGAAGCACTGCGGGAAGCGCTGCCCGACGGCATGAAGGCCATCGGCGGCGTGGGCAACGGCATTTTCGAGTGCGTGCAGGAGCTGGTGGGCTATGAAAGCCTCTGCTATCTGCGCATGGATGACCCGGAACTCTATGCAGACATCTTCCGCAAGGTGGGCCAGACCAACCTGCAAATCTGGACGCGCTTCCTGGAGACCTACGGCGACATATTCTGTGTCTGTCGGTTCGGCGATGATCTCGGTTTCAAGTCCAATACGCTCTTGATTGCCGATGACATCCGCCAGCTGGTGATCCCGGCCTATCGCGCCATCATCGATCAGGTACATCTGGCCGGGAAGCCCTTCCTGCTCCACTCCTGCGGCTGCATCTTCGAGGTAATGGATGACCTCATCCGAGACGCAGGCATCGATGCCAAGCACTCCAACGAGGATGTGATCGCGCCGTTCCCGGTTTGGGTGGAGCGCTACGGAGACCGGATCGGCAACTTCGGCGGCATTGATACCGATGCCGTGTGCCGCCTGGATGGGAAGGAAATGGAGCGCTACATAGAAGATGTGGTGCGCAAGAGCCGCGGCCACGGCGGATTTGCCTTTGGCTCCGGTAATTCCATCCCCAACTATGTTCCGGTGGACCAATTCCGCAAAATGAACCGCATCATCCGCGAAATCCGCGGGGAGTAAAATACTTCGGGACACGACCCGTACGCCCCAAACCGCTTTCACTGAAGCAAAATAGAGAATCACAATGCTCCCTCCATGATCGGCAGTGAAATCAAACACTGTCCATCATGGAGGGAGCATTCCAGTCAGATTTTGAGTTTTTCTTCCTTTTGCAGGAGCCGCGTACTCTGGTAAATCTGCGCCGCCTCCTGGGGGAACTTGGCACAGCAGCAGGAGTACAAGGCGTCGATCACCGTGATCTGGCTGACCACCAGCGGCATATCGATGTTCTGAAACAGGCTGGCGTTTCTCGGCGTCGTGAAGAGATTGATGTCCGAGTTCTTGGTCAGCGGCGAGACGGCAAAGTCGCTGAGGCTGATGACCGTCACGCCGTTTTTCTGAGCCGTGATGGCACAGTTGACGATGTCGGAGGAGCGTCCTGAGGAAGAAATGGCAAACAGGAGGTCCCCCGGACGCAGGGTGGCCACGCGCATCCGGTAGAGCGTCGCGTCCGCCTCAAAGACGCAGGATAGGCCGATTCGGAAGAACCGGGAGTAGGCGTAGCGAGCGCTGATCCCCGAAGTGCCCGCGCCGATGAAGCAGATGGTCTTGGCGGCGATCAGCTGATTCACCGCCTTCTCGATGATGGCATAGTCCAAAATCGAAAGACTCTCCTCCAGAGAGCGGATGAAAAACCGATAGACGCTCTGGCAGATATCCTCCAGGGATTCATGGAGATTGATGTTCAGGTCCTCCTCCAGGGCCTCACAGCTCTGGCGGTTCACCACGTCCTGAATCAGGCTGTTTTTGAAGTCCTTATAGCCGTCGTATCCCAGCTTTTTGCAAAACCGAGCCACGGTGGCATAGCTGGTCTGAGACTTGGTGGCCAACTCGTCGATGGTCAAATTCACCGCGGTCTCCTGGTTGTGCAGCACATATTCCGCCAGCCGGGCCTCCGCCGATTTGAACGAATCGAACATTCCCCGGATGCGCAGCAGGCAGCTGCTCTTGATCTTGCCTTCGTTGATCTCATTCGCCCCCTTCTGTCCTTCCCAAGCCCCGGAAACAGTCCTTCTCCGGGGAAATGGCACCTTTTCACTATAGTTTTATTATACACAGATGACTGGCGTCTGGAAAGTCCCATCTGGAAAATTCAGACGATTTTTCCACATTTAAGTCGTTTTCTGCCGGTAGCGCCGCGCCCTCTGCCGCCATCTGCGGCAGAGGGCTTTGCACATTTATGGCGCAGTGTTCGAGCTTACGGCTTGGCCACCTTCACCTGCACACGGCCAATGGAGGCATAGGCGTGATCCTCATAGACCGCGTAGTCGCCGTACTGGAAGTCCCACCCCGGCGGCACGGTGACGCGGATGTACCGGGCAGAAACCGTCGGGAAGGAAATCTCCTTGGCGTTGACGGTCTGGGGCAGCTCTCCGGTGTGGACCGGGCGGAGGCTTTCCTCTGTCTCGCCGGCCAGAACGTTATAACTGCTCAGGTGGAACTGCAGCGTGGCGCGGCGGATGCTGTCGCGGCGCGGCGTGAGGATGAGGCCCGTGACCCGCTGCACGCTCCCCAGGTCCAGCTGCAGGTATTTATCCGCGCCGTCGGGCGTTTTAAAGGGCGCGGCCACACCCCAGAAGGTGGTGAGGTCAGGGTCCAGCGCTTGTTCAGCACCGTGGCTGCCGTCGGCATCCGAGGCTGTGGCCAGAATGGGGCCGGTGTAGAGAGTCTCCTCCACCGGGGTCTGCTCCGGCACAGAGGCCGTAGTCAGGCGGAACACGGTGTCCAGGGAATCCCACCCCTCGCCGGAAGGCAACGTGAGCGTGACGCCGTTGTCATCCTGGGTCAACCGAGCTGCCTTCCCAGACGGCAGCAGCACTGCTTCGCCGAAGGTCTTGCCATCCAGCGGTGACGGCAGCGTGATGGTATCGCCGGAAGCGGGGGCCCGCAGCACATGGATATAGGTGAAGTGGCCGTCAGGCGACTGGGTAGCCACAAAGCCGTGGGGCAGCTGCCGGATGGTCATGCCAGCCGGCGTCAGGTAGGAATCGCTGGGATACGTACCCTTGATCGACTCGGCGACCGGCGCGATCAGGCCGCCCAGGGCCACCAGGCACGCCTTGACGCCGGGCTCGAAGCCCTGCTCGGACACAGCGTTGTCGGCATAGGGCGTGGCGCCCAGAGCCAGGCCGCCGCCATAGCGGTTGGCGCTGGCCGTCAGCACCAGATAGCGGAAGAGCTGCTCCGGCGGGAACTTGACGGGGCTCTCTGCCCCGGCACCCACGCTGCTGAACCAGGCGCGGCTGATGCCCGTGACAGTCTGGTCCAAAAACGCCGGCTTATCGTCCAGGTGCTGGGAAAAACGCTCCGTCATACAGCCGTCCTCCCGGGAGCCGTAGTCCACCGCGATATCCGTGGCGCCGTTGCCGGTGAGGACCACCTGGGGATTGTACTTTTTCAGGGTCTTGCGCAGCCGCTCCACGTCCATCCGCCGGGCGTAGTCCGGGCTGGTGATCATGTCGATGTAATAAGAATCGATGTCGGTGCCGTAGCGCTTGGCCATCTCATCAAAGAAATCGTTGATAAAATCATTCCACCGCTTATAATACCCCGTCGGGTCGTGCCAGCCGGTGGCCTGGCGCATTTCCTCGGTAAAGGTGTCGCCCACGGTGGAGTGGATGTAGAGCTGCAGCTTGATCCCCCGGCGGTGGAGGGCGTCGATCAGCTCCCGAACCACATCGCGGTTCTTCTGCTGTCCGGTCAGTGCCACCGTGGAGTGGCCGGGCAGATGGGCGTTGACCACCTGGCTGGGCCAAATGACGTACATATGGCCATGGTAGGATGTGAAATTCACATACTCCACACCCATCTCCCGGCAGTCCTCGGCAAAGCGCTCCACGTCGAACTGCTCCAGCGTCTCCTGGAAGGTGGCCGGCAGCGTCCCGTCGGACCGGACAGCGTAGCCGTCCCAGAGGGGGCCGTTGTGGGAGAAGGTGACATAGAGGGCGTATTTCGCCCGGCGGTACCAGCTGTCCTGGTTGTCCGCCTGGTGATCCCGGTTGGCATAGACCAGCAGGTCAGCCTGGATGGGCAGCTCCGGCAGCTCCGGAGCCACGGCGCGCACCGTGTGGACGCCGGGAGTCAGCGACGCGGTGTCCACCGCATCCCACTGCACCGCGACGGTTTTGGCAGGCGCTCCATCCTGGGCAGGGAGCTGCACCTGGGGCGGCAGCGCGGCGGCTTGCCCCTGGATCAGCTCGATCAGGACGGAGACGGGGGTTTGCTCGATCCCTTTCATTTGGTTTCCTCCTTGTTTCAGCTCCGCGGCGTCACAGGCCCTGCGCCGTGGAGACGGGCTGAAAGTGCAAAACGGGCTGTTCTTCCAATTCGGTCTCTTCCTCGGGCAGCCGCCGCAGCAGCTCGTCCAGGGGCAGGCCGTCCTGGGGGATAAACTGGCGCCAATACCGGACCGATTGGGCATATTCCTTTAATATAGACCGGGTGGTCTGGCTGGTGCCGGCAAACAGTTCAAAGGTCAGGTAGATTTTCTCGCACCGGGGCGGCATCCCCGCCTGGTCCGGGCGGTCATAGCTCTCCTTGAGTGCCTCCAGCACGGCCCGCCCGCGAATCTTCCCCCGTCGGTTTTGCTCAGGAGTAAAGGGGCAGTGGGCGGAGGAGCGGCCTTCGGTCTGCTGCAAATGGATGATGGGCGAATAGCAGCCCAGGGCGCGGAGCCAGGCATAGCAGTCCGTATCCTCACGGGATTCAAAATAGCGCGGCGCCTGGCGCATCAAGTCCAAGATCTCGTCGCAGGCGGCATCGGAAAGCTCCCCTGCCACCCGGGCCGCGTCAAAGCGATCATAGGCCTCCTGGCTTCCCAGCCAGATGTCCGTCTCGGGGTCCCGGAATGCCTCCCGCAATGCTTCACGAGAGGGCATCAGGAATCTGTCGTGGTGATGGCCCAGGTCCTCGGTGAAGTAGAAGGGCCGCCCGCTCCGGCGTGTCACCTCCCGCAAAAGAGAGGCCGTGCCGGAAATGGTCCAGGGCACCTGGTTGGGGGAGTACATCTGCTCCAGGCACAGCGGGCCGCAGCCCAGCTGTTCGGCGTATTCGTTCAGTTCCGTCAGGGCGTCCAGCAGGTAGCCGCAATGGGCCGCGTAGCGGTCTGGGTCGGCCAGGATGCTCTCAGAAAAGGCGTGGGCGTAAAACCCGAAGCCGGCTCCCAGGGCCGCCGCCGTCTCCACCAGGGGCTTGAACCAGCGGTCTATCATATGCCGACGCACCCGGGGGTCAAAATGGGTCAGGCCCAGGGTGGTGTAGGAGCCGTGGCCGGAGTAGAGATTGCAGACTCTTACACCTGTGGCCGCCTGGGCCTCCTGCACCGCTTGGGGCCAGTCCCGCAGATACGCTTCCCCCATGTAGAAGGGGTCCAGTTCCGTGTCGGCGCTGGCCTCCACATATCGGACGCCCAGATCCGCGATCACACCGGCCCACTCCCGGGGCGCGGGCCAGCGCTTTTTGGCAAAGCAGTTATCTGCCGCCAGGTATATGTTCGGATACTGTCTGTCCATATTCCACCTCATATGTTCGATGATTTCCGCAGCCCGCAGACTATTACGCCTGGGGTTCCACCTCCACCACTGCCGCCACGCGGAAGGGCGGCAGCAGCAGCCGGGCGCCATCCGCCCCGGCTTCCACCGTCACGGGTCTGTCGTCTCCCACCAGCGCCGCAGCGCGGACGGGATAGGGCAGCCGAATCGAGACGCCGTGAACCATGTCGATGGGCGTGGTCTCCTGCTCGTTGAGGGCAGCCAGATAGACCTTTCCATCCTTCTTCCAGGAGACTACCTCCACATAGCTGGGAGCTTCGGCCTCGTAGGGCAGCTCCTGGCAGAGGGACCGGATCAGACGGCACACCACATTGCGGCTCATCTGTGGCCGTAGCTTCTCGATGCCCGCGGCAGCCCAGATCACCTGGCCCTTGCCCACGGCCTTGCGCACCAGGGACGGCCAGTCAGTATGCTCGCCGGGGGGATCGGAGTGGATGGCGGAGAACTGCCCGTCGTCCTGGAGGGTATAGGGCAGCGTCAGCGTGGCCAGCACCTGATGCGCGCCCCGGAAGGAGAGCCGCCGCTGCGGCATATTGACGGTCATGGGGTTGTGGGCGTCAAACCCGGCGAAGATATCCCGCCCAGCCTCGGTAGGCTCCATATAAGTGACGGTGTGGGCCGTAAGGCCGTGATCCTCCGCCTCCAGCAGCTGATAGAGCCGCGGATGGCCCACCGCGCCGCTGAGGTACACCGTACCGCCGGCCTGGAGGAAGGCCTCGATGGCCTCCATCTCCTCGTCCCGGATGTGGTGAACCTCAGAGATCACCAGGGGCTGGCGGAGATCCAGGTTGGAGAGGGAGTTGTTGCCGATGACATCGAAGGGGATGTGGTTCTCCCGCAGAATGCCAGCCAGCTTCAGCTTGCCCTCCACAAAGGTATCGTTGTCCATGGGCTGCTCCAACACGTGCTTGCCCTGGTTGACCATGCTGAATTTGGCGTGAGTGGCAAACCAGATCTGCACGCTGCTCTGAAGCGCCCCGGTGACGTAGGGCTCATAGACCCGGCTCTGGGCAAAGGCCTCCCGAATGGGACCGGCATAAGCCTGGTCACAGATGGTGCCGTCGGGGTTCATGCTGTCGCAGATGGAGAAGGCGCCGTTGTGTACCAGGGCGATGACGCCGTGCTGCAAAAATTCCTCCGCCGTCTTAGTAGTGGTGTGCTGGATCAGGTCGGGGTCACAGCGGGAAGTGATATAGCAGAAGGGCAGCGTGCGGGAGACATTTTTATAGTACTTGCAGGCGAAGCTCTCCTGCAGGATGCTGCCGTAGTAATCGCCGCCCACATAGTCGCTGGCCCGCATGGCATACTCGCTGGCACCGAACTGCCAGTTGAACATGGCGGTGGCGGAGTTGAATTCGATGGTAATGTCGGGGTTGACTCCCTTGACCGTGGCCACAGATTCCTCCAGGAACTCCTTCATCCAATTCTCCCGCAGGAACTGGAACTCCAGCCACGCCGGGTCCTTCCAGTCCGCGATCTTGGGCATCTCCCGTCCGGTGGCCTGGCGGTACTTCTCTTTACAGGAATCGCAGTAGCACACCTCCGGCCAGAAGGGCATATCCAGGAACATTCCTTCAAAGGAATAGCGCGTGCAAAGCTCCCGCAGGTTGTCCATCACATAGGCCCGATACGCCGGATTATTGACGCACAAGACACCGTAGCGGCCCTTGCGGAAGAAGAAGTGTCCCTTTTCCTTAGAGTTGAGGCCGTCGGCATAGACGGTGCGCCAGGACGGATGGTTTTCATAGGCCCAGTTGTCGAAGACTTCGGAATAATATACGATGACGGAAATCTGGTTCTCGTGGCAGAGGTCGATCATCTCGCCCACATAGTCCCGGCCCTTGAGGCCACGGTGCATTCTGCCGATGCTGGCAGGCCAGTAGCAAAGGCCGGTGTGAGGCTTGGCCTTGACCACGATATTCTGCGCGCCGGCAGCTTTGATGATCTCCACATTGTGCTTGGGGTCCAGCCGGGAAAGGAAGGCGTCGTTCCAATCGGCCAGGTGCATATCCAGGAAAATGCGCCGGTAGTTGTCTTTCGTCCACATATGAATCGCTCCTTGTCCGCTTTAGTGAGACGTTCTCGCTGCGGCGGGGTCGGCTGCCGCGGGCTCACACCCATAGCAGCAGACCGCACCCGTTGCTTTCGATACTAAGATAACATATCTTTTTTAACTTGTAAATATGAATTAAAAATATTCTTTATATTTTTTTCGGCAGCTCTTTTCCTATCATTTTATACCCGTTTTCTCCCATATTTTTGTGCATATCATCCATATTCCGCGCTCATTTTTTTACTTTTGTCAAATTAGAAGAAATATTTAATATCATTTTGTGGATATTTATTGATTAAAAATGTTTACAACTCCCCAGCTTTATGATATATTGGTGGCGTCAAGAAATGATATAAACCCCCGCCGGTCAGGTGCCCTGGCCGGCACAGAGTTACTCACGCATGGAGGATGAGACATGAAGAATACGCTGCAAAAACCAAAGCACAGGCTGGGAAAACGCATCTTATCGTGTTGGCAGCTTTACATTCTGCTCATCCCAGCCATCGCCTATTACATCGCCTTCCACTATGTGCCCATGTACGGCGTCACCCTGGCCTTTAAAAAGCTGACCATCTCCGGCGGCCTGCTGGGCAGTCCCTGGGCGGAACCAGCCACGCTTTACTTCCAGCAGCTCTTCCAGGACCCCGCCTTCTGGAATGCCCTGAAAAACACCATCATCATCGGCGTATATAAATTGATCTTCTATTTCCCCGTGCCGATCCTGCTGGCAGTTCTATTAAATGAGGTCCGCAACAAGGCCTTCAAGCGCGGCATTCAGACGATCATCTATCTGCCCCGGTTCGTCTCCTGGACCGTGATGGCCGGCATCGTCATCAATATGCTGGCCCACAACGGCGCCGTCAACACCGTAATTACCGCCCTCGGCGGCGAGCCGGTCAACTTCCTGATGGATCAGAGCAAGTTCCGCGCCATTCTGGTCATTACCACCATCTTAAAGGATGCCGGCTGGGGTTCGATCATCTACTTCGCAGCCATCTCCGGTGTCAGCCCTGAGCTGTACGAGGCCTGCATCATGGACGGCGGCAACCGCTGGACGCAGATGTGGCACGTCACACTGCCCAGTATCCGCCCCACCATCACCATCATGCTGATTTTGACCATCGGCAACATCCTGATCCAGGACACCCAGCAGGTCCTGACCCTCTACTCCCCCAACGTCTACTCCACCGGCGATATCCTGGGCACCTACATCTACCGCACCGGCATTGAAAATGCCCGCTACAGCTTCGCCACCGCCGCGAACTTCTTCAACTCCGTGGTGTCGCTGATCCTGGTGGTCATAGCCAACGCCGCATCCAAGGTCGTCGGGGAAGACAGCCTGTTTTAGGGAGGTAACTTATGGCAACCATTGCAGTGAGAAAAAAGCGCAGAAGGATCACTGCCTTCGACGTGGCGCTCTACATCTTCTTCACCCTAGTGGCCTTTGTGATGCTCTATCCCCTCTGGAGCGTCCTCATCGGCTCCCTGATGCCCTACAATGAATACGTCACCAACACCCTCAAGCTCTGGGCTCCCAACCCCACGCTGGAATCCTACAAGGTGTTCTTCGGCCAGGAGGAATTCTTCAAGCCGCTGATCAACTCCATTATCTATACCGTCGGCGGCACGGTACTGAGCATGATCGTCACCACCATGGCCGCCTACGCCCTCTCCAAAAAGCGTCTGGTGGGCCGCAACGCCCTGATGTACATTTTCTTCTTCACCACGCTCTTTACCGGCGGCATCATCCCGGTGTACATCACCATGAAGTCCTATCACCTGCTGGACAGCCTGCTGAGCGTGATCTTGCTGACCACCGTCAACACCATCTATCTCATCATCCTCCGAACCCACTTTATGAGCATCCCCGCGGACATCGAAGAGGCCGCCATGATCGACGGCGCCAACGATTTCACCACCCTCTTCCGCATCATGCTCCCCATGTCCAAGCCGATCCTGGCCACGCTGGTGCTGTTTTACGCCGTGGACAAATGGAACGACTTCTACAACCCGCTCTTCCTCATCCGCTCCGAAGAACACCAGGTTTTGCAGGTCATCCTCTACAACATCCTCTTCGTGGGCACGCAGAACCCCATGAAGAACCAATTCACCATGATCTCTCAGTCCAACGTCGCTTCGGAGACCATGCGGATGGCCGCCGTCATCGCCGTGACGCTGCCCATCCTCCTGGTGTACCCGTTCCTGCAAAAGCATTTTGTAAAGGGGGTTATGGTCGGTTCCATCAAAGGTTAGTTCCAAACGAATCAAAAGAAAAGGAGAATTACCATGAAAAAAACCATCGCGTTCCTGCTCGCCCTGGTGCTGCTGCTGGGTCTGGTGGCCGGATGTGCCGATCAGGCAGCCCCCGCAGACACCTCCAACACCGACAGCTCCAACACTGCCAACACCGACAGCACTGACACCGACGCCACCGATGCTACCGACGCCGAAGAAGACCGCGAGGTCATCGAGATCAACATCTGGGCCCACGACATGGACTTCCCCGAGGACGACCGGATGGTCCAGTACCTGGAGGACAAGTTCGACCTCAAGTTCAACATCACCTCCTATGCCAACGGCATTTACCAGGAGAACCTGCGCAACTACATCCTGGGCGGCGATATGCCCGATATGTACGCCAACTGGGGCCCCGGCGACACCAACACCCTCTTTGACCAGATCCAGTCCGAAGGTCTGCTGATGGACATGACCGATCTGATCCCCAACTACCCCAACCTGATGGAGTCCGTCCACTATGACGACGACTCTCTGAAGTTCCTCTACAACGGCGACAGAATTTACGGTGTGCCGAGAAAGTGGAACAAGGACACCACCGACCGTGTTCTCTTCATCCGCCAGGACTGGCTGGACGAGCTGGGCCTGGAGATGCCCGACACCTGGGACGACGTCTACGAAGTCCTCAAGGCCTTCAAGGAAGCTGAACCCGACGGCGTCAAGCAGATCGGCCTCTCCATGAACGACCCCTTCTGGATCAAGATGATCACCGCCGGCTTCACTGGCGTCAACACCTGGTACCAGGACGAAACCGGACGCTATAAGATGGATATTTTCCACCCCAACATGAAGGAAGGCTATGAGTTCCTCTACAAGCTCTATGCCGAAGGCCTGCTGGACCCCGAGTGCTACATCTCTGAGGCGGACCGTCCCAAGGAGTACTTCTGCTCCGGTCAGTCCGGCATCATCTACAACGCCAGCCAGTACGCCTCCTGCTACCCCTACTTCGAGGAGACCAAGAAGAACTTCCCCGACGCTGAAGTGGCCATCATCAATCCCATCCCCGCCAGCCCCGAGGGCATCCGCTCCCACATGGGCATCGACTCCGGTTACTACGGCATGTGGTCCTTCAGCAAGGACTTCGAAGGCGTGGACCGTGTGCTGGAAATGATGGACTGGCTGGCCTCTGACGAAGGCAACTTCTTCGTCCGCAACGGCATCGAAGGCATCCACTACACCATGGACGGTGACACCGTGGTGAAGAACGAGGAAGAGTGCGCCAAAGAAGAGTTCAACTGCAACGGCGTTACCTCTCACTACCTCTCCTACTTCACCTCCATCGACTTCACCTTCAACCAGGATATGTCCCTGCCCTATGCTGAGGACATCTTCACCCCCAGCAACGAGATCGGCGCCCTCTACTCCGCCAGAAACCCCGTCCAGGGCTTCACCTATGACGACACCCTGGCTCAGTACAACGCCAGCATCAACGACATCTTCACCTCCTACACCAGCCAGTTCGTCACCGGCCAGCTGAGCCTGGACAAGTGGGACGAAATGCTGGAGAAGATCGTCGCAGTGGACAACGGCGCCCTGGAGGAAGCCGTCAACCAGTACATGGCTCAATTTGAATAATCTCCCGCAAGCACCTCTTTTCCCCGGCACATAAAAGATCTTCCGCCTCTGTCAAGCATCACAAATGGGTATTGTTTGGCAGAGGCGGATTTTTTCTATGCCGCTTCCGCGGCACTCAGCCTATAAAGAAAGCAAGGGTGATTCCCCCATGAAACGCATTACCGTTCTCATCCTGATCATTTCCCTTCTGCTGGGTCTCTTTTCCGGCGCTGTCGGCGCCCGGGAAACCAGCGGCGTTCTCTCCCTCCAGCAGGACGCCCACCGGGTGGAGCTGACCAACCGCAGCCAAAAGCTGGTCCTGGCAGACACCGGTTCCGGCTATCAGCTCAGCACCTTCGTCCTGGTGGGCAACACCTGGGAGCCCATGTTCGATGCTGGCACGCCCCTGATCCAGGGCAGCGCCTTTGACCAGTACCCCACCGAATACCGGGTACTGTCGGACAGCGCCGACAAGATCCAGGTGGAGTTGACCGGACACCACCCCACCGAGGGCTATGACTTCACCATGACCATTGAGGCCACGGCGGACAGCCCCCTCTTCCACTTCACCATCGTCAACCACCTGGAAGCCCCGCTGGGTGTCAGCGGACGGCAGCCCACCGTGATGCTTTGGATGGACGAGCCCACCGGCGAGACCGTTTCGGTCTACCAGGAGTCTCCCAACTATCACTCCCTGGGCGACAGCGTCTACTGGAACAGCTGCTTCCCCGCCGCCTACGTGTGGGCTGACGGCAAGGAGAGTGCCGTCTTCTTCAACATGGAACCCATGGACTGGTTCTCCTTCCAGAATGGCGTGAACCGCTTCAAGAGTGTCCAGGTGCGCTGCTCCCAGCGGGACGGCCTTTGGGGCATCGGCATGGACCTGCGCAAAGAGATGGGCAGCAGCACCACCATCGCCGCCGGAGACATGGTGGTGGACTTCTACCTCTACGGCGCAGCCCGTCGCCAGGCGCCCTCCAAGCTGGACGCGCTGGGCGTGGTGGTGGATGAATTCGGTCGGTGCGTCCCCTCGGAGCCGGTGAAGGAAGCCGTGAACTTCGTGGACCCGGAGAACACCAGCTATCAGAGCCTGGCCGAGAACATCGCCCAGCAGCTGATGATCGAAAACGTCACCTACCGCATGATGCCTTTCCACACCAACAAGACAGATCTGACGCCGGGCGTCTGGACGGACGCACCCTTGTTCCCGGAGGACACCATCACCGAGGTGGTCCACCGGCCGGACTACGCCACCTACGGCGCCTATACGCCGGACCGGGACAGAACGGAGGACGACATCTACGGCGACTGGAACTGCTGCAACAATGCGCTGATTCCCTGGATCGCCTATGAGCGGCTGAACCCAGACGAGACCCAGCACACCTTTATCGACACCGCTGTGGAATCTCTCAAGGTGTACTACGACTCCGACGCCAAGCTGATCCGCAGCTACGAATGCTCCGATGACTACCGCAACACCTTTGTGGAGTTCATGTTCCAAAACCCCCTGATGAGCATCGGCACGCTGAAGGCCAGCCAGCTCCGGGCCGCCGAGGATTTTGACGCCGCCCTCTCCGGCAAGTACCTGATGGGCCTGGAGGGCCTGATCGAAGTGGCTCACAACTGCAACTATCAGTTCCCGCAGCTCTTCAGCGCCCGGGACAAGACCCCCGCCACCAGCCTGGACGAGCCGGCCCTGGGCTCCCCCTACGATGTGTGGGCAGCCGGCCTCTACGCCTACGATATGTGCATGGCCTACACCTACACCGGCCGGGAACGCTATCTCGAGGAGGCCAAGAATGCCATCGACGCGCTTTTTGAAGGCATGGAGCTGGTCATCGACAACAGCGTGTTCCACACTGTCATCGATGATCCCTACGACTTCCCGGTCAACGAAGTGAGCAACAGTGCCTACGGCGCCGCCGCGGCCCAGTGGCTCTATCAGCTGACCGGTGAGACGAAGTACATGGAATACGGCGAGGATATGCGCAACATCACCCTGCGGCTGGTCAACTGGTATGAGAGCGCCCTGCGGGACGATCCCAAGGACCAAGCGCTCAACAGCGCCAGCCTCAGCCACGCCTTCGCCACGGCAGACTCTCCCTGCCCCTGGGAGAACATCTACACCTACCTGCCCCTGCTGATGGAACTGAAGAACGAGGACATGGAGACTTCGGAGCTGCTGCTCAAGCTCCTTAACCTCTTCCGCAACAACAACAAGTATTTCTACGGCCCCATGTGGGATCCGGACGTCTTTGAATCCGCTGCCGACTACCAGGCCCATCAGGCCGGCTACCTCCCCTCGGAGGACTTCTACAAAGCCGAGAACGGCACTCTCAATGGCCTCAACGGCCCGTCGGTGTATATGTCCAACAACGTCTTCTACGCCTATCTGATGTTCGAGGCCTTTGCCACGGCGTCCGATTCCGACATTCTGGCCGTCAACCTGGACTATAACGACCAGACCCAGGAGATGATCGAAGGCATAGAGCGGAACTTCATCGTCTACAACCCCACCGACGAATCTAAGACCTTCACCCTCTCCTTCCAGCATCTGGCCGAGAGTCCCTACGCGCTGACCGTAAAGGTGGGACAGGACGAGGAGCGCACCTCCAAGACCGCTGCCCAGCTGGAAAGCGGCATCTCCATGACGCTGGCCCCCGGCGCTTACGGGCGCGTCAGCCTTCAGGCCACGGACGAAGTCCTGCTCCGCCAGTTCTACGAGACCCAGGCCGCCCAGGCCACCCTCTCCATGACCTATCAGCGTCTGCAGGAGACGGCCCGGGACAATGGCGTCACCGATCCGCTGCTGGACCGCAAAGCCGAGTATCAGCAGGCCGTTTCCCTTTACCAGGACACTTCCTACGCCCAGGCAGCCGAGGCAGCGGCGGACGTGCTGTCCCAGCTCCCCAGCGGCCAGGGCTCCACCCAGGACCTCTTGGCTGACGGCACGGATTGGACCGCGAAAAGCGGCGAAAACGTCGCCCTGCAGAGCTATGTCAGCTCCGACTCCGGCACCGGCAGTCTTGTCACCGACGGCAGCACCGACACCGTCTGGGTCTCCAACGATGAAGCCGGCGACCACTACGTCTCCATCGATCTGGGCAGCATCCAGACCATTGGAAAATACACCGTCACTGGTCTCTCCGGCACCGCCGCCACCCGCTCCTTCCAGCTGGAATCCAGTGACGACGGCGTGGCATGGGTCCTCCGAGACCTGGTGGAGGACAATGAAGAGGCCACCGTCACCCGGGCCGTAGCGCCCTTCTCGGCGCGCTATGTGTGTGTCCTGGTGCGGCAGCCCGCCCAGGACGACAGCACCGTCGCCCAGCTGCGGGAAGTCGAGCTGTTTGCCGCCGACGCCTTGGAGCTGGAGGATTTCTATAACCTCAGCGACTGGTCCGTCACCGGCGCCACCTTCACCTCCAACGGTTCCCAGGCCATTCTCCAGAAGACCGGAGACGGCGCGGCGGTATCGCGGCAGCTCCGGTACAGCGTCACCGACTATCCGATTCTACAGCTGGACGTGGCTGCCCTTTCCACCGGCGCGACCCTCACCGTCACCGCCGAACGCGGCAGCGACACCTCACTTCTGCTGACGGCGGAGGAAGCCGGCCGGTACCAAGTCTCCCTGGCCGACACCGGCTGGCAGGGAGAAACAGATTTCACCCTGACCCTTTCCCTCTCGGGCAATGACGGCGCCCAGGCCACATTGAGCCGCCTGGAATGCCTGTCTCACACCGCAAACCTGCTCCTGAACCGCGCCTACGAAGACGCTGCGGCAGCCACCGACGGCCTGGACAGCACCGCCTTTACCGCCCAGGGCAACACCACCCTGGACGTGGATCTGGGCGCAGTGGAGACTGTGGGCCGCTACACCGTCAAGCACGGCACCGATTCTCAGGCTTCTTCGATGACGGTTTACGCCAGCACGGACGGCGAGAGCTGGACGCCCGTCGACACCGTGACCTTGTCCGAGGAAGGGTCCGAGCCCACTGATCCCCCCGCCCTGCCGCCGCTGGTGTTCGACATGACCACCACGGACGACATCATCGAGTCGACCTCCGCCGAAGTCACCGCCGACAGCGAAGGCACCTATATCCGCTGTACGGGCGATCCGTTCAACGAAACCATCGTCAAAAAGGAACTGACTTTGGATGTGGACGCCTATCCCACGCTGGAGATCTCCCTGGCCGATATGACGCCGGGTGCCACAGTCCATATGCAGATTGGCATCCCCGACGTGTTTGAGGACTTCCTCACCTCCACCGGCCCCGTCTCCCAGGACGGCACCTATCGCTACGATCTCACCCGGTACGAAGCTCTCACCGGAGAAGTTACGGTATATGTCAAGTTCATCGTCTACGGTGTGGACAACGGCATGACCGTCACCTCCATGCGGGCTCTGGCACCCGGCGGCGAAAGCACCGCAGCGCTGGAGGAGGAGTTTGAAACCGTCACCGATTGGCAGCAGACCACAGAAAACGCCGAAATCTCCACCGACGGCACGACGGCCACCATCCGCCGCACCCAGGACGAGGCTACCTTCGGCTTTGTCGCCAAGGAAGTCTCCTACAACATCGACGAGGCGCCCCTCCTCCAGGTGGACATCGCCCAGCTGACTGACGGCGCCCGACTCCATGTGCTGGCAAACGACGGCGAGAATGAATACTTCGTCTCCCCGTCGGAGATCAGCAACACCGGCACCATCACGCTCAACCTCAAGGATCGCACCGGCTGGAGCGGCGAAAAGACGTTCCTCCTCAAGCTGATGGTGGTGGGTCCCAGCGGCAGCACCGCCCAGCTGGACGCCCTCCGGGCCACCAACACCCCGGTGGGCAGCGTGGACGACAAGTTTGAAGACCTGAGCCAGTGGAATATCCGGGAAAACGCAGAGATCACAGCGGCACCCGGCGGCGGCGCCACCATCACCGGCACCGGCTCCACCTTCGGCTATGTGGCCAGAAATGCGGAAATCGACCTGGACGAGACGCCCCGGTTGATGGTCAAGGTCTCTTCCCTGGGCGATGCCAGCAAGTTCCATGTGATGCTCAACGACGGCGCCGGAGACTACTTCCTCTCCCGCACGGAAATGCTGGCCCCCGGTACCTACAACTTCGACCTGGCCAAGGTGACAGGCTGGAGCGGCAAGAAAACCGTCCTGCTCAAGCTGGCCGTCATTGGCGGCGCCGGCGCCTCCATGACGGTGGAAGAGATCAAGGCCATGGCCCAGCCCAACGCCTCGGATGTCACCGCCCGGAACATCGAGCCCACCGAGGCCCGCTACCTCCGGTTTGAGTTCCAGTCCCAGGACACCGTCTCAGTCCGGGAGATTGAGGCCTACAGCAGTCAGGATCAGCTGCAGCTGCCCACCGTTTCCACCGCCGGAGAGCTGGTGCAGTTCTCCTCCCACGACTACCACACTGCCGTGTTCACCCGCCAGACCGCCCAGGATCTCTCCACCTGGGAGACGCTGCACGTAGACGTCGACCGGCTTACCCCCGGCGCCGCCTGGAACCTCTCCATCGCACCCAGCAACAGTCAGACGGAATGCCTGCTCTTTGACGAGCCGATCACGGAAACCGGCTCCTTCTCCGTGCCCATCTTCCAGCGCACCGGGTGGAGCGGCCTGCAGGGCTACACCCTCAAGCTCTACGTCTACGGCGGCACCCAGCAGGACATCTCCCTCAGCGCCCTGACGCTGGAGACCGGCGAAACGGAGCGGCCTGTCCGGCCCTCCCGGCCCTCCCAGCCGGACCCGGAGCCCGAAGAAACGCCGGCGCTCCCCTTCACCGACGTCCCGGAAAATGCCTGGTACTATGAGAGCGTATACCTGGCCTGGCAGGAGGGACTGATCGACGGAATGTCCGAAACCAGCTATCAGCCCAGCGGCTCCCTCACCGTGGCTCAGACCATCAAGCTGGCCGCCGCCCTTCATCTGAAGGCCAACGGCGAAAGCGGCAAGCTGGAAAACGGTACTGTTCACTGGTACGACCCCTACGTGGACTACGCCGTGGAGCAGGGCATCATTGAAGAAGCCTATCGCTCCCGCACCAAGGCGCAGATGGATGCCGCTGTCACCCGGAGCGAGTTCGTCCACATCTTCCACGGCGCGCTGGACAGCTACCCGGCCATCAACACCGTGGCCGAGAACGCCATCCCCGACGTAAAGATGGACGACGCCTACGCCGCAGAAATCTACGACTTCTATCGCGCCGGCATCCTCACCGGCTCCGACGGCGAAGGCACCTTCCAAGGCACCAGCACCATTCGCCGCAGCGAAGCGGCAGCCATCCTCATTCGGATGTACGACCAAACCACCCGGGAGCACATCCAACTCCCAGGATAAGCCGCCGACACCGACAGCATTCCAAACAAAAACCCCCTTGCTCCCGCGGGAGCAAGGGGGTTTTGTGTCAGGCAGCAAGGCGCTCAGCGCTCTTCGCGGAAGTAGGCCAGGCCCAGAGAGGCCGGCGGTTGGTTTTCTCGCTTTTTTCGCAGGCTGACCACGATCAGCACCAGGATCGTCACCAGATACGGCAGCATCTTGAAAAGCTCCTGGGTGCTGCGGGTGAGGACCATGAATTGCAGAGCGTCGTCGCTCAGATGGAAGGCGGAGATCAGCAGCGCCCGGATCTGCGGCACGTAGAAATAGAGCCATGTCAAGAAGCCGAAGAGGTACGAGCCCCAGATGGCGTTGAGGCTGCGCCACACGGCGAAGATGACCAGAGCCACGGCCAGCCAGCCCAGGGCCTCGATGGTACCCTCGCTGGCCCAGGTGCCCTTGATGTAGTCCATGGTATAGTACAGGCCGCCCAGGCCAGAGATACCCGCGCCGACGCAGGTAGCCAGGTACTTATACCGGGTGACGTTGATGCCCGCGGCGTCGGCGGTGGCGGGATTTTCGCCCACGGCCCGGAGATTGAGGCCCATGCGGCTCCTGGTGAAGAAGAAGTGCATCAGCACCGCCAGCACCAGAGCCAGATACACCATAAAGCCGTGGTTCAGGAAGATCTGCCCGAACCAGCCCAGGTTGGCCGCCCAGGGAAGGCTGCTCCGATAGGCGCCGGAGGTAATTGCCACGGAGATCTGGCCCACGCCGCCGGCCATGTTGTTCAGCGCGCCGCCGAAGAAGTTGGCCACGCCGCTGCCGAAGATGGTCAGCGTCAGGCCGGTGACGTTCTGGTTGGCCCGGAGGGTGATGGTCAGGAAGCTATAGAGCAGGCCGCCCAGGGCCGCCGCCGCAAAGGCCGCCACAAAGCTCAAAAGCAGGGCTACGATGGGGATGGGGTTGGGGGTGGACATCTCATAGCCGAAGGCCACAGCCAGGCCCGCAATGCCGCCCAGGTACATGATGCCCGGAACGCCCAGGTTCAGGTTGCCGGACTTCTCAGTGAGAATCTCGCCCATGGCGCCATAGAGGATGACGGTGCCGAAGACGATGGCGGAAATAAAAAGATTGATCATTTGGCCTCGGCCTCCTTCCTGTGGCGGAACACCATGCGGTAGTTGATAAAGAACTCGCTGGCGATGATGCAGAAGAGGATGATACCGGTGATGACATCGCTGGCGAAATCGTTGAGGTTGAAGGTGGAGGCGATCTCTTGGGCGCCCCGATCCAGGAAGGCCAGCAGGAAGGAGATCAGCAGCATCACGAAGGTGTTGAACTTGGCAAGCCAAGCGACGATGATGGCCGTGAAGCCCTGGCCGCCGGAGGTGGAAGTGGAGATGGTATGGCTGGCGCCGGACACGGCGATGAAGCCGGCCAGGCCGCAGATGGCGCCGGAGATGGCCATGGTGCGGATGAACACCAGGCCGGGCTTGATGCCGGCGTAGCGGGCGGTGCGCTCGCTCTCGCCCAAGACGGCGATCTCATAGCCCTGCTTGGAAAAGCGCAGGTACAGGTACATACCCACGGTAAGAATCATCACCAAGAGGATGTTGAGGCCAATGTCCAGCCCGAAAAGTTCCGGGAACCAGCCGGACCGGGTCTGCTGGTTGATGACGCCCACGGAGTTGGAGCCGAAGGGGTTTTCCCACAGGGCCACGCAGTACGAAGTGATCTGGATGGCCACATAGTTCATCATCAGTGTGAAAAGCGTCTCATTGGTGCCCCAGCGGGCCTTGAACACCGCCGGGATCACGCCCCAGATGGCGCCGGCCACGATGCTGGCCAGGGCCATGACCACCAACATCATCGGGGTGGACATGGTGCCAGCCCGGCCCAGATAGATCATCAGGCCGGCGGTGGCCACGCCGCCCACCAGCACCTGGCCCTCGGCGCCGATGTTCCAAAAGCGCATCTTGAAGGCCGGGGCCAGGCCCACGCCGATGCACAAAAGCATCATCGCGTCGCGGATGGTGATTCGGATGCGGCGGCTGGTGCCGAAGGCGCCCTCGAACATGGAGACATAGACGTCAATGGGGTTCAGCTTGGTGACGGCGTAGATAAACAGGCCGCTGAGCAGCAGCGCCACCAGCACCGCCGCCAGACGGATCAGCCAGTTCTTCCACAGGGCGATGCCGTCGCGCTTGACGATGCGCACCAGCGGCTCCCGATGGGCTTTGACGGTCTTCATACGGTCTCCTCCTTCCTGAGGTGGGTCATCAGGAGGCCGACCTCTTCCTTGGTGGTGGTACGGGCGTCCACGATGCCGTTGACCTGGCCGGCGCACAGCACCAGGATGCGGTCACACAGCTCCAGCAGCACGTCCAGGTCCTCGCCCACGTAGACCACGGCGATGCCCTGCATCTTCTGCTCTGTAAGCAAATTATAAATGGTGTAAGAGGTATTGATATCCAGGCCCCGGACGGCGTAGGCCGTCATCAGCACCTTGGGGGCCGCGGCGATCTCCCGCCCCACCAGCACCTTCTGCACGTTACCGCCGGAGAGCTGCCGCACCGGGGTATTGACGCCGGGCGTCACCACCTCCAGCTGCTCGATGATGCTTTCGGCCAGCTTCTTGGGCTTCTTCCGGTTGGTAAGGATCGGCAGGCCCTCCCGGTAGCTGCGGAGCATCATATTGCCGGTCATGCCCATGGAGCCCACCAGGCCCATGCCCAGCCGGTCCTCGGGGACGAAGGAGAGCCGCACGCCCGCCCGGCGGATGGCCAGGGGCGACATCCCGATCAGCTCCTGATTTTCGCTGGTCTCGTTGGGATAGTAGCGCACCGAGCTGCCGGCCTCCACGTTCTGCAAGCCGGCGATGGCCTCCAGCAGCTCCTTCTGGCCGCTGCCGGAGATGCCGGCGATGCCCAAAATCTCGCCGCCGTAGACCTCGAAGCTCACGTGGTCCAGCGCCTTTAGGCCGTAGATGTTCTTCACCGTCAGATCGTGAATCTCCAGCCGCTTGACCAGGTTCACCGGGTCCGGCCGGTCGATGTTCAGGCTGACGGTCCGGCCCACCATCATGTCGGTGAGCTTCTGCGGGTTGGTCTCGCCGGTGGGCACGTCGCCGATGAACTCGCCCTTGCACAGCACCGCCACCCGGTCGGAAATCTCCATGACCTCGTGGAGCTTGTGGGTGATGATGACGATGGCCTTGCCGTCAGCCTTCATATTGCGCATGACGTCAAAGAGCTTCTGGGTCTCCTGAGGCGTCAAAACAGCGGTGGGCTCATCCAAAATGAGGATATTGGCGCCGCGGTAGAGGACCTTGACGATCTCCACGGTCTGCTTCTCCGAGACGGACATATCATAAATTTTCTTGTTGGGGTCCACCACAAAGCCGTACTTGTCGCAGATCTCCTGGATTTTGCCGGCGGCGGCCTTCAAGTCCAGCCGCCCCTTCTCCTGGAGGCCCAAAAGGATGTTTTCCGTGGCAGTCAGGACGTCCACCAGCTTGAAGTGCTGGTGGATCATGCCGATGCCCAAATCAAAGGCGTCCTTGGGGGAGCGAATGGTGACGGGCCTGCCGTCCACCTGGATTTCCCCGGCGTCGGGGAAGTAGATGCCCGAGAGCATATTCATCAGTGTGGTCTTGCCGCTGCCGTTCTCCCCCAGCAGCGAGAGAATCTCGCCCCGGTAGATGGATAGGTCTACCTTGCTGTTGGCCACGACGGCGCCAAAGGTCTTTGTCACGCCTCTCATTTGGACAGCGAGTTCAGTTGCCAAAAAAATCACCCTTTCTTCATGGCACAGAAGTTCCACTGGCCGGAAGATTTATCGTACTGTGTCTGTTCGTTGGAAATGGGCTTGCAGGACCGAGAATACGTATTCCCCGCCCTGCCCCGGGAGCATTTAATTCCAAAAAAGGGGGGCAAGCTGCCCCCCTATTGAAGTTGTGTGGAATTAGTTCAGCTCGGTGATGCCGTCGATCCGCAGGGAGAAGTACGGCGCGGAGCGCAGCACAGACTCTTCGAAGTAGCCGTCCTTGATGGCCTCGCCGGTGTCGTTGACGAAGTCACCGTTGGAGTCGAGGCCGAAGGCCTGAGTCACATGACCGTCAGCGTCCACAGTGTAGGAGCCGTCGGTGGCGGGCTGGCAGGTGAACTTGCTGGTGTCGAAGACGTGCAGGGAACCGTCAGCCAGGCCGGCCCAAGCAGCGTCCACAGCCTCCTGGGTGCCCTCAGCACAGCTGGAACCCAGGGCGGAGATGGTCTGCGCGCCTTCAGCGTAGCCGCAGGCATAGTCGGTGGGGATTTCCTCGCCGGCCAGGAATTTCTCCAGCGTGGCCTTATAGAGGACGGACCAGACGTTCTGAGAAGAGGTCAGAGCGGCATCGGGCGCCACGGACAGCATATCAATGTTGTAGCCCACGGAGTAGGCAACCGTGCCGGACTCCAGAGCGGCCTGCACCGCAGAGGGAGCGCCGGTGGAGTCAGCGTGCTGGCCGATGATGACGCAGCCGCGGCCCATCAGAGCATTGGCAGCCTCGCCCTCAGCGACGGGATCATACCAGGAGTTGGTGTACTGCACATCCATGTGGGCCTCGGGTACGATGGACTGGACGCCCAGCAGGAAAGCAGTGTAACCGGAGACCACCTCGGCGTAGGGGAACGCACCCACATAGCCGACGTAGGGATCGGTGACGGTGCCGGCGTCCATCAGCTCCTTGAGCTTCATGCCGGCGACGACGCCGGAGACGTAGCGGGACTCATAAGTGTAGGGGAAGATGTTCTTCAGGTTGGTCAGACCGGAGGTGGCAGCCAGGTCGCCGGTGCAGGCAACAAAGACGGTGTCCGGGAACTCGGAAGCAGCCTGGCCCATGTAGGTCTGGTGGCCGTAGGAGTCGGAGAAGATGATCTGGCAGCCGGCGTCAGCCAGGTCGGCAGCGGCGTCGTAGCAGCTCTCATCCTCGGCAACGTTGTACTTAAGGGTGACGTTAGTATCGTAATTTATACCCAGTGCGGCGCAGGCATTTTTGATGCCGTCGATGTGGGCCATATCATAGCCGGAGTTATCGTCGTGGACGAGAATCACGCCGATCTTCACATCGGTATTGGCGGCGGCAGCGGTGTCGTCTTCAGTGGCGGCATCGTCTTCGGCGGCAGCATCGTCTTCAGCTGCGGCGTCGTCAGTGGCAGTGTCGTCGGTGGTCGTGCTGGAATCGGTGCTGGTATCGGAGCTGGTGTCCTTGGCGGTATCAGAAGCACAGGCCATCAAGCTCACAACCATGACCAGCGCCAGCAGCAGCGCAAGCAGTTTTTTCATGGTTCATTTCCTCCTATCATTGTGAAAATTGTACGTCCGAAAACGGCATGGAAGAATGGCGCCTTCAGATTAGCTCTATTTTACTAGATAATCGCAAAACTTACAATAGACAAATGAAGTTTTTTGAGAATTTGTGCAAAACCAACCAGCAGACGCCGGGATTGTCCAACGCAAACCAAACAAGTTTTTTGATTCTTCGGCATTTGTGCAGAATTTCCCCGTTCCCGGGCCAACGTTTCGTATACTTTACCGGTGGGTCTCAACGCGCCAGCCGGGCGGCCAGGGCGGCAAACTGCGGGATGGACAGCGTCTCGCCCCGGACGTTCTCCGGCAGGCCGCAGGCCGCGACGGCCGCGATCAACTGCGCCTTGGGAATCCCCAGTGCTCCCAGGCCGTTGACCAGGGTCTTACGCCGCTGGGCGAAGCTGGCCCGGACCACCCGGAAGAAAAAGGCCTCGTCGGTCACCTCTGCCGGCGGCTCGCTGCGCACTTTTAAGTGCAGCACCGACGACGTGACCTTGGGCTGCGGCAGGAAGCAGGAGGGCGGCACGTCAAAGAGAATCTCCGGCTGGGCGTGGTACTGGCAGAACACCGAAAACGCGCCGTAGTCCGCCGCGCCGGGGGCGGCGCAGATCCGCTCCGCCACCTCCTTCTGCACCATGACCGTCACGCTTTCAAAGCACCTGGCCTCCAGCAAGGCGGCCAGAATGTCCGAGGTAATATAATAAGGAAGGTTGGCGCAGGCCTTGGGCCGGAGATTCGGAAAGCGATCGCGCACCAGCGCCGGGATGTCCTGTTTCAGGATGTCGCCAAAGAGGATCTCCAGGTTGTCCCGCCGGCCCAGAGTCTCGGCCAGCACGGGCCGGAGCCGCGTGTCCACTTCCACGGCCAGGACCTTCCCGGCTCGCCGGGTCAGCTGATCCGTCAGCGGCCCCACGCCGGGCCCCACCTCCAGGACGCCGCAGTCGGCCTCCACCCCGGCCTCCCGGGCGATCCGCTCCGGCACCCAGGACTGAATCAGGAAATTCTGGCCCTTGGCCTTGGAGAAATGAAAGCCGTGCCGTCCCAGCACGTCCTTGATCTCGTGGATATTACACGGGTCCATGCAATGCGCTCCTTTGTCGTTTAGAATGAATGGGTATCTTCCGCCGGGGCGAGTACGTTCAGCGAAAACACTCCGGCATCAGTAAACAAGCGGACGCGCAATGCGCGCCCCTACGGTCTTGCAGCACAATGCTGATACCAGTTTTTCGGTTGCCCCGTCAAGGGGGAGAAAAAGGACTTGAATTTTTCAGTATAATCGCTGCTTTGCAGCTATTATACCATACCGGCTTCGGCCCGTCAAAGCCGCCCACTTTCTTCCAAGCATCAAAAATTTTCGAGAAATTTCCGAAGGAATTTATATTTTTCCATTGCTATTTCTGCCAGCGAAGCGTATAATATTCGATATAGGGATATCGATAAATATATACTATATATAGAATTTCATATATCCCCCATTCCCAATACCTCTGAAGGAGCGAAGCATATGAGCAGACTTTCCATCCGCACCAAGAGCCAGGCGGAGGCTGTGGTCGAGGACCTCTACCACAGCGTGGAGCGCCGGATTGCCTCCAGCCCGCCCGGTCTATGTCCCGTGGACATGACGCTGACGTTCTTAAACCTCTGCCACGCCCAATCCTGCGGCAAATGTGTCCCCTGTCGGGTGGGTCTGGGCCAGCTCAGCACGCTGCTGCGCCAGGTGCTGGATGGAACCGGCACATTGGAGACCATCGACACCATCGAGACCACGGCCCGGGTCATCCACGACACCGCCGACTGCGCCATCGGCGTGGACGCGGCCCAGCAGGTGCTGCTGGGGCTCCAGGGCTTCCGGGACGACTACCTCTCCCACGTCACCGAGGGCCGCTGCCTGGGCGGATTGGAAAACCCGGTCCCCTGCGTGGCGCTGTGTCCCGCCGGCGTGGACATCCCCGGCTACGTGGCCCTGGTCTCCGAGGGGCGGTACGCCGACGCGGTCAAGCTCATCCGCAAGGACAACCCCTTCCCCACCGCCTGCGCCTACATCTGCGAGCATCCCTGCGAGGCCCGCTGCCGCCGCGGCATGATCGACAACCCCATCAACATCCGCGGCCTCAAGAAGTTCGCCGTCAACAACGCCGGCTTTGTGCCCAACCCGCCCTGCGCGCCGGACACCGGCAAGCGCGTGGCCATCGTGGGCGGCGGCCCCGGCGGCCTCTCGGCGGCCTACTACCTGCGGCTGATGGGCCACCAGGTGACGGTTTACGAAAAGCAGAAGAAGCTGGGCGGTATGCTCCGCTACGGCATCCCCAGCTACCGCTTCCCCCGGGAGAAGCTGGACGCCGAGATCGCCTCCATCCTCTCCACCGGCATCGAGGTCAAGCTGGAGACCGCCATCGGCGAGGATATCTCCTACAACGACCTGCGCAGCCAGTATGACGCGCTGTATCTGGCCATCGGCGCGCAGACCGACAAGAAGACCGGCATCCCCGGCGAGGACAGCGAGGGCGTGATCTCCGCCGTGGAGCTGCTGCGGGGCATCGGCGACGACGTCCTGCCCGACTTCACCGGCAAGAAGGTGGTGGTCATCGGCGGCGGCAACGTGGCCATGGACGTCACCCGCAGCGCCATCCGCCTGGGCGCGGAGAAGGTCAGCTGCGTCTACCGCCGCCGCCAGGCGGACATGACCGCCCTGGCCGAGGAGGTGGAGGGCGCGCTGGCCGAGGGCGCGGAGCTTCTCACCCTCCAGGCCCCGGTGCGCATCGAGGCCGACGAGCAGGGCCGCGCCGCGGCCCTCTGGGTGCAGCCGCAGATCATCGGCCCCGTGGGCCGCGACGGACGGCCCCGGCCCAACAAGGCCGACGCCCCCGAAGTCCGCATTCCCGCCGACCTGGTGCTGGTGGCCATCGGCCAGGGCGTGGAGACGCACTACTTTGAACAGGGCGGCGTACCGGTCCGCCGGGGCAGCTTCCTGGCCGAGGCCGACAGCAGCCTGGACAGCCAGGAGGGCGTCTTCGCCGGCGGCGACTGCGTCACCGGCCCCGCCACGGCCATCCGAGCTATTGCCGCCGGCAAGGTGGCCGCGGCCAACATCGACGAATACCTGGGCTTCAACCATGTCATCACCACCGACGTACAGATTCTGCCCCCGCCGCGACTCAACAATCTGCCGCCCCATGGCCGGGTCAATCTCGCCGAACGGGAGGCCGGCGAACGGAAGAAGGACTTCGCCTGCATCGAATGCGAGATGAGCCTGGAGGAAGCCACCACCGAGGCCACGCGCTGCCTCCGGTGCGATCACTTCGGCTACGGCAGCTTCAAGGGAGGGAGAGTTGAAAGATGGTAACACTGACGATCGACGGCAAGACCGTCACTGCCCGGGAGGGTACCACCATTCTGGAGGCTGCGCGGGACAACGGCATTCACATCCCCAGCCTCTGCTATCTCAAGGAGATCAATCAAATCGCCGCCTGCCGCATCTGCGTGGTAGAAATCGAAGGCATCACCCGGCTGATGCCCGCCTGCGACAACCAGGTGGCCGAGGGCATGGTGATTCGCACCAATTCCCCCCGGGTCCGGGAGGCCCGGCGGGTCAACCTCCAGCTGATTCTCTCCCAGCACGATTGCCGGTGCGCCACCTGCGTCCGCAGCGGCAACTGCACCCTGCAGAAGCTGGCCAACGACATGAACCTTCTGTCCGTCCCCTATGAGACGGAGCTGCCCATCCAGCGGTGGAACCAGAAGCTGCCTTTGATCCGCAACGCCGCCAAGTGCGTCAAGTGTATGCGCTGCGTGCAGATCTGTGACAAGGTGCAGGGCCTCCACATCTGGGACGTGGCCGGCACCGGCTCGCGCACCACGGTCAACGTCTCCAAGAACCGCAAGCTGGAGGAGGCGGACTGCGCCTACTGCGCCCAGTGCGTCACCCACTGCCCCGTGGGCGCGCTCTATGAGCGGGACGACACCGCCCAGGTGCTGGAGGCGCTGGCCGACCCGGAGATCATCACCGTGGTGCAGGTGGCCCCCGCCGTCCGGGCGGCCTGGGCCGAGGATTTCGGCCTGCCTCTGGACGTGGCCACGCCGGGCCGGATGGTCTCGGCTCTGAAGAGCCTGGGCTTTGACTACGTCTACGACACCAATTTCTCCGCCGACCTCACCATCATGGAGGAGGGCAGCGAGTTCGTCGAGCGCTTCACCCACAAGGATCAGTACCCCTGGCCCATGTTCACCTCCTGCTGCCCCGGCTGGGTCCGGTTCGTCAAGAGCCAGTTCCCCGACTTCGTCCCCAACCTCTCCACGGCCAAGTCGCCCCAGCAGATGTTCGGCGCCGTGGCCAAGACCTACTTCGCGGAGAAGAACGGCATCCCGCTGGAAAAGCTCAAGGTGATTTCGGTGATGCCCTGCGTCAGCAAGAAGGCCGAGAGCGACCTGCCCACCATGGTGGGCGCCGACGGGCGCAAGGACGTGGATATCGTCCTCACCACCCGCGAGCTGGCCCGGCTCTTGAAGAGCGACCACGTCAACATCCAGGACCTGCCTGAGCAGTCCTTTGACTTCCCCCTGGGCACCGGCACCGGCGCGGCGGTGATCTTCGGCGCCACCGGCGGCGTGATGGACGCGGCACTGCGCAGCGCCTACTTCCTGGTCACCGGCCGGAACCCGGACGCCGACGCCTTCCTCCCCGTCCGCGGCATGGACGGCTGGAAGGAAGCTGCTTTCGATATTCCCGGCGCCGGCACCGTGCGCGTAGCCGTGGCCCACGGCCTGGGCAACACCCGCAGGCTGATGGAGGCCCTCCAGGCCGGGAAGGTCCACTACGACTTTGTGGAGATCATGGCCTGTCCCGGCGGCTGCGCCGGCGGCGGCGGTCAGCCCATCCACGACGGCCTCGAGATGGCAGCACTCCGGGGTTCTGTCCTGTGGGAGCTGGACAAGGGCAGCAAGCGCCGCTTCTCCCACGAAAACCCCGAGGTCCACGCCCTCTACGCCGAGTACCTGGAAAAGCCCCTCTCCCACCGGGCGCACCAGCTGCTCCACACCGACCACACCGCCTGGAGCATGCCGCCCCAGGCCAGATAAAAAGACCTTTGCCGCCGGGAGATTTTTCTCCCGGCGGCAAAATTGCGCTTTCAGACAAAAAGGAGATGCGCCGCGGCGCATCTCCTTTTGATTGGACCTTATTTTTACGCGAAGACTTTCTTCAGGTGGCAGAACCGGGGCAGGCCGTTCTCCTTGACCATGGGGGTCTCGCCCTGGATCAGAGGCAGGCAGTAGTCCACGAATTCCTTGGTGACACCGTTGTGGGCGGCGTTGATCCACTCCAGAGGCAGCTTCTGCTCGAAGTTGGCCACCTTGCTCAGCTCGAAGAGCTTGGTCTCGCAGTGGTAGCCACCCTCACGGGTGCAGACGAAGCCGACCATCTTGTCGGTCTCACCGGCCAGAGCGGCTTCCACGGCGGCCTTGCCGGAGGCGAAGCTCTCCTGGATGTCGGTGCCGGAGGCGCAGTGGGCAGCGCAGCGCTGCAGCAGGCTCAGCTCGATGCCGCGCACCTTGGCGCCGGTCTTCTCCTTGACCACAGCGGCCAGGTGGGCAGCCAGGCCGCCCAGCTGGGCATGGCCGAAGCCGTCGGTGGCAGAGGTCTTGGCCTCGGAGACGAAGGAACCGTCGGCATAGTGGATGCCCTCGGAGACGGCCACCATGCAGTTCTTGTTCTGCTCGTAGCGGGCGGTGACGTCGGCCAGGAACTGATCCATGTCGAAGTCCACCTCAGGCACATAGATGAAGTCGGGGCCCTCACCGGAGAGGTTGGCCAGCTCGGCGGCGGCGGTCAGCCAGCCGGCGTGGCGGCCCATGCACTCAATGATGGTGATCATGCCGGTGTCATAGACGTGGCAGTCGCGGTACACTTCCATGATGGAGGTGGCAATATACTTAGCGGCGGAGGCGAAGCCGGGGCAGTGATCGGTGCCGAAGAGGTCGTTGTCGATGGTCTTGGGCACACCGATGACGCGGCAGTCATAGCCGACCTTGGCCATGTACTTGGAAATCTTGTTGCAGGTGTCCATGGAGTCGTTGCCGCCGTTGTAGAAGAAGTAGCGGACGTCGTACTTCTGGAAGATCTCCAGGATGCGCTTGTAGTCGGTGTCGTCGACGTCGGGGTCGGCGATCTTATACCGGCAGGAGCCCAGGGCGGAGGAAGGGGTGTAGAGCAGGCGCTCCAGCTCCTTGGGGTCCTCCTCGTCCATGACCAGCAGGCGATCTTCCAGGACGCCCTTGATGCCGTGGTTGGCGCCGTAGACCTTGGTGATATAGGCGCTTTCCAGGGCGGTCTTGATGACGCCGTAGGCGCTGGAGTTGATGACGGAAGAGGGGCCGCCGGACTGGCCGAAGATGCAAGCGCCCTTCAAAGGTGTGTTCATAGTGATTACCTCCAAATACCCAAATACTAATAATTTGCTGGGAAACCCAAAAATCAACACATACAATATACCACAAAATTCCGTGGTTGTAAACGCCGGCGCCGCGGATTTTTCCGGGGTATTGCAGGCTTTACGCCTGGTATACAGTCTTTCCGTCGATCAGCACCCGGCGGACGGTAGTGGCGATGGCGAAGGGGCTGCCGTCAGTCAGCACCAGGTCGGCGTCCTTGCCCACCTCGATGGAGCCCACCCGGTCCGCCGCGCCGATGTGCTGGGCCGGGCGGAGGGTGATGGCCTGGAGGGCTTGGAAGGGGTCCATACCGGCCCGGACAGCCATACCGGCGCACAGGGGCAGGTTCTCCTGCTGGATGACGGAGCTGTCGGTGATGATGGACACCCGGCAGCCGGCCTTGGCCAGGATGCCCGGCGTCGTCCAGCTCTTATTGCGCAGCTCAATCTTGCTGGCGTGGGTCATGGTGGGGCCGACGGCCAGGGGGAGGCCGGCCTCCACCAGCTCCTCCACGATCAGATGTCCCTCGGTGACGTGTTCCAGCGTCAGCTGGAGGCCGAACTCCCGGGCGATGCGGATGGCGGTGAAGATATCGTTGGCCTGGTGGGCGTGGGCCTTCAGGGGCATCTGGCCGCGGACCACCGGCAGGAGTGCCTCCAGCTTCATGTCAAAGCCCGGCAGCTTGGAGAGGTCGCCCTGGGCGGCGTCCACCTGCTGGCTGTAGCGCCGGGCTTTCATCAGCGCCTCCCGGAGGATGGCCGCCGTGGACATCCGGGTGGAATCGCACTTTTTCTCATAGACCCACTTGGGATTCTCGCCAAAGGCGCACTTCATGGCCGCCTCGGTAATCACCACCATGTCCTCCACCCGGCGGCCCGCGGTCTTGAGGACGGCGAAGGTGCCGCCCAGCACGTTGGCGCTGCCGGGGCCGGTGCAGACGCAGGTGACGCCGCCGGCGCGGGCCAGGGCGAAGGTCTCGTCCATGGGGTTGATGCCGTCGATGGCCCGGAGCTGCGGCGAGCAGATGTCGTTCATCTCGTTGTAGTCCATGCCCTCATAGCCCATGCCGAAGCCGTCCAGGCCGATGTGGCTGTGGGCGTCCACAAAGCCGGGGTAGACCTGAAGCCCCTGGGCATCGATGACCTCGGCGCCGGAAAAGTCCTTGCCGATGGCCGCGATCTTGCCGTCCTCCAGCAGGAGGTCGGCCTCATAGGGCTGGGGGTGGACAGCGTCGTGGATGACGCCGTTTTTCACAATCAGTTTCACAGCGTTCGCCTCTTTTTCTATTTCTATATTGAAATATGTATTTACAATGTGGCCCGGAGCGTGGCAGTGGCGCCCCAGGTTCCCAGCAGCTCCACCTGGGTGAAGCCGGCCTCTTGCAGCGCCGCCTGCTCATGCGCCAGCGTCAGGGGCGTATCGAAGTGGCAGAGGATCCCGTCGGGGACATTCTCCGCCGCCCGCAGGCGCAGCAGCTCCGCCCGGCGGTCTTCCTCCTCCCGGTCCGAGGCCGCGAAGTAGTCGGTCAGCAAGAAGTATCCGCCGGGCTTCAGCGCCGCCAGCACCCGCCGGTAGAGCGGCACCTTCTCCGCTTTGGTGAAGTGGTGCAGCGATTCCACCGACACCGCCGCGTCGTAGATTCCCTCCCCCAGGGGCAGTTCCAGGTAAGAGCCCTGGATCAGCTGCAGGTCCCGCCCCGGGAACTTCTCCCGCAGGGCCTGGAGCATTCCCACCGCCAGGTCGATACCCGTCACCTGCGCCGCAGGGTTTTGGGCGAAATAGTACTCCAACTCCAGGCCCGTGCCGCAGCCCAGGTCCAGCACCCGCGCCCCCGGCGTCCGGGGCAGCTGTGCGGCGGTAAAGGGGTAAAACTCCCGGGCGGATTCGATCTCGTGGAGCTGGTGGGCGTCGTACTCTTTTAGACGCCGGTCAAAAAACAAGTCCATTGGTTCCAGCATCGGCTTATCCTCCCGCCCGGTCCGCCGGGAAGACCACGCCCATATCGGCCCGGGCCGCGTCCATCACCTCCAGGGTGATTTGGCTCCAGCGGTTCCAGGGGGCCGGGTCCATGTCGCCGGACACCATGGCGCAGAAGTGGGAAAGCTCATACATCATATTGTTGGGCAGCTTCTCCCGGTACGGCAGGTCCCGGGCCTCGCCCTTACGGGGCTGGAGCCAGATACGCCGGATGTGGTTGATGTCGTCCAGGAGGATGGCCCCGTCCTCACCCAGGAGCGTGGTGGGCGCCGCCTGCCGCGAGACCTTGGAGTAGATGGCCTCGGCCACGAAGCCGGGATAGCGCAGCAGCACGATTCCGCCGCCGTCAAAGCCGTTGGAGAGCTTGAAGCAGTCGGCCCGGACCCGTTCCGGCGCGCCGAAGAGCCGCACCATGGCGTGGAGGCAGTAGCAGCCCATGTCCATGATGCCGCCGTTGGAGAGGGAGACGTCAAAGGTGTTGATTCCCTGCTCCCCGGCCCGGAACCGGTCATAGCGGGAGGAATACTGGGTAAACTCAAATGTCACCCGCCGCAGCGCCCCGATCTCCGGCAATGCCGCGGCGATGACGTCCAGCGCATCGTCGTGGACCAGGCGCATGGCCTCCAGGAAGACCACGCCCCTTTCCCGGGCGATATCCAATAGCTCCCGCAGCTGCGCCGCCGTGACCACGGCGGGCTTTTCGCATAAAACGTGCTTGCCGGCCAGGAGCATCTCTCTGGCCTGGGCAAAGTGGCAGCCGGTGGGGCTGGCGATGTACACCGCGTCCACCTCGCCGCAGGCGGCCAGGTCCTCCAGCCGGTCAAAGACCAGGGGCAGGCCGTACCTTTCGGCGAATGCCGCGCCGGTCTCCCGGCGGCGGGAGTAGATGGCCACGGGCTTGAGCGCCGGGACGGCCCGGGCCGCCTCCAGCATCCAGTCCACCACAAAATTCCGTCCGATGATTCCCAGACGTACCATACCGCATCCTCCTTCTCTATGGCAGCACCGCACAATTTGGCAAGAGCATTCGGCCAAAGATTTTGCCTCATACGAAAGTTATAAAAGGGCGGGAATACTGTATGTATTTCCCCCTTTTATAACGGCACGGATGGGGCAAAAGATTGGGCGAAGGCCGCAGACACAATTGTGCGGTGATGCCCTATATCTATGGCTGTGTTTGATCTCCGGTAAAGCTGTCGCAGAAGGGCGACAGCGGGCAGCTGCCGCACTGGGGCTTCCGGGCCGTGCAGATGGCCCGCCCGTGGAGGACGATGCGGTGGCAGAAGTCGGCGCTTTCCTCCGGGGGCAGAATGGCCCGCAGCTGCCGCTCCACCTTTTCCGGCTCCTTGCCCCGGGCCAGGCCCAGCTTGTTGGTGATGCGGATGACGTGGGTATCGCAGACCACCGAGCCGGGCACCCGATAGAGATCGCCCAGCAGCAGATTGGCCGTCTTCCGGCCCACACCCGGCAGCGTCAAAAGCTCTTCCATGGTGCCGGGCACCCGGCCGCCGAAGCGCTCCAGCAGCGCCTGGGCAGAGAGGACGATATCCCGGGCCTTGTGGTGGTAAAAGCCGCAGGCGTGGACCAGGTCCTCCACCTCCAGCACATCCGCCGCAGCGAAGTCCTCCAGGGTGGGGTAGCGGGCGAAGAGCGCCGGCGTGATCTGGTTGACCCGCTCGTCGGTACACTGGGCCGACAGCCGCACGGCGAAGAGCAGCTGGTAGTCCTTTTGATAGTGCAGGGCGCACACCGGATCGGGGTAGGCCGCCTTGAGCGCCTCGAGGATGGCGCCGGTCTTTTCCTTGATGTCCATGGGGAACCTCCTGTCACGCCCCGGCCCGGAGGCCGGGGTCTCATTACACCTTACCCGTATTGTACCATGAATTTTGCCGGTTGTCATGGAAAAGTGCCGCCGCAGGTCGAATCAAGGCGAAATTTCCGCAAAAAGAGGCCGGCACCGCGGCGGGTGCCGGCCAGGGAGTTCTCAATTAAAACAGCGGCATGACGGCGCCTTCGTACGTCTCCTCGATGAAGGCGCGGACTTCCTCGCTCTCCAAAGCCTTGACCAGGGCCTGGATGGCTTCGCTGTTCTCGTTGCCTTCCTTGACGGCCACGACGTTGGCATAGGCCTCGGCGGCGGTGCCGTCGTTGGCCTCCACGGCCAGGGCGTCGGCGATCTTCAGATTTGCGTCAATGGCGTAGTTGCCGTTGATGACGGCCATGTCCACATCCTCCAGGGTGGTGGGCAGCAGCCGGGCCTCCAGCTCCACGATCTCCAGGTTCTTGGGGTTGTCCACGATATCCTGCACCGTGGGCTCCAGGCCGGAGTCCTCCGCCAGGGTGATGAGGCCCTGCTCCTGGAGGAGCAGCAGCGCCCGGCCGCCGTTGGTGGCGTCGTTGGGGATGGCGATCTGGGCACCGTCCGCCAGGGCGTCCAGGCTGTCGGTCTTGCCGGCGTAGAGGCCGAAGGGCTCATAGTGGATGGCAGCGGCGCTGACCAGGTGGGTGCCGTTGTCGGCGTTGAAGCCGTTCATGTAGGTGATGTGCTGGAAGTAGTTGGCGTCCAGTTCGCCCTCCTCCACGGCGGTGTTGGGCATGATGTAGTCGTCAAACTCCACGATCTCCAGGGTGTAGCCCTCTTCGGCCAGCAGCTCCTTGGCCACCTCCAGAATTTCGGCGTGGGGCGCGGGGGTGGCGCCCACCTTGATGGTCTTGTCCTCTTCCTTGCCGGCGCAGGCAGCCAGGGCCAGCACCAGGAGAAGCGCCAGGGTCAGGGCGATGAGTCTCTTTTTCATTTCTTGTGTCTCCTTTTTTGGTTGGATGTATGTTGGATACGCCGGTCTGTTTTGACGCAGAGGGCGGTACCGACGGATTGGATGATCTGCACCAGGATCACCAGGAACACCACGGCCACGTAGAGGACCAGCCGCTCCTGCCGGCCATGGCCCCGCAGCAGCGCCATGGCACCCAGGCCGCCGCCGCCGATGGCGCCGGCCATGGCGCCGTAGCTCAGGATGGTGATGGTGGCAGTGGTGAAACCGGCGATCAGCGAGGGCTTGCACTCCGGGAGCATCACCTTGGTGACGATCTGCCAGGGGGAGCAGCCCATGGCCTGGGCGGCCTCGATGACGCCGCGGTCCATCTCCCGCAGGGAGCTCTCCACCACCCGGGCCACGAAGGGGGCGGCAGCCAGCGTCAGCGGGACGATGGAGGCCGTGGTGCCGATGGAGGTGCCCAAGATGAGCCGCGCCAGCGGGAAGCACACCACCATTAAAATGGTGAAGGGCACCGAGCGCAGGAGGTTCACGATGATGTTCAGCGCCTTCATCAGCGCCCGGGGCAGGGGCCGAATGCCGCCCGCCTCTCCGATGACCAGGATGATGCCCAGGGGCAGGCCCATGACGTAGGCGAACACCGTGGCGAGGACCGTTGTGTAGATCGTCTCCCAAATGGCGAAGGGGATGGTGCCGGGGATCAATAGATACTCCAGCTGATCGGCGGCGCGGTTGACGCCCCAGCTTTCAAAAAGGTTAATCAGCGCTTCCAGCATGATAATCCCGCACCTCCTCCATAGTAATATTCTTCTGGGCAGCGATGTAGTTGACGGCCTTCTGGGCCTGGACCGGGTCCTCGGGGAGGCCCAGGAGCATGGTGCCGAAGGCCTTGCCGTCGATGTTCCGGGTGTCGGCGCCCAGGATATTCACCAGCACGCCGCACTCCATGGCAAGAGACGCGATCAGGGGCTGGTAGGCCGTGCCGCCGTTGAAGGCCACGCGAATCACCCGGCCCTCGGGCAGCAGCTCCAGCGGCACGCCGTCGGGGTAGACCAGCCGCCGTCCCGCCTCGGATTGGGGCCGGGAGAAGACGTCCTCCACCCTGCCCCGCTCCACCAGGTGGCCGTGGTCCAGAATGGCCACGTGGGTGCAGATCTCCTCGATGACCTTCATATCGTGGGTGATGATGACCACGGTGATGCCCAGGCGGCGGTTGATGTCCTGGATGAGCCGCAGGATGTCCCGGGTCGTCTTGGGGTCCAGGGCCGAGGTGGCCTCGTCACACAAAAGGAGCTTCGGATCGGTGGCCAGCGTGCGGGCAATGGCCACGCGCTGCTTCTGGCCGCCGGAGAGCTGTACCGGATAGGCGTCAGCTTTGCTCTCCAGGTCCACGAGCTTCAAGAGCTCCCTGGCCCGCTGCTGCGCCTCTTTTTTCGGCGTGCCCACCAGCTCCAGGGGGAAGGTGATGTTTTGCAGGCACGTCCGCTGCATCAAAAGGTTGAAGTGCTGGAAGATCATGCCGATGGACTTGCGCACGGTGCGCAGCTCCTTTTCCGAGAGCGCCGTCAGCTCCCGGCCTTCCACAGCAACGGTGCCCGCGGTGGGCTTCTCCAGCAGGTTGATGCACCGCACCAGGGTGCTTTTGCCCGCGCCGGAAAGGCCGATGATGCCGTAGATCTGGCCGGTCTCCACGGTGAGGTCGATGTTCTCCAGCGCCAGGACGGTGTCAGCGCCCTCGAAACGCTTGGTAAGGCCCCGAATCTCAATGATGGGCTGGGACATGAAACCAACTCCTTGCAAAAATAAATCGCCCTTGACTTTGGTCAAGGGCGAAGAAACTCCGCGTTACCACCTTGCTTCACCGCAGCCTCACGGCCTGCGGCCTTATGGCGTACTACCATACGCCTGCGCGTTCACGGGCGCACCCGTCGCGGACTACCGATCGCCCGCGCGGCTCCCAGGCCATGTTCCGCCCGCCTTTCCGTACCCCTTTGCAGCTCCCGGGGCTCTCTGAACCGGTCCAACGGATGTACTCTCCTGTTCGCAGCCTTTGTATTCGCTTATCGCTGAGTATAGCGCATTTTTTCCCCGCCGTCAACAGGGAATTTTTCTTGCCGCGTCGCCCTGTTTCCCAGAATGGTACCGGCGGACGTCGCGGAGTATTGCACAAAAAACAAAAACCATCTTTGTGCAACGCACAAAAATGGTGAACATTTCAACGAATATCCAATTGACGCCAGTCGGGACATATGCTATAATGATTATCCACCATGCCCAAGTGGCTAAACGACCCCTGCGGGTCCATCCTTAGTCTACCACGGCGCGGTGGAGATTGCAAGATGCAATTTGAAAATTTTCAACAACACCACCGGGTGTTCCATTTCTGCGAATTCCAAAGGAAAGGCTGTGATGATCTGACATGGCAATGGTAAAGGACGTCATGTACGGCAAGACCCTGCGCAAGAGCTATGCCAAGCATGATGACGACAGAATTCTGGAGATCCCCAACCTTTTGAAAATTCAAAAGGATTCCTATGAGCGCTTCCTGGCCGAGGGCCTCAACGAGGTGTTCAAGGACGTCGACACCATCACCGACTACACCGGCAACCTGGAACTGAGCTTCCTGGACTACAGCATGAACGAGCCGCCCAAGTACACGGTGGAGGAGTGCAAGGAGCGGGACGCCACTTATGCCAAGCCCATCAAGGTGCGGGTGCGCCTGCACAACAAGGAGACCGACGAGATCAAGGAGCAGGAGATCTTCATGGGAGATTTCCCGCTGATGACCAACGGCGGCACCTTCGTCATCAACGGCGCAGAGCGCGTCATCGTCTCGCAGATCGTCCGCAGCCCCGGTATGTACTACGGCCATGAGGTGGACAAGGCCGACCAGCACACTTACACCGCCACGGTGATCCCCTACCGCGGCGCCTGGCTGGAATATGAGACCGACCCCATGGACGTCTTCTATGTCCGCATCGACAAAAACCGCAAAATCCCCATCACCTGCCTGATCCGCGCCCTGGGCGTGGAGACCGACGGCCAGATCAAGGAGCTCTTCGGCGAGGACGAGCGCATCCTCGCCACCCTGGAAAAGGACACCTGCAAGACCCGGGAAGAGAGCCTGCTGGAGATCTACCGCCGCCTGCGGCCCGGCGAGCCCCCCACGGTGGAGAGCGCCGAAAGCTACCTGGACGCCCTGTTCTTCGATGCCCGCCGCTACGACGTCTCCAAGGTGGGCCGGTACAAGTTCAACAAGAAGATGGACATCTGGACCCGGCTGGCTGGCCAAACCCTGGCAGCCCCGGTAGCCGATCCCTTGACCGGCGAAATCCTGGCCATGCCCGGCGACACCCTCAACCGCGACCAGGCCAAGGAGATCTCCCGCCGCGGCGTCAACGAGGCCGTCATCACCACCCTGGACGGCAAGACCGTCAAGGTCTTCTCCAACGGCATGGTGGACATGAAGGAGTTCGTGGACTTCGATCCCGCCCAGTACGGCATCAAGGAAAAGGTCTGCTTCGCCGCCCTGAAGGAGCTGCTGGAGCAGCTGGGCCGCGCCGACGCCCCCGCCTGGGCCGACGCCATTGAGGAGCATTGGGAGGACCTGATCCCCAAGCACATCACCAAGGACGACATCCTCGCCTCCATCAACTACCTCAACTGCATGGTCCACGGCGCCGGTACCACCGACGATATCGACCACCTGGGCAACCGCCGTCTGCGCTGCGTGGGCGAGCTCTTGCAGAACCAGTTCCGCGTGGGCTTCACCCGCCTGGAGCGGGTCATCCGGGAGCGCATGACGGTCCAGGATCTGGACACCGTCACCCCCCAGAGCCTCATCAACATCCGCCCCGTCACCGCCGTCATCAAGGAGTTCTTCGGTTCCTCGCCGCTGAGCCAGTTCATGGACCAGAACAACCCCCTGGCCGAGCTGACCCACAAGCGCCGCCTCTCGGCCCTGGGTCCCGGCGGCCTGAGCCGGGAGCGCGCTTCCTTCGACGTGCGCGATATCCACTACAGCCACTATGGCCGTATGTGCCCCATCGAGACTCCTGAAGGCCCCAACATCGGCCTGATCAACTACCTGGCCACCTACGCCCGGATCAACGAGTACGGCTTCGTGGAGGCCCCCTACCGCAAGATCGACAAGGCCACCGGCGTTGTCACCGACATCGTCGAGTATATGACCGCCGACGTGGAGGATGACTACTACGTCTGCCAGGCCGCCGAGCCCATCGGCGAGGACGGCCGTCTCGCCAACCCCCGTGTCACCTGCCGCCACCGCAACGAGATTATCTCCGTGGACCGCGACGTCATCGACTACATGGACGTCTCCCCCAAGATGATGACCTCCGTGGCCACGGCCTTCATCCCCTTCCTGGAGAACGACGACGCCAACCGTGCCCTGATGGGCGCCAACATGCAGCGCCAGGCCGTGCCGCTGATGGTGACGGAAGCCCCCATCGTGGCCACCGGCATCGAGCATAAGTGCGCCGTGGACTCCGAAGTCTGCATCACCGCCAAGGGCGACGGCGTCGTGACCAAGGTCTCCGCCACCAACATCTCGGTGCGCTACGACGACGGCCACACCGAGGACTATACCCTCACCAAGTTCGCCCGCAGCAACCAGGGCACCTGCGTCAACCAGCGGCCCATTGTCTCCGCCGGCGAGCGGGTGGAGAACGGCCAGGTCATCGCCGACGGTCCCAGCTGCTCCCAGGGCGAGATCTCCCTGGGCAAGAACGTGCTGATCGGCTTCATGACCTGGGAGGGCTACAACTACGAGGACGCCATCCTCTTAAACGAGCGGCTGGTCCGCGAGGACGTCTTCACCTCCATCCACATCGAGGAGTACGAGACCGAGTCCCGCGACACCAAGCTGGGCCCCGAGGAGATCACCCGCGACATCCCCAACGTCGGCGAGGACACCCTCAAGGACCTGGACGAGAACGGCATCATCCGCGTGGGCGCCGAAGTCACCTCCGGCGACTACCTGGTGGGCAAGGTCACGCCCAAGGGCGAGACCGAGCTGACCGCCGAGGAGCGCCTCCTGCGCGCCATCTTCGGCGAGAAGGCCCGCGAGGTCCGCGACTCCTCTCTGAAGGTGCCCCACGGCGAGAGCGGCATCATCGTGGACGTGAAGGTCTTCACCCGGGAGAACGGCGACGAGCTGTCCCCCGGCGTCAACAAGGTCGTCCGGGTCTACATCGCCCAGAAGCGGAAGATTTCCGTGGGCGACAAGATGGCCGGCCGCCACGGCAACAAGGGCGTCGTGTCCCGGGTCCTGCCGGAGGAGGATATGCCCTTCCTGCCCGACGGTACGCCGCTGGACATCGTGCTGAACCCCCTGGGTGTGCCCTCCCGTATGAACATCGGCCAGGTGCTGGACGTCCACCTGGGCTACGCCGCCCAGGCTCTGGGCTGGAAGGTGGCCACCCCCATCTTCGACGGCGCCAACGAAAAGGACATCCGTGAGACCCTGAAGCTGGCCGGTCTCCGGGAAGACGGCAAGAGCGTCCTCTATGACGGCCGCACCGGTGAGCGCTTTGACAACCTGGTCACCGTCGGCTACGTCTACTTCCTCAAACTCCACCACCTGGTGGACGACAAGATCCACGCCCGGTCCACCGGTCCCTACTCCCTGGTCACGCAGCAGCCTCTGGGCGGCAAGGCCCAGTTCGGCGGCCAGCGGTTCGGCGAGATGGAGGTCTGGGCCCTGGAGGCTTACGGCGCTGCCTACACCCTGCAGGAAATCCTCACGGTCAAGTCCGACGACGTCACCGGCCGTGTCAAGACGTACGAGGCCATTGTCAAGGGCCACAACGTGCCGCGCCCCGGTGTGCCTGAGTCCTTCAAGGTTCTGGTCAAGGAACTCCAGTCCCTGTGCCTAGACATCAAGGTGCTGAACGCCGCCGGCGAGGAAATTGAACTCAAGGACGACGATGACGACGATGTGGTCTACACCGCCGGCAACCGCCCCAACTACAATGAAGACGAGCTGGAACTCTATGAGGGCCGGGAGAAGGACGTGGCCGCCGATGAGGCCGCCGACGCCGGCTTTGAGATCCAGGATGAAGACGACGTCTTCGGCGACCTGCTCAGCGGGATGGACGCCGAAAACGAGGAAGAATAAGGAGGCGATACTTGCATGGAAACCTTTGACGCGATCAAAATCGGTATTGCTTCACCGGAGAAGATTCGGGAGTGGTCCTTCGGCGAGGTCAAAAAGCCTGAGACCATCAACTACCGCACTCTGAAGCCCGAGCGCGACGGCCTTTACTGCGAGCGCATCTTTGGCCCCACCAAGGACTGGGAGTGCCACTGCGGCAAGTATAAGAAGATCCGCTACAAGGGCAAGATCTGCGACCGCTGCGGCGTGGAAGTCACCAAGGCCAAGGTCCGCCGGGAGCGCATGGGCCACATCGAGCTGGCCGCTCCCTGCTCCCACATCTGGTACTTCAAGGGCATCCCCTCTCGGATGGGCCTGCTGCTGGACATCAGCCCCCGGATTCTCGAAAAAGTCCTCTACTTTGCCAACTATATCGTCACCGATCCCGGCGACTGCCCCCTCTCCAAGAACCAGATCCTCTCGGAGAAGGAATACCGGGATATGCGCGAGAAGTATGAAGACGACTTCCAGGCCGGCATGGGCGCCGAGGCCATCAAGACGCTGCTGGCGGAGATCAACCTGGAAGAGCTCTCCGAGCAGCTGCGCCGCGAGCTGAAGGACGCCTCCGGCCAGAAGAAGCTGCGGATCATCAAGCGCCTGGAAGTGGTGGAGTCCTTCCGGATGTCCGGCAACGATCCCACCTGGATGATCATGGACGTGCTGCCGGTGATCCCGCCGGAGCTGCGGCCCATGGTCCAGCTGGACGGCGGCCGGTTCGCCACCTCCGACCTCAACGACCTCTACCGCCGGGTCATCAACCGCAACAACCGTTTAAAGCGCCTCATCCAGCTCAACGCCCCGGACATCATCGTCCGCAACGAGAAGCGGATGCTCCAGGAGGCGGTGGACGCCCTCATCGACAACGGCCGCCGGGGCCGGGCGGTCACCGGCGCCAACAACCGGGCCCTCAAGTCCCTCAGCGACATGCTCAAGGGCAAGCAGGGCCGCTTCCGCCAGAACCTGCTGGGCAAGCGCGTGGACTACTCCGGCCGGTCCGTCATCGTCGTCGGCCCTGAGCTGAAGATCTTCCAGTGCGGCCTGCCCAAGGAGATGGCCCTGGAGCTGTTCCGCCCCTTCATCATGAAGAAGCTGGTGGAGGACGGCGCCGCCAACAACATCAAGTCCGCCAAGAAGATGGTGGACAAGGGCCGGGCAGAGGTGTGGGACGCCCTGGACGTGGTCATCAAGGACCACCCCGTCATGCTCAACCGCGCCCCCACCCTCCACCGTCTGGGCATCCAAGCCTTTGAGCCGGTGCTGGTGGAGGGCCGGGCCATCAAGCTCCACCCCCTGACCTGCACCGCCTTCAACGCCGATTTCGACGGCGACCAGATGGCCGTTCACGTGCCCCTGTCCGCAGAGGCCCAGGCGGAGGCCCGCCTGCTGATGCTCTCCGCCAACAACCTCCTCCGTCCCCAGGACGGCGGCCCCGTCACCGTCCCCTCCCAGGACATGGTGCTGGGCTCCTACTACCTGACCTACGTCAACGACAAGGAGGACGGCGCGGGGAAGGTCTTCGTCAGCGAGGACGAGGTGATGCTGGCCTACAACGACCACGTCATCGGCATCCACGCCCCCATTCGGGTCCGCCGGGAGGTCACCTACCAGGGGCAGACCTACCGGAAGATCGTGGAGATCACCGCCGGGCGGATCATCTTCAACCAGAACATCCCCCAGGATCTGGGCTTCGTGGACCGCAGCGACCTGAATCACGTCTGCGACTACGAGATCAACATGACCTGCGGCAAGAAGGAGCTGGGGAAGATCGTGGACCGGACCATCCGGGAGCACGGCTTCACCGTGGCCGCCGAGGTGCTGGACAACATCAAGGCCACCGGCTACAAGTACTCCACCCGGGGCGCCATCACCATCTCCATCTACGACATGTCCGTCCCCGCCCGGAAGTACGAGCTCATCCACGAGACGGAGCAGCGGATCGTGGACATTGAAAATGAGTACAAGATGGGCTTCATGACCAACGACGAGCGCTACCGCGCCGTGGTCCGTGAGTGGGAGAAGACCACGGAGGACGTCACCGACGCCCTGCAGGACAACCTGGAGGAGCTCAACCCCATCTACATGATGGCCACCTCCGGCGCCCGCGGCTCCATGAAGCAGATCCGCCAGCTGGCCGGTATGCGCGGCCTGATGGCCAACACCGCCGGCCGCACCATCGAGATCCCCATCAAGTCCAACTTCCGGGAGGGCCTGAGCGTTCTGGAGTACTTCATCTCCTCCCGAGGCGCCCGGAAGGGCATGGCCGACACCGCCCTGCGTACCGCCGACTCCGGTTACCTGACCCGCCGCCTGGTGGACGTCTCCCAGGAGGTCATCATCCGGGAGGACGACTGCGGCGTGGAAGAGGGCATCTGGGTGGAGGAGATCCAGGAGAACGGCCAGGTCATCGAGAAGTTCGCCGACCGCATCCGCGGCCGCTTCCCTGTGCGGGACATTGTGGACCCCGCCACCGGCGAGGTGCTCTGCCCCAAGGACCGGATGCTCAGCGAGGCCGACGCCAAGGTGCTGGAGGCCCACGGCATCACCAAGGTGGAGATCCGCACGGTGCTGACCTGCCGGGCCCGCAGCGGCGTATGCGCCCGCTGCTACGGCATGAACCTGGCCTCCGGCCGCCCGGTGGGCACCGGCGAGGCTGTCGGCATCATCGCCGCCCAGTCCATCGGTGAGCCCGGCACCCAGCTGACCATGCGTACCTTCCACACCGGCGGCGTGGCCGGCGGCGACATCACCCAGGGTCTTCCCCGCGTCGAGGAGCTCTTTGAGGCCCGCAAGCCCAAGAAGATGGCCACCCTGTCGGAGATCGCCGGCAAGGTCCACTTCGAGGAGAGCAGCAAGGGCTCCCTGCTGAACATCCATGTGGTGGGCGAGGACGGCAACACCAAGATGTACGCCGTGCCCCACACCGGCCTGCGGGTCAACGACGGCGACGTCATCGAGAAGGGTACCGCCCTCAACGACGGCGCCCTCAACCCCCACGACGTGCTCCGCACCCGCGGCGCCAGCGCCGTGCACAACTACCTGATCCAGGAGGTCCTGCGGGTGTACCGCCAGCAGGGCGTGGACATCAACGACAAGCACATCGAGGTCATTGTCCGCCAGATGATGCGCAAGTGCCGTGTGGAGGACGCGGGGGATACCACCCTGCTGTCCGGCGCCATGGTAGATGTTCTGGAGCTCCACGACGCCAACGAGGCGGTCCGCCGCCGGCGCGAGGCCGGCGAGGTCCGGCCCGACGGCGAGCCCCTGCGGGAGGCTGAGGTCACCCAGCTCCTCATGGGCATCACCAAGGCGTCCCTGGCCACGGACTCCTTCCTGTCCGCCGCCTCCTTCCAGGAGACCACCAAGGTCCTCACCGAGGCCGCTATCAAGGGCAAGGTGGACCACCTGACCGGTCTGAAGGAGAATGTCATCATCGGCAAGCTGATCCCCGCCGGCGCCGGCCTGGGCGTCTACCGGGATATGGCCGAGTCCCTTGTCCCCGAGGAGGAGCCCGCCCCGGTGTTCCAGCCGGAGCAGATGGAAGCTCCCGTGGAGGATCCGGATGTGCTCTCCGAGGAGATTGCCGAGCCCGCGGCTGATCTGGAGGACGGAACGGTCGAGGAGTGAGAACGCCTCCGCTTAATGTCGATATTTGATCTGTTCGGAATAGGCGCCGCTTCATGCGGCGCCTATTCTTACATGTCCTCTGTGGAGAGGGGCAGGTCACCGCTTTTTCAACAGTTTTCCGGTCATAGGGAGCAAAAGCGGCCGTGTGCGGAAAAAAGCAAACAACCCCTTGACGGAAGGACTTTCCTATGATATAATCCCACATTGCGCGGGTCTGTTCCGCGAATTTTGGCGTGTCTAAACGGGAGGAATGACCTTGCTGGAGGAGCTGAAGGCCAGGGAGAAGGTGGTGGGCGTCAAGCAGTCCCGCCGCGCTGTCCGGGACGGCCTGGCTCTGCGGGTCTTTCTGGCCGCTGACGCCGACCCGGCCCTCACCGGCCCCATTCGGGAGCAGTGCCGGGAGAGCCATGTCCCTGTAACGGAGGACTACACCATGGAGCAGCTGGGACAGGCTGCCGGAATCCAGGTGGGCGCCGCTGTGGTGGCGCTGCTGAAAAAAAATCCGTGATTTTGGTTTTTTCGGGATATTTTTCGATATCCTGTAAAAAATAAACTGGAGCGTTTGCTCCCACATTTTTAAGAAAGGAGAAAGCTATGCCTACTTTTAACCAGTTGGTTCGCAAGGGCAGAGAGCAGGTGACCTACAAGTCCACCAGCCCCGCCATGCAGTATGGTCTGAACACCCTGAAGAACAAGGAGACCAACCTGCCTTCCCCTCAGAAGCGCGGCGTCTGCACCGCGGTGCGTACCTCTACCCCCAGGAAGCCCAACTCCGCGCTGCGTAAGATCGCCCGTGTGCGTCTGACCAACGGCTACGAGGTCACCGCTTACATCCCCGGCGTGGGTCACTCCCTGCAGGAGCACTCTGTGGTCATGATCCGCGGCGGCCGTGTCAGGGACCTGCCTGGCGTGCGTTACCACATCATCCGTGGTACGCTGGATACCCAGGGCGTCCAGGGCCGGATGCAGGGCCGTTCCAAGTACGGCGCCAAGCGCCCCAAGCAGAAGTGATCTGCCCGGCCGCCTGAGAGCGGCAGCACATCACCGACGCTGACCCCAGCACGAAGCGCTTTGCCGAATAGGTAGACATGGTTTTTTCACCAGATAAACTGTGACGACCCCTCTTTGGCAGGCCGACGCCGGGCAGACGCCCGGAGAGTACCTATGATTTCATAAATTTTCATGAAGGAGGGAAGCATAGTGCCCAGAAGAGGTAATGTTCCCAAGAGAGAAATTTTGCCCGATCCCATTTATAACAGCGTGCTGGTGACCAAGCTGGTCAACTCCATCATGCTGGATGGGAAGAAGGGCGTTGCCCAGAAGGTGGTTTACGGCGCTTTTGACATGGTCAAGGAGCAGACCGGCAAGGACCCCCTTGAGGTGTTCACCACCGCTATGGACAACATCATGCCCAGCCTGGAGGTCAAGGCCCGCCGCGTGGGCGGCGCCACCTATCAGGTGCCTATGGACGTCCGTCCCGTCCGCCGTCAGACCCTGGGTCTGCGCTGGCTGACCACCTATGCCCGGGCCCGCAGCGAGCGGACCATGGCGCAGCGTCTGGCCAACGAGATCATGGACGCCGCCAACAACACCGGCGCCGCCGTGAAGAAGCGGGAGGACACCCACAAGATGGCCGAGTCCAACAAGGCCTTCGCCCATTTCCGCTGGTAAGTTAGGAGAAGAACATGCCGAGAAAGGTATCACTGGAAAACACAAGAAACATCGGCATCATGGCCCACATCGACGCCGGCAAGACCACCACGACGGAGCGTATCCTGTACTACACCGGCGTGAACTACAAGATTGGCGAGACCCACGAGGGTACCGCCACCATGGACTGGATGGCCCAGGAGCAGGAGCGCGGCATCACCATCACCTCCGCCGCCACCACCTGCTACTGGAAGGGGAGCAAGAGTCAGTTCCCCCAGACCCGGATCAACATCATCGACACCCCGGGCCACGTGGACTTCACCGTGGAGGTGGAGCGTTCCCTGCGGGTACTGGACGGTTCTGTCACCGTTATGTGCGCCAAGGGCGGCGTGGAGCCCCAGTCTGAGACCGTGTGGCGCCAGGCCGATCACTACCGCGTCCCCCGGATGATCTACGTCAACAAGATGGACATCATGGGCGCCGACTTCTACAACGTCCTTCGCATGATCGACGACCGCCTGAAGTGCAACGCCGTGCCCATCCAGCTGCCCATCGGCAAGGAAGCCGATTTCCGGGGCATCATCGACCTTGTGGAGATGAACGCCGACGTCTACTACGACGAGATGGGCAAGGACATGCGTGTGGAGCCCATCCCCGAGGACATGGTGGACCTGGCCAACGAGTACCGCGAGAAGCTGATGGACGCCGTTTCCATGGTGGACGACGAGATCATGGAGATGTATCTGGGCGGCGAGGAGGTCCCCACGGACCGCATTCGCGCCGCCATCCGCAAGGCCACCTGCGCCGTGGAGATGATCCCCGTGGTCTGCGGTACCTCCTACCGCAACAAGGGCATCCAGAAGCTGCTGGACGCGGTGGTGGACTATATGCCCTCCCCCCTGGACATCCCCGCCATCAAGGGCGTCAACCCCAAGACCGACGAGGAGGATGAGCGCCCCGCCTCTGACGAGGCCCCCTTCTCCGCCCTGGCCTTCAAGATCGCCACCGACCCCTACGTGGGCCGTCTGAGCTTCATCCGCGTCTACTCCGGCGTACTCAACACCGGCTCCGCGGTGCTCAACTCCACCAAGGGCCAGCGTGAGCGCATCGGCCGCATCCTGCAGATGCACGCCAACCACCGGGAGGACATCGACACTGTCTACTCCGGCGACATCGCCGCCGTGGTGGGCCTGAAGAACTCCACCACCGGCGACACCCTGTGCGACGAGAAGGCCCCCATCATCCTGGAGTCCATGGAGTTCCCTGACCCTGTGATCCGCGTGGCCATCGAGCCCAAGACCAAGGCCGGCCAGGAGAAGATGGGCATTG